>CANQRP010000037.1 GCA_947626305.1 uncultured Clostridia bacterium | reverse complement strand
TCGTTCCCAAGAACGCTCCCATGAGCGAAGCGCTCCGCGTGGCGGACGAAGTGTTGAAGCAGGGCATCCGCGGCATTGCGGACCTCATTGTCACCCCCGCGCTCATCAATCTCGACTTTGCGGACGTCAAGGCGATCCTCAAAGACAAGGGGCTTGCGCACATGGGCGTCGGTGTTGCCAAGGGCGAGAACCGGATCGTGGAAGCGGTCCGTCTTGCGGTCAACTGCCCGCTCCTCGAAACCACGATCGAGGGCGCGACGGGCGTCATTCTCAACGTCGTCGGCGGCAATGACCTCACCTTCGACGAAGTGAAACTCGCCGCTTCTCTCATCCACAGCGTCGTGGATTATTCGGCAAACATCATCTTCGGCGCCTGCATCGACGAAAACATCAGCGACGAAGTAGAAGTCACCGTCATTGCGACGGGATTCCCCGCAGCGGGCAACCGCCCCGACACGCGCACGCAGAGCTACCAGCGTCCCGCGGCGGCTCCTCAGCCTCAGCAGCAGCCCGCGCCCGCAAGACCGACGGACCCCCGCCAGCAGGCGCCCGCGCCGCAACAGTCTCCCTTGCAGCGCCCCGCGGTGCAGCCCAACTTCCAGCAGCCCGCGCCGCAGCCGCAACCCGCGGTCCCTCCGCGCGGCATCTATAACCCTTATGCCACACCGCAGCCCGCACCCCAGCCTGATTTCCGGCAGGCGGTGCCTCAGCAGCCGCAGCCCAATTACGGCTACGATCAGAACTATGCGCCGCAGACGGGCTATCAGCAGCCCGCTCCTCAGCCGCAGCAAGCGGCTCCCGAAGAGGCGCCTGCGGAGCGGAGCGCACGCGACCAGCAGCTTCCCGATTTTGTCAAGCGGCTCATCGGCAAAAAGAACAACTGACATGAAAGCGATAAACGGGGCGGGCGCATAAACGTCCGCCCTTTCGTATACCCGAAAAGTTGGAAAGGACGGCAATTTTCCCGAATGGGCGCTTGACATTTTCGGGTCGCCGTGGTACAATACGGAAAAAGTCCGGAGGAATATCATGTTAAAAGATTTGGGTGTAAAACCGTACGTGTTCCCCATGCCCGTGCTGCTCATCGCAACTTACGGCGACGAGGAGAAGGTGGACGTCATGAACATGGCTTGGGGCGGCATCTGCGCCGAAAACATGGTGGCGCTCAACATCAGCGAGGACCACAAGACGACCGAGAATTTGAGAAAGAGGGGAGCGTTCACCCTTTCGATCGCCGACATTCCCCACATCGCCGAGGCGGATTTCTTCGGCATCGCCACGGGGAATAAGATGGAGGACAAGTTCGAGCGGACGGGGCTGACCGCCGTCAAAAGCAGGAAAGTGGACGCGCCCGTCATCGAAGAGTTCCCGCTCACGCTGGAATGCAAGGTCGTGCAGATGGGGGAGGAGAAGTCGGGCTACCGCGTGCTCGGCGAGATCGTAGGCGTGCTTGCCGACGAAAAGGTGCTCAACGAAAAGGGCAAACCGGACCCGAAAAAGCTCAACGCGTTCGTATTCGACCAGATGCAGAACGGCTACTATGCCATCGGCGAAAAGGTGGGGCAGGCATGGCAAAGCGGCGCCCCGCTCATGAAAAAGTAAGCCCAATTTATATGTGCCGCGCCGCGCAATTTTTTGCGCGGCGCGGCTTTTCTGCAAAAAAGGGACAAAAAATGTCGTGTTTTTCAAAGAGAGAAAAGATTGACTTTTCGGCGGAATTTTGATACAATAATCAAGGTTTTCAAATTCATAGAAACGACACACGTTGCGCTTGAAAGCGCGTAAATCTGATTACGGTACAGCTTGGGCGGGTGTGTCAAAGTTTTTTCGGCACATGTTCTCAATGTGCCTTTTTTTGTGTCGAAAGGAGTATTTTATGAATGAAAGCGCCTATCTCGGCGAGGAACGCGTAGGCAAGCTGCTCTTGAAATTTGCCGTTCCCTGTATCTTGTCCCTCATTATTTCCTGCCTCTATAATATCGTAGATCAAATCTTTGTCGGGCACGGCGTCGGACCGATCGCCAATGCCGCGACGGGGGTCATTTTTCCGATCACCGTTGTCGGATGGGGACTCTCCCTGTTTTTCGGAGACGGCGCGGCGGCGTTTCTCTCCATTGCGCTCGGCAGAGAAGAGCCCGAGAAGATCCATAAGAGCGTGGGGAATGCGATGCTCGGTCCCTTTGTAACGGGTGCGCTCCTCATCCTTGTCGCCTATCTTTGGGGAGACGATCTTCTGTTGCTCCTCGGCGGAACGCCGGCAAATCTCCCGCTCGCGCATGAGTACGGCGCGATCATTTACGCTATGATCCCTCTTGCGCTCGTACAAAACTGTCTTGCCGCGATCATCCGCGCGGACGGCGCGCCGCGTTACGCGATGTTTGCTATGATCGTAGGTGCCGTGCTCAATATCATCGGCGATCCCGTTGCGATTTACTGTCTGCACCTCGGGATCGCGGGGGCGGCGTGGGCGACCATTTTGGGGCAGTTCGTGTCTTTTCTCATCTGCGTGGCCTATCTTTGGCGGAGTAAGACTTTCAAACTTGCCTTGAATAGCTTTATACCCGATTTCAAAGTATTGGGAAATATTTGCCGCCTCGGGCTTTCGAGCTTATTTACCCAACTCTGTATTGTGGCGACGACCATAGTCAACAATGTGCTCTTCGTCAAGTACGGCTATGCGTGGAACGCGGAGTACGGCGGAGATGTTGCGCTTGCGGCGTTCGTCGTCATTATGAAACTCTTTCAGATCGTGTTGAATGTGGCGTTTGGGATCGCAATGGGCGCGCAGCCGATCGTGGGATATAATTACGGCGCGAAAAAATATGATCGCGTGAAAAGATTGCTTGTGCTCGTTTTGCTTTGGACGGGCGGGCTGTGTCTTTTGTTTACGCTCTTCTTCGAAACCGTACCGCAACTGTTTATCGCCATGTTCGGCGGAACGGCGGGTGAGGGGGAATTTACCGCACTGTATCGGGAATTTGCCATTCCCTGTTTGAGGATCTATCTTATGTTCATTACATTCGGATGTCTGCAAAAGGCATGCGCCATCTTCTTGCAATCCATGGGACTTGCCAAGCTCGCGGCTCCGCTGTCTTTCTTGCGCGACCTCCTTTTGATCGTATTTGCCTTTCTTCTCCCTCTCGGACTCGGCGTAATGGGGGTGGCGTGGGCGGCTCCGCTTGCCGACGTAGCCGCGTTGCTTGTCACAGCGCCCGTGATGATATGGCTATGGCGCCGCCTTTGTGCAAATTCTCTCTCCACAGACACTGCGGAAGAGGGAGAATCGGAAGTTGCCTGATACAAGCCGCCCCGCGCGAAACTTTGCGCGGGGCGGCGTTCGCTTATTTAGTGTACTATGTGTGACATAGTACACTAAATCTTTGAAAATCTTTACACATGCAAAAAATTTCAAATGATTCTTGCAAAGTTCTTGCGGCGAAGCCTTTTTTATGGTATACTGTTAAAGTGCAAAATTCCGTAAGAGAGGTCAATTGTGAAAAAGACGATCGCAATGTTTTCGCTCTTGCTCGGCGGGTCGCTTCTCCTCTCCTTTGCAGGGTGCGCGGAGAAAGAGAAAAACGGAAACGATCCCGACGTCAACGTGAATGTCAGCGCTACGGCAGAGGGGATCGATAAGACCGACCCTCGCACGTGGTTCGACGTGCAGAAAAAAGTTCTTCCGACCCGCGCGCAATGCGGGGCAATTACCGTCGGGATGAAGCTGAACGAAGTCATCGTAAAAATCGGCAAGCCGCAGAGGGACATCGGCTACGGCGCGTGTCTCTTCCAATTCGATGTGGCGGACGGCTCCGTGTTTACGGTGAAGTTCCTGCCCGACTCCTTGCCCGACTCTGCGGTGGGTCTTTTGCAGTACGACAGACTTTTCGTCTCCGACACGACGTTCGATGCCGCTGTCCCCGATCTCTATTTCCCGCAAGAGACGGTTTTGAGCAATCTCTATCCGTGGATGGAGGAACTCGAAGAGGGGGAGATCATCAAGGTCCGCTATGAGCATGCCTTCATCGGCGTTGCGCCGTACCAACATTTGAAAAATATTGCCTATTCCACCGACCAAACGGATATTGCAAATGCCTATCGGCTGTTCTCGTCGCCGCTCCATGCCATTTCGCAAAGCGAGGGGCAAATAGACGGGGGCGGATATGTGCGGTACGATTTTATGACGGCGGAAGAGACCTATTCCGTGACCTTTTCCAACAATACCGTTTTGATCGGCGAGCGATATTATCGCTTCGACGGCAAGCTCCTTGAATTTGCCGCCCCCGAAGTGGAGTGCCACGCGTTCGTCACTTTTACCGACGACGATCCCTACGAGGTCTTTACTTATGCGGAAAAGAGCGAGAAGATCGGCGACTATCAAGGAATGGGCGAATTTGAATTTCGCGTTTACGACGGCTTGCTCGAAAACGCGCCCCGCTATGTTTTGAAGAGCGCGGGCGGAGTCGATCTTTTGATTTTGTCCGCGGATAAATTTCTCATCGCGGGCGATGACAATACGGTCATCTACCAAATCACGGGCGAAAAAGACTTTTCGTTCTTGTTCTGAATTTCCGCAAAGCATTCGGACAAGAGCAACAAAACAGCGAGGCATTCCTCGCTGTTTTTTGCATACAAGAATTCGGACGGTACATTGCGCCGCAAAAACCGTTTGCCCGCAAGCCAAGTTGCGCCGCTTGTGAAAAATTTATATGGATCTCCCCATTTGATATGCTTCCTCGAGCTTTTGATTGCCTTCGATGTCGCCTACGTCATTCACGCCTCCGCAGAAGACATAGCCTGTAAGGTGCGCTCTTTCGTAGCAAACGACCCAGCCGTCAAAACCGTCAAGCGTTCTCTTTTCTGCCTCTTCGCTGTCCTCCGCCGCCGCAAAGAGCAAGTAGACATCACGGAACCGATAGTCCGAAGAATAGAGCGGATTGCAGCGGTCAAGCAAGGTTTTCAGCTGCCCGCTTACGCCGTAGTAGTAAACGGGCGTTGCGAATACCAGTACGTCCGCACGGAGCATTTTCTCGCGGATCCCGTCGGCGTCGTCGGGAATGACGCATTTTTTCGTCTTTTGGCAGACGAGACACCCGTGGCAGAAGCCGATCTTTTTGTCGTGCAGGGAGATAAATTCGACTTCGTTTCCCGCCTCGACCGCACCTTTCATAAATTCCTCGGCGAGCCTTGCCGAGTTGCCTCTCGTCCTGTAACTTGACGAGATGATCAAAACTCTTTTGTTCATATATGTATCTCCTTAAAATTTTATCGTAAACCGATCGTCACCGTGATGGGGTCGTTTTCCGTGAGAATTTCCTTGATTTCGTCCGCAGAGCCTTGCATTTTGCCGAGTTTTGTATAACTCCACGAATTACTGCCGTAAAACAGGACGATTTGATCGCCCGAATAGAGGATCATGTCGCCCGCTTCGGTCGTCATCTGCTGATCTTCGCGGGGAAGGGCATGCCCCAAATCGCCCACTTTTTCAAAACCGCCGTAGTCGTGCGCGTCGTAGGAAATGTCGCCCTCTTTCAGAAGTTCGACGAGCGCCTTTGCCGCAGCATTCTCTTCGAGTTTTACGGTGATTTTATGCGTTCCTATCGTTAAATAAATCGTGTCCACAAATTGTTCCTCCCGGTTTCCGTTCGTTGTCTCCTGCCCGTTCGTTGTCCCGTTCTCCCCGCAAGCGGAGAGGGCAAAGGCAAGGCACAGCACAAGCGCCGATAAAATAAATACAAACTTTTTCTTCATGATCTGCTCCTTAGTTTCATCGAGCGCGAGGGGTCTCCCGCGATGTCGAAGTACAAATTTTGAAACTCTTTTTGTACGTCCTTGCCTCGTCAGCCGTTCAAGCCGTTTACCCATTCTTCCACTTCGCTCTTGGAGGTCGAAGAAGGAAACCGCCTGCCCGAAAGAAAGATTGCGCCGCTTGCGAGGGTGTGCAGGTTATTTGCGCTATTGCCGATGGGGCTGCTTGCCGAGGTACAGAACGGAACAATGGTCTTGCCCGAAAAATCGTAACTTTCGAGAAAAGTGTAGATAATTTTCGGTGCCGCGCCATGCCAAATCGGATAGCCGAGAAAAATGACGTCATATTCCGCAATATTTTCGACGCTTCCTTTAATCGCAGGGCGGGCGTCGGGGTCATGCTGTTCTGCCGTCGCGCGGGTGGTGCTGTCGCTGTAATTGAGGTCCTCTTGGGTATAGGGAACCTCCGGCACGATCTCATAGAGCGTTCCGCTCGTCGCTTCCGCAAGATACCCCGCCACTTTTTCGGTGTTGCCCGTTGCAGAAAAGTAGGCGACGAGGACTTTTGACGAATCGGTTGCATCGAGCTTTCCTTTGTCGTCGCCTCCGCCGCAAGCCGCAAAGATACCGCAAGCACACACCAAAAGCACAAGAATAAACGGTAAAAATTTCATTGATTTCTTCATTTTTATACCTCTTTGATTTCTGTGAATTTCTGCACCCGCATTTTGAGGTGATATTTCTCGCGGAGAGCGGCGATTTCGGACATCTCCGGGCTTTTATGGTGGAAGTCGAGGGCTTCCTCGTTTTCCCAAGCGTCGATGAGCAGCACCGTTTCGGGATCGTCTACGGGGAGAAAATATTCATAGCGAAGATTGCCTTGTTCAGCGCGGATGCGTTCCACGAGTCCGCTTGCTTTCATTTCTTCCGCAAACTTCCGAGCGCTCCCGCCCGTTCCCGTGTAGTAGATATTGATCGTAAACGCCATACTTCACCCCCGCAGGCTCTTGCCGAGTTCATAGGCTTCTGCGACATAGCGGGAGCGAGCCGTCATATCGGGCGTACCGCACCCCTTGCCGAGAACCGTTCCGCAATCTACGAAATTCAGATACCGCACGAGCGTTTGATAGTGCGCCGTGAGCGCCTCAAACGTCCAACTGTCCGCGTTCCACGCGACGGCAATGAGCGCCGATTTCATGTGCTTTCTTTGAATGTCCCCGTTGAACGCGCAGAAGCGGTCGATGACCGTTTTGAGCTGTGCGGACATTCCATAGTAGTAGAGCGGCGTGACGAACACGATCATATCCGCGCCGAGAATTTCGGCTTTGATTCCGCGCATTGCACCGCTCTCCGAACCCATATCGTCCTGCTGCGAACAGGGACCGCCATATCCGCAACGAACACAACCCGTGCATGGACGGACATTCGCCCGTGCCGCGTCGATGACCGAAACGCTGTTGCCCGCCTCGGTTGCTCCTTTGATAAACTGCTCTGCGAGCATATTGGACGAGCCGTGCTTTTGCGGACTGCCCGTTAAAACCACGATCTTCATAACACACTCTCCACCCAAGATTTGAGCGCACTTTCGCTCGCGCCGTTCAGAAGTTTTCCGCCCTTCCAGACGGCGTTCGGGGCGCATGGTTTTAGTTCGCTCTCAATTCTGCCGAGTCCGCTCCCGCCGCTCGTCGCAAAGAGGACGATCTCTTTCCCCGAAAAATCGTGTGCTTCAAGGAAGGTCTTGACGATGGTCGGCGCGGTGTACCACCAAACGGGGAAGCCGAGGAATATGGCGTCGTAGTCCGAAAGATTTTCGACGCGGCTTTTGATTTCGGGACGGGAAGTGGGGTCGTTCATCTCCAAAGAAGAACGGCTCTTCTTGTTCGTCCAATCGAGGTCGGCGCTCGTGTAGGGCGTTTTGGGTTGAATTTCAAAGAGGTCGGCGTTCGCCGCTTTTGCAAGGAGGCTTGCAGCCCGTTTCGTCACACCGCTTGCCGAAAAATACGCTACCAAAATTTTACTCATCATTTTATTCTCCTTTTGCGGCGATTCTTTGCATTTTCGCCGCCAAATTTTGCAAAGTATCAAGAAGCGCTTCGGGGGCTTCGATCTCCGAATAAATTTCCCGTTCCCGATGGTAAAGGTCGGACAAAATTCCGTCGGCATATTCCTTTCCGCTTTCGGTCAAAGATACGAGCAGTTCCCGCCGCTCTCCCTTGATTTGAGAGAGTGCGATATAGTTTTTGCTCTCTAAATCCTTGATGATGGTGTTCGCGGTGCTGCGCGGAATGTCCCAATCCTCGCAGATCTGTTTTTGACTATGCCGCTCCCCGTCGTTTAAGGCGTACAAGATCCAAAGGAGGTTGGGGGAGCCGAGTTTGCAGTTCTTTCCATACGCCTCATACACGCCGTCGATTTGATAGACCAGCCTTCCGAGCCTGTAAAAAAAGATGCGTTCGTCCATAAAGTTCACCTCTGAAATTCTATTTCGTATTTTAATTATAATTCGACTTCGTATTTCCGTCAAGCGTTTGATCGCATTTTATATAAAAATTTTTGGAAAGCGGCAACGACCGGGTTTCATACCTCGCTACCGTTTGCAGGGGGAACCGAGGAGAAAGGAGCCCCCCTCCGAGGAGGGGGGGTAGGGAACCCTTTGTTTCATCATTACCACCTTAGTCACTTTCCGTCGTCAAAGGGCAAAACATTAAAAAATAAAGGGCTTTTCAGCCCTTTTATCATTTATGATCTTTACTTCCGTCCATGCCGCCTCGTCGCCGCACGCTTCGTTTTTGCGCGGTTGCTTTCCGCAACCGCTGTTTTCTCCGCGGCGGCTTCTCATCCCAAAAAAGTACTTCGTCCTTTTTTGGGAGCCCTGTTTTTTCTCTCGCCGTCGTCAAAGGGCAAAACATTAAAAAATAAAGGGCTTTTCAGCCCTTCATTTTTTAATACATTCCGTCCATACCGCCGGCGGGAGCCGCGGGAGCGGGAGGGGTGGGAATATCCGTTACGATGGATTCCGTCGTAAGGAGGGTAGAGGCGACCGACGCCGCGTTCTGGAGCACCGAGCGTGTCACCTTGGTGGGGTCGATAATGCCGCTCTTCACCATGTCGGTGTATTCGTTCTTCAAGGCGTCGAATCCGTAGGCGGGCTTGCCGTTCGTCAAAATCTTGTCCACGACGACCGAACCGTCCACACCCGCATTCTTGGCGATCTGCCGCACGGGCTCTTCGCATGCCTTCAAAATGATCTGCGCGCCCGTCTTTTCGTCGCCCTTGAGGGTCTCGACGAGTTTTTCGAGCACGGGAACGCAACTCAGAAGCGCAGAACCGCCGCCCGGCACATAGCCTTCTTCGACCGCCGCACGCGTTGCCGCAAGGGCGTCGTCGATGCGGAGCTTCTTCTCCTTCATCTCGACTTCGGTTGCCGCGCCGACGTTGATGACCGCGACGCCGCCCGCGAGTTTTGCAAGGCGCTCCTGCAATTTTTCTCTGTCGTAATCGGAAGTGGTGACTTCGATCTGCGCCTTGATGGAGGCAACGCGCGCCTTGATGGCTTCTTTGTCGCCCGCGCCGTCGATGATGGTGGTGTTGTCCTTGTCGACCTTCACCTGATTGGCTCTGCCGAGCATCTCCACGGTGGCGTCTTTGAGTTCGTAGCCGAGGTCGGAGGTGATCACCGTGCCGCCCGTGAGGGTCGCGATGTCTTCGAGCATCGCCTTTCTTCTGTCGCCGAAGCCGGGTGCTTTCACCGCCACGCAGTTGAACACGCCCTTGAGTTTGTTGACGATGAGCGCCGCGAGCGCGTCGCCCTCAACGTCCTCGGCAATGATGAGGAGCCGCTGTCCCTGCTGGGCGAGGGGTTCCACGATGGGGAGAATTTCCTGCAAATTGGAGATCTTCTTGTCGGTGATGAGGATATAAGGGGAGTCGAGCACGGCTTCCATCTTGTCGGTGTTCGTCACCATGTAGGCGGAGGCGTACCCTCTGTCGAACTGCATGCCCTCGACGGTGGTCAGCTCTGTCGTCATGGACTTGCCCTCTTCCACGGTGATCACGCCGTCTTTTCCGACGATCTCCATCGCCTTTGCAATGAGTTCGCCCACCGTCTCGTCGCCTGCCGAAATGGAAGCGACCTGCGAGATCGCCTTCTTTCCGTCCACTGCCTTGGAGATGGACTTGACCTGTTCGACCGCGGCTTCCACCGCCTTGTCGATGCCCTTTTTGAGGATGATGGGGTTGGCGCCCGCGGCGAGGTTTTTGAGCCCTTCGCGGATGATCGCCTGCGCGAGGAGCACGGCGGTCGTGGTGCCGTCGCCCGCGACGTCATTGGTCTTGGTGGAGACCTCCTTCACGAGCTGTGCGCCCATGTTTTCAAACGGGTCGGGGAGTTCGATCTCTTTTGCGATCGTCACGCCGTCGTTGGTGATGAGGGGTGCGCCGAACTTTTTGTCGAGCACCACATTGCGTCCCTTGGGACCGAGGGTGATTTTTACTGTGTCGGCGAGGGTATTTACGCCCGTTTCGAGCGCTTTTCTCGCCTCGTCGCCGTATTTGATCTGCTTTGCCATGATATTTTACTCCTGATAGATGATTTTTTGTTGTTGATGAGAGGGGCGTTCTCCTCGCTGTCCCCCGCACGTTCTCTTTTCTGTCATTTCGACATAGCGCGAAAAACATTTTAAGATAAGCCTACCCCTTTTAGGGGGAGGCTCCGCCAATAGGCGGTGGTGGGGGTCGTTCTCAATTACTGCGCGGAGCGGGGTTTCCCTGCGGTAGCGCCTCCAATTTGCCGCATTCTTACGGCTTATTGTCCATGCTGAGCGAACGAGAGGACAAGGGAGTTAAGACTCTACGATCGCCAGAATGTCCGCTTGCTTGATGATGGTAAATTCTTTGCCGTCCACCTTGAAGTCGGAGCCGGCATATTTGGAGCAGAGCACCTTGTCGCCGACTTTTACTTGCATGACGGTCTCCTTGCCGTCCACGATGCCGCCGGGACCGACTGCAACGACGACGCAGGTCTGGGGTTTTTCCTGTGCGGAAGAGGGAAGGATGAAGCCGCTCTTCGTCTTTTCTTCGACGGTCAGCGCTTCCACCACCACCTTGTCGAATAAGGGTTTGATATTCATAATAACCTCCGTTTTATTTTGCTTGCGGCTGTGCCGCTACGATTCCTATCTATTATAAACGCGGACGGGGTCGTATCAAACGGAAAATAAAATATTTTTTGGAAAATTTTGCGGTTTTTTTCGGCACGCAAAACGGGCAGACGATTACGACTGCCCGTCAAAGAACGTGAAAGATTCAATTACAGTTCCAAAGAAAGATGTTTCAGGGAAGTTGCAAGTGCTTTTTTATAGGTTTCCTTGTTTTCCGAATACGACTTAAAGGAGCCGCTGACATTTATGACAAATTCATAATAATCGCCATATGCGGACATGACCTCTCTTATTTCATTCTTTAATTTGGAATCACGCACGTCCTTGTAAAGAGATTGGATCGTCGTTTCGTTTGTTTTGACAAAATCAATATCTTCTTCGCAATCGGCAAGCGCGAACGCGATCGCAAGGTCGATACTTCCGGCGTATTTATCCTTGTAGATCGCTTCATACCAATAATTATAGATGGTATCGGCTGCGATGTCCAAATGGGTTTGCGATTCCACGACCGCATCGTAAAATTTGCCGATCTTTTCCCGAAGTGCTTTTTCTTCCTCTTCTTTATTGCCCGTCCCGCTGTTGGTCGTACTGCTGCTGCCGGTTTGTTGGGTCGTCGTGTCGCCGTTTCCCGTGTCGTTTGTTCCGCCTAAGTCGCAGCCGACCGCCAAAAGGATCGGCAGACACATGACGATCGCCAAGCAAAGACTAATCAAAAGTTTCATTTTCGAGTGCTTCATATTTTCAACTCCTTTGTAATAACGATAGCTTTATTATATCCTACAAAACGTAGGAAGTCAAGTGTTTTCCTACGATTCGTAATAAAATATATTTATGGTAGGAAACATCTTTGGAAAGCGATTGAGAGAATTGCGGCTCGAACGAGGGCTCTCGCAACGTGCGCTGGGGGAGATATTCGGTGTGTGCAATCAAACGATAAGTTTTTGGGAAAGCGGAAGTCGCGAACCAAACCTCGACGACCTTTTGAAGATCGCAAAATTTTTCGGAGTATCGACAGATTATCTGCTCGATGAAAAAATATGACCCTTGCACATAGCAAGGGTTTTTGTGTAGATTGGCACTTTTTTTTGGGGGCGCCGCCCGCGCGGATGCGCGGGCGGCGCGGAAAAATTCACATTCTATTCCCGCTCGATGCGGATGATCGACTGATAGTCGCCGAAGGAGGTCACGATCTCCGTCAACGCCCGTTCGAGCTCTTCGTCGGAACGTTTGCAGGCGTATGGGACGCCCACGTCGAATTCCACCTTGTTTGTGCCCGGGAGCAGGCGGAAATCGTGCAGTTCCGCATCGTCGGCAAGTTTGTGCACCGCCTCCGTCATTTTGATCCTGAGGCTCGATTCCTCACGGTTGGACAGGTCTACGGGGTCGAGATGCACGGTGAGCTGCACGCCCGTCTCCTTTTTCACCCGCCGTTCGAGCCCGTCGATCACGGTGTGCGCGTCGAGCATCGTAAGGCGCGCGTCCATCTCCGCGTGGATGGTCGCGTAGAAGGCGCCCTTGCCGTAGCCGTAGATCTGCAGATCGTGTACGCCGAGGATGCCGTCCGTAGCGAGAAACAGTTGTTTGATGCACTCCGCGAGCGCGGGGTCGGGCGCCTGACCGAGCAATTTCGAGCTTGCGTCGATCAGAATCTTTACGCCCTGCCAGAGAATGAACAGCGAAACGACCGTCCCCGCCCATCCGTCCGCCGAGGGAAAGAGCGCCGAGAGCCCCGCTCCCGCAATGGCGGCAAGTGTGGCGAGACAGTCGCAGAGGCTGTCCGTTGCCGCCGCGCCGAGCGCGTCCGAGCCGCCTTTTTTCGCAAAGACGCGGTAGAGCGCAAACATACCGAGCTTTACGGCGATCGAGAGCCCGAGCACGAGATAAATTTGCCACGGCACAACGGTCGCGGTGCCGCGGAAAATGCCGCCCACCGATTCCCGCAACAGCTCCGCGGCAAGCAGGATGACAAAACACCCCGTGATCAGCGCCGCGATGTACTCCGCGCGGCGGTGCCCGTACGGATGCTTTCGGTCGGCGGGTTTTTCGGCAATGCAGAGGGACACGAGCGTGACGACCCCGCTTCCGCAATCGCTCAAATTATTGAAACCGTCCGCCAAAATGGCAAAAAGTCCCGTGAGCGACCCAGCGACGATCTTCCCCGCGGACAGAAGCAGATTGCACAGGACCCCCACAAGGCAGATGAGCATCCCCGTGTTTTTTCCAAACTTGCGCCTCTTCATACCGTTATTATATGAAAAACGGCGTACAATGTCAATCTCCTTGCGAAGAACAACGGCAAAAAGAGGGCGACGAAAAACCCTTGCCATTTTTTCGTGTATATGGTATAATGATAAGAGGAGGAAAACGATGGACAAGTGGGACCAAAGGTTTATGCAACTCACCGAAGAGGTGGGATCATGGGCGAGCTGCCTGCGCCGCAAGGTGGGCGCGATCATCGTGCGGGACAATCGGGTGATGACGACGGGCTATAACGGCGCGCCCGCGGGCATCAAGTCCTGCATCGAACGGGGCAAGTGCCTGCGCATCGAAAACAACATCCCGAGCGGCACTCACGCTGAACTCTGTTATGCCGCGCACGCCGAGCAGAACGCCCTCATTCAGGCGGCGAAGTACGGCGTGCATATCGACGGGGCCACCCTCTATTGCACCCATCAGCCCTGCGTGATCTGCGCCAAAATGATCATCAACGCGGGCATCAAACGGGTCGTCTATAAAGAGGGGTATCCCGACGAATTTTCGATGGAGCTCTTCCGCGAAGCGGGGACCAAAGTGGAAAAATACGAGGAGAAATCGGAGTAACATATGGCAAATCCCATTGTAACGTTTGAAATGGAGAATGGCAGGGTATTCAAGGCGGAGCTCTTCCCGGAGATCGCGCCGGATACCGTCAACAACTTTATCTCCCTTGTGAAAAAGGGATTTTACAACGGGCTCACCTTTCACCGCGTGATCGCGGGTTTCATGATACAGGGAGGAGACCCCAAGGGGGATGG
>CANQRP010000036.1 GCA_947626305.1 uncultured Clostridia bacterium | reverse complement strand
ACGCCGCCCTCCTCGCCAATGCCAACATTGCGGGATTTGCGGGCGGGCCCGTCTCCATCTATGCGGGGGCGACAAAGTACGCCTGCGTGCCCGGCCTCAACTGCTACTCCTGCCCGGGTGCGGTGGGTGCGTGCCCGCTCGGCGCCCTCCAGAACGCCTTTGCAAACTCGGGCACCCGCGCCCCCTACTATGTGATCGGCATCCTCGCCCTTCTCGGCATTCTCCTCGGATTCTTGTGCCCCGTGGGGCTCGGGCAGGAACTTCTCTATAAGATCAAGACCCCCAAACTCCAAAAGAGCCGCTACACCCGCATCCTCTCCTATCTCAAATACGTTTTCCTTGCGATCTTCGTCATCGTCATCCCCATCATGTACGGCATGGGGGGAGCCGCCGTGCCCGCCTTCTGCAAATATATCTGCCCCGCGGGCACCTTCGGCGGAGGGGTGGCACTGCTCTTCAACCCCAACAACGCCGAATACTTCGGCCTTACCGAAGCGGGCGGCATGCTCGGCCCCCTCTTTACATGGAAATTCGCCCTCTTCTGCGTGATCGCGGCGGCGTGCGTCTTCATCTTCCGCGCCTTCTGCCGCTTCATTTGCCCCCTCGGCGCCATCTACGGCTTCTTCAACAAGATCGCCCTCCTCGGCGTCAAGCTCGATAAAAACAAGTGTACCGACTGCGGGCTGTGCGTCTCCCACTGCAAAATGGATGTGAAAAAGGTGGGCGACCACGAGTGCATCAACTGCGGCGAATGTATGGACGTCTGCCCCGCCAAGGCAATTTCATGGAAGGGCAGCAAGCTGTTCCTGCATCAAAACGCGGTGGAAGCGGTGGAAGCCGCCCAAATTCCCGCGGAAAAGCCTCTTGCGTCTGTCATGATGAGCGGCGGCGCAGCAGCGGCAGTGCAGACCGCGCCCGGAGTCGCCGAAGCCGCGGCGCAACGCACTTCCGAACCCGAGAAAAAGCGCGACCGCGCCTTTTGGCTGCAAGTTGCGGCATGGGGAGTGGCGCTTGCCGTGCTCCTCGGCGCGCTCGTCTATTATAATTTCATCCACAAGGAAGAACTGGTAGTAGAAAGCTCCGCAACAGATCATCTTCTTGCGGTATCCAAGAGCAGTGGGGCGGGGCAGGTCTCCTTCACCGTCACGAGCGCAAACGTTTCGGAACTTTCCGACGTTTCTGTGCAGTCGGGAGCAGGGACGAAAGAGGAACCTTATTTCCTTAACGGCTTGGAAGGTCGCTATCGGGTGAGCGTTTCAGAGGGAGAAACGGTATATTTCCGCTATGTGGAAGAGGAAAAAACGGAATACGTTTTGCATAGCGAGGACGAAACACTGAAATGTGCCCTCTATTGGTGCGCTTGGAATGATGGTTTGCGCCCCGTTTTCGAAACGGAAGGCATAACGGAAACAAGTTTTGTTCCATATCATCTTGGCAACCAAGTGGGGGAGGTCGCGCCCGACTTCACCCTCGACGAATATTTCTCGGACGGGCAGTTCAACCTCTACGCGGCGCGCGGGAAGATCGTGGTGCTCAACTTCTGGGGGACGTGGTGCACGCCCTGCATTCAGGAGATCCCTTATTTCGAGCAGCTCGCCGAAGAGTACGGCGAGGAGCTCACCGTCGTGTTCGTGCACAGTGTAGACGTCGATGAGGACGTGGAGGCGTTTATCCGTTCGCGGGAGTGGTCGCGCGAGCACGCCCGCTTCGTGCAGGACGACAGCGAGCAGAAGATGTTCCTGCGCCTCGGCGGCAGAACGACGTGGCCCATGACGGTCATCCTCGACGAGGAGGGGGTCGTCGCGTTCACGCAGCAGGGCTCCGTCACGTACGAACTTTTGGAGACGCAGATCAAAGCCCTTCTCGGCTGACGCGCATCTTTCGGGCGCTTTTGACCGGTTTTCCGAGCCCCGCCCGCCGCAAACAATGCGGCGGGCGGGGCGTTTTCACGGAAAATTTCAAAAAACTTTGCGCCCCCCTTGCAATTTTCAATCTTTTGTGATATAGTGAGGGAAATTCGCATGGGCGAAAACAAAGCGATTTGAGAGGAAACAAGGGATGAAAAAGGGGGTCAAGTGGACGCTGATCGCGTGTTTTGCCGCGGTCCAGATCGCCATGATCGTGCTGCTTGTCCTGCTTTCGGCAGGAGTGTTCGGCAGGGGAGAACAGGGAGAGCGAGGCGCCGCGGGCGACGCCCCCTACATCGGCGAAAACGGCAATTGGTGGGTCGGCGACGCCGATACGGGCGTGAGCGCGCAGGGCGAACAAGGCGAACAGGGCGAACGCGGAGAAAAGGGAGACAAGGGAGAAAAAGGGGACAAGGGCGACTCCTACACGGGGCAGCACGATTGGCGGGAGAGCTTTTCCGTCCCTCCCCGTTGCGAAGACCCTGGCGTCGTCTTCTATTCCTGTGCGGACTGCGAAGAGACCAAACTCGAACCCCTTCCCCCGCTCGGTCACGACTATGAGGACGGCGTTTGCAGCCGCTGCTTCAAATTGCAGCCGGATGAGGGGCTACGCTTCCGCAAAACGGCGGACGGGCAGGGCTACCTCGTAACGGGCATCGGCGACTGCGAGGAGAAAGAGATCGTCGTCCCCGAAACGCACGAAGGGCTCCCCGTCGTGGGGGTGGCGGATTCCGCTTTTCGGAACAATGCGAAGCTCACGAAGGTGTCCCTTCCCGGGAGCGTTCTCGAAATCGGGCTGAGCGCCTTTGAAGATTGTTCCGCGCTTACCGCCGTCGACCTCCCCGCGGGGCTCACGGTGATCGAAGACGACCTCTTCCGCGGCTGTTCCTCGCTTTGCGAACTCGCTCTGCCCGCGGGCGTGCATCGGGTGGGGCGGAACGCCTTCCGCGGGTGTATTTCCCTCACCCGCCTTTCCCTTCCCGAAAATTGCACCGTGCTCTCGGAGCGTGCCTTTGCGGAGAGCGGGCTCACCGAGGCGGCGCTTCCGAAAGCGCTCCCCGTGCTGCCCACGGGTCTGTTTGAAAATTGCAAATCGCTCGTGCGGGCGGAACTTTCCGAAACCCTCACACAGGTAGAAAGTTTTGCCTTTTACGGCTGCGAAAGTTTGCGGGCGCTCTCCTTCGGCGGGGCGCAAAAACTCGGCGCTTCCGTCTGTTACGGGTGTACGGCGCTCGAGACCGTCGAGCTTGGGGAAGCGCTGTGCGAACTCGGCGAAACGGCGTTTTACGGCTGCACTTCTCTCACCTCCGTGCGGATCCCCGAGAAGGTTACGGAGCTCGGCACCGAAACGTTCCGGGGATGTGCGGGGCTGAAAAGCGTTGCGCTGCCGAGCGGACTCACCCGCATCGGTGCGCGCGTCTTTTACGATTGCACCTCCCTTTCTTCGGTCACGCTGCCCGCCTCCCTTTGCTACATCGGAGAGCGCGCCTTCCGCGGCTGCACCCTCTTGCAGAGCGTGCGGTTTTCGTCTGCGGACGGTTGGACGGCGACGGGAACGAACGGCGCGGTGAACGTGCCTGCCGCGCAACTTGCAAACGACGTGATCGCGGCGCGCCTGTTGCGGATGGACTACCAGCTCTCCGTCTGGACGCGCACCGTCTGACGGAACGCGCCATGCCCCTTTCCGGGAGGAAGGGGTTTTTTTTCATGCCTCGCATAAATTTTTCTCAAACGCGCAAGTTGTGCATAGGAGGAATTTATGAAGAAGATTTTGGCAATCGGCACGTTGACGCTTGCGCTTGCCGCCTCCGCCGCGGGAAGTGCGGCGTATGCGGCCATCCGCGCGGATGGCGCAGCCGATACGGCGCAGACTGCCGTCGTCGAGACCGCCGTTCTCCGTCAGGGGAGCAAGGGGAACGAAGTTAAGGAAGTCCAGCGCAGACTCAAACAGTGGGGCTATTACACAGGCAGTGTAGACGGTGTGTTCGGCGCTGCCACAAGAAAGGCGGTCATCGCCTTTCAGAAGAAGAACGGACTTACGGCGGACGGCGTGGTCGGCAAGTCCACCTATGCCGCGCTCGGCATGAACGACAGCTACAACGCGCTCGACGGCAAGAGCCCGAGCTCGGGTTCGGGAAGTTCCGACTACACTTCGTCCGATCTCTACCTCATGGCAAAGGCGATCTACGCCGAGGGCAGAGGGGAGAGCTACACGGGGCAGGTCGCCATCGGCGCCGTCATCATGAACCGCGTGAGAAGTTCGTCCTTCCCCAACACCATTGCGGGGGTCATCTATCAGAAGGGGGCGTTTACAGCGGTGGCGGACGGGCAGATCAACCTCGAACCCAACCAAACCGCATACAACGCGGCGAAGGACGCCATGAACGGTTGGGACCCGACCTACGGATGTCTCTACTACTACAATCCCGCCGTGGCGACGAGCGCATGGATCTTCAACCGTCAGACGGTGACGGTCATCGGCAAGCACGTCTTTGCCATTTAAGGAGGAGTTATGGAAAACAAAACGGGTAAAAATATTTCAAGCGGCGCAAAGAAGGTGGAGACGATCGAGAAGGAGACCGCCGCCGCGGAAGCGGCAAACGGCACGCCTGTGACGAACGTGCACAAGACGACCGCAAAGAGCCGTCCTGCGGCGGGAAAGACCGCAAAGCAGAAGGGCAAGTCCCCCGCCGAAAAGCAGGAGGAAAAGGCGGCGCAAAAGCGGCTCGGCGTCGCCAAAGAAAAGGCGGAAAAAAAGGAACGGGCACTGAGGAAGAAGGCGGAATACAAGCAAAAAAAGCTCGAAAAGAAGATGGAGCTCAAACAGAAAAAACTCGCAAAAAAGGAGGCGCTCGCCAAGAAGAAGGCGGACCGCAAGCAGGCAAAACTCGACCGCGCCGCCTCCGTAAAGGAGCGGAAGGTGGAGCGCCGCGCCGAGCGGATCGCCCGCCGCGAGATGCTCAAAAACGAGAGCAAGGCAGACCGCCGCGCCCGCATCGAGCGGGAAAAGAAGGAGCGCATCGCCTTAAAGCGGCAGCGCGCGCTCGCCCGCGAAAAACAGCGCGAACAGCGCATGAAGGCGCGGGAAGCGGCACACGAGAGAAGGTCGCAGGAGCGCCGTCATAAGCGGGAACAGAAGACGGAGCGCAAGAAGCACGCGCCCGGCTTCGGCGGGTGGCTTGCCGCCGTCATCTCCCTCGGAGTTGCCTGCCTCGCCCTCGCAACCGTCGTCACCGCGGGCGCCTTCCGCATGAACGACGTCACGCTCGAAGCGGCAAACGGGTACCGTTCCACCCTCTTCGAACTCGCGGCGGCTTCCGAGGATCTGGACAGCAACCTCTCCAAGCTGCGCGTCTCTTCGGGGCAGAACGAACAGAGGACCCTCCTCACCGACATCCTGATCGATTCCGAGCTCATGGAAAATGCCCTCGAACGCATCCCGATCGACAGCGTTACGAGCACGGACATCTCCGCGTTCGTCAACAAAACGGGCAGCTTCTGCCGCACCCTTCTCGGCAAGATCGACCGCGGTCAGCCGCTTACCGAACGGGAACAGCACACGGTGGAATATCTCTATGGCGTCAATGCGGAGCTCTACCGCGAGATCAACGACCTTACCACCCACATGACCGAAAGAGACCTCATGACCTTTATGGGCGGCGGCGAGGGGACGCTCTCGCAGAAGTTCGGCGAAATGGGGCAGACGACCCTGCAAGAGCCCGAGGACACGGTGGACGCGCCCTTTGCGGGCGAGGGGAACGTGGGCGAAAACAGGCTCTCCTCCGAGGAGAAGGTCTCCGAGAGCCGCGCCGAGGAGCTCGTAAAGGAATATTTGCGGGACTATCACATCGCAAATACGCAGTACACGGGCGAGACGCTCGCACATGAAGTCACCTGCTACAACTTTACGCTCACGGACGAGAGCGGCAACGAGATCTTCGCCCAGATCACCGAAAACGGGGGCAAGCTCGCCTTCTTCGACACCTATGAAGAGTGCACCGAGAAGAACTTCGACCTCGACACCTGCGACGGGCTCGCCAAAGAATTTTTAAGTTCGCTCGGCATCACGGACGCGGAGGCGGTCTGGATGTCGGACGGCGGCATGGTCGCGGATCTCACCTACGTTACGGTGAAGGACGGCGTGCGCATCTATCCCGAACTCATCCGCGTGCGGGTATGCGAAAGCAAGGGGCGGGTCATCGGCATGGACGCGATGGGGTATCTTCTCAATCACGATCCCGCGCGCACGGTCGCCGCGTCCCTCTCCCGCGAGGAAGCGCAGCAAAAGCTCTCTGCGGGGCTCACGCCTTACAGCGCGCATCTTGCCGTCATTCCCCTGAACGGGGAGGAGGTGCTCGCCCACGAGTTCGCCTGCACCTACGGCGAAGAGGAATATGTCGTCTATCTCGACGCCGCAACGGGCGAAGAGTTGCAGGTATATCGCGTGCGTTCCTCCGCACGGGGAAGCTATCTGAGATAATTTGCCGACCGTGCAAAACAGGGGGCAACCGAAACGGTTGCTCTCTTTTTTTGTACAACTTTCTGAGGAAAAAGTAAAAAAATTGAATTTTGCCGCAAAAACTTTGTCATAATTCCTTATTACGATTTGACAAAATGTCATATAAGGAGTATACTCGTAAAAAGCATCTTCCGCGGGAAGGCGAAAGAGAGAATTTTATTTGTCTGACAAAGGAGAGAAGCATGAAAAAAACCAATCTCGCAGTACTGTTCCTATCGGGGGCGCTCGCCGTCTCTGCCGCCGCAGGGCTTGCGGCATGCAAGCAGGAGGAAGCTCCCGCGACGGAGAAAGGGGTCTCTACGACCCTTTCGACGAACAAGTCGCCCGACGAACTGACGCCCGAAAACGCGATCTACGCCTTTTTGCAGAAACAAACGGAGCTCAGGAGCTACAAGATCACGTCCGAGGGCACGGCGGTCGCCAATATAGCGGGCTATAAACAGGATATCCACAATACTACATATAAAAACGGGGACGACTATCTCAACGAGGCTTCGTCGAGTTCCGTGCTCGTGAACATGAAGCACCAATCTTTCTCCAAGAACGGGAAGGTCGTCTACCGCAACAGCTTTGGCGGCGAAATGAAGGTCGCCGAAAAGGCGGATTACGTCGGCGTATACGGTTTTACCGCAGACGACGTTTCGCTCGGCGGCTACATCATCAACGCAAGAACGCTCCGTTATGCCACCCTCGAAGAGAAAGACGGCGATACGTTTACTTTCTATATGCGCCTTGCGGGCGACAAGTCCGTCGAGGAAGGCTCGGCGACCGAGTCTTCTACCGCGGCGGTGCGCCTGCAAACGAAGGCTTACGGTTCACTCGACAACCTTCCCGCCTTCTCCGACGTCGACATGCGCCTCACGGTCAAGAAAGATTGGACGCCTGTCTCCTATTCTTCCTCTTGCTCTTACGAAGCCAAAAAGATCTTCGGCATGAGCGTCAGCCAGTCGCTGACGAGCGTCTATTCCGAGATTGGCAGTCCCGTCGCCATTCCGAGCGTGGAAGAATTCAACCAACAACTCGGCACTGTTCCTTCCGAAGTGGAGCCTTACGAAGGGGAGACCGATGCGCTCATGCAACTTGCCTCTACGGTCGGCGCGTCGTTCGGCGAACAGGATGCGCTCGCCATTCCCGTCTCCCTCTCCCTCGGCGCTTCCGCGCAAGAATTCTCCCTTGCGGGGGAGCTCTCCCTCAGACTCCGCAAAGAAGCCCTCGGCGACGGGCTTTCGGACGCATTCGTGCTCCGCTTCGACCTCGACCTTTCGGGCGTTCCCTACCTTTCGCAGCTCGCAAGCAAGCTCAGCGTGCGCTATGTGGGCGACGGTCTGCTCCTTGTCACGCTCAATGATGGCGCGGACCGCGCTCTCTTCACCTATTCCGCCGACCTCGGCAACGTTATCTCTTCTCTCGGCGGGTTTTCGCTCGAACAGCTCAAAACCGTCATGCAAGAACTGTTCACCCTCGAAAAGACAGATTCGGGGTTCCGTATTTCGCCTAAAGAGAGTACGCTTGCCGCGCTCAACAACGAATACAGCCGCATGATCGCGGCGCTCGAAGAGCGGCTCGGCGATACCCGCGGGTATCTTCGCTCCCTGCTCGGTTTCACCTTCACCCGGCTCGAAGCCGGTCTCGAAGGAACGGAGAAGATCGAGGGAATTTCCCTGACCGTTAAAGCGGACCCCGCGGAGAATGTCACCACGGGCGAAAAGATCGGCGTCTCCGTCGACATCGGTCTGCCCCTTAACACGTTGCTTATGGGTCCGTTCACGGGCGATCTCGATCTCCGTCTCAATCCCGCCGCAATTTTGGCAGGGGACTTCTATGCGGTCGCCGAAGCGCAACTTCACCTCGACCTTACGCCCGTCAGCATGATTTTAGGGCTGGTCGGAACATTTGCGCCCGAAGGGAGTTTGCCTCCGTTTGTAGGACCCGCTTTGAATAGTCTTGACGTCTACTATACGGGAGACGGCGTTTTGACGTTGACGCTCAACAATGAAGAAAATCAGCCCCTCTTTGTCACGCAGGTAGACCTCAAAACCGTACAGATGCCCGCTCTTCCCGAAAATTTGGTTCCTTCGCTGCTCTCCGAGTTCCGCTTTGAAAAGAAGGAAAACGGGATTCTCTTTGCGTTGGGGGCGCCGATCGTGAAAACTGTCGATGAGGCATATAGCCAACTTGTGCAAACGGCGGTCGACTTCATCACGCAATCTGCCGGCGACATGGGATCCATCGCCGGCCCGCTCGTTCAGAATATGATCGGCGCCCAAATCACCGATCTTGAGTTCTTCCTCGGCACAAACGACGACGGCAAAGTGATGTTCGACTTTGCGATCAAGGGCATTCCCACATACGACGCGGAGGAAGATTATTCCGAAAGACGTCTCCTCGCGCTGACCTTCACAGACCGGGATCCCCTCACTGCCGAACAGCAAACCGCCCTTTCGGCTTGCAAAGAGACGGCAGACGCGCTGCTCGCACGGAACGCAAAAGACAACGAGACGGCGGCCGCCTTTGCGACAAAACTCCAACCGTACATCGAGAACGTTGCCCTCACCGAAGAATATGTTCAGGCGGTAGACGCGCTCAAAGAAGAGTTCGACGCGTTCCCCGCAAACGTGCAGACGCTCGTCTCCAACGCCTCCTATATGGCGGATACAGAGTACAACGAAGAAACCTATTCCAAGCTGCACGTCATCTATGAGATGTACCTTGAGCGCGCGGATGCGTTCAAAGCGCTGCTACCCGAAGATGACGACTATGCGGGATTCGAAAATTGGGATGCGATCAACAGCTTGTACGACAAAGCAGATACGTCCCATCAATATGATCTCACCGTCGTCATCCCCGCCGTCAAAGACAGCGCCGGAATGAAAACCTACATCGGGGAGGTCCGCATCACGGCATACGAGACCGCCCGCGATACGCACGAAAACGCGCTTGTGGAGGAGCTGAATGAAAAGATCGCAGCGAGCAAGACGAAATATGAAAACGCGACGACGCACAACGACCTCACCGCGGCGCTCACCGAGATCGTAAACGACTTCAAGCCGGCCTACGACAAACTCACCGCAGAGACACAGCAGCTCGTCACCGACTATCGAGACTATGTCGCGAAAATCTATGAAAAGAACATCGACGGCGTGACGGCGGAGTACAACACGGTCAAGAGCGAGCTGGAAACGCTGGTAGAACAGGGCAAAGACGCGTCGATCGAAAACCTTCTTCAAACGATGAAGAAGCTCTCCTCGGCATACGCTTGGTACAACGGCAACGATTATTGGACGTCCAATCTGCGCAAGGATACCATGATGGCGTGGGGAAATACGTGGGTGTCCTCTTTGAAGCCGACTTGGCTCGCGGAAACCGAACAAACAGCACTTGACCAAAAAGTCACCGCTCTCACCGAGCTGGACAATGAACTCATCAAAGGCGAAACGGAAAAGACCGTCGCGACCACGCTCAAAGACGTCATCAAACAGGCAGGCCAAGCGCTCTACGCAAAGATCGGAGAATGCAGGATTGACGGCGAAGGCGGGACGGAGTGGGATTTCACCAAATTCGATTCGGATGAGAACAATGCTGCCTTGCTCGAACAGCTCCACGGATTCCGCTTCATGTTCTCCAAGGTGCTTCCGACGACGGAAGGCAATGCGATTTGGGATAGCGATGCAGATCTGAAATATTTCGCGAGCCTTTTCGTCCAGTATGAAAGGGAATTTGCAAACTATCTCGCCAAGAGCGCCGAAGGTCCGCAGGCATAAACAACGCACAAACGATCGAAAATTTGCTCCCCCGCGCATTCCCGCGGGGGGAGCTTTTTTCAGCCTTTTGAAGGTAAAAAAATTTTCGAAAAAAATTTTGTTTGGTAAAACGGTTTGCCATTTGCAAGTATTTTTTCTTTCTGTTACAATAGGAGCGAAGAACGGGAGGTGAAAAAATGAAGTACGGCGAATGGCTCGATATCTGGGTCGAGGACTATGTTCGTCCCGTCGAAAAAGAACGCACATATCAAGCCTATAAAGACGTGATCCGCCTGCGGCTCGGACCTGTTTTCGGGGAGACGGAGCTCAACGAGCTCGACGTCTCGCACATCCAGCATTACATCACGGGGCTCTCGGAGCACGGAAATCTCCTCACGGGCGGACCGCTCTCCCCCAACAGCATCCGGCTCATTTTCAGCGTGTTCCGCAATTCTTTGCGGAGAGCTTACAATTTGGGCTAAAGGGCGGGTTCGTGCGTTTTGATAAGCAGAGCGAAGAGCTTTGCATCTGCACGGACGCGTACAGCGACGACATCCGTTCGGAGGCATGGAAACTGCTGATCGATATTTTCGGCAAACGCTCCCCCACGTCATAAAGGCGTCCCTCGGAGGCAAAAAGTGCGTTCGGCAAACAAAAACGCCCACTCAAAAGAGTGAGCGTTTTCTTTGGTGGACTCATCACGTCCGATAGAGCGCCCGAATCTCTCCGAAAAAATTTTGTTTTTGTGTTGCAATTTGCAATACAATATGCTATACTGTTCATGGAGGTGAAAGGATGGCAAATAAAAGCGCGAATGTTTCCGTTCGGGTCGCACCCGAAATCAAGCAACAGGCGGAGGCGGTACTTGAAAAACTCGGATTGCCCGTTTCTGTTTTAATCGACACGCTCTACCGGCAGATCATTTACACAGGCGGCGTTCCCTATCCGCTGACCGTTCCCAAGCTCCCCACGCGGGATACCATGAGCGAAAACGACTTCGACGCGATGATGGAGCAGGGTTACTCCCAAGCCGTTGCGGGCGAGGGAATGGAACTTGATGCCGCTTTCGGCGAGCTTCGCAAGGGAATCGAACATGGAATACAAGGTTAAGATCACGCCGTTTGCCTTTTCGCAGCTTGCCGAAACGGTGAACTACATCGCAAACGTTTTGCTCGTTCCCGAAACTGCGGAAAAGTGGCTGGACGTATTGCAATCTTCGATCAAATCCCTTTCCTCCATGCCGAACCGCTTCCCCTTGACGGAGGAACAGCCGTGGCGCGAGAAGGGAATCCGAAAGCTCAACGTAAAAGGCTTCCTCGTCTATTATCTCGTAGATGAAGAGCGTAAGACGGTGACTGTGACGGCTGTCGTCTACGGACGGCGCGACCGAATTTCCGCATTAAAAGAGCTTGACGACTGACCTTGCAACTGACGACTCCCGAATACACGGGAGCCGTTTTTTCATGCCTACGGCGGTTTTTTCCCGTGCACTTCCATGCTTACAGAGACAAAAAGGCGTTCGGCAAACAAAAACGCCCACTCAAAAGAGTGAGCGTTTTTCCTGGTGAACACGTCACGACCCCAATAGAACACCTTATTCCTTCCGATATTTTGCCGTTTCGTCTTGGGCTACAGCCCGTAGGCTTCCTGCAAAAATGCTTTCTCCGAATAGCAGTACTCTTGAAAGGAAATAAGCGTCGCCTTTCCGAGCGGATTTTTCGGATATTGCAGCACGTCGATGTCCGACATATCGTCCTCGATGGGCGTTTCGTCAAAGCTCGCGTACTCGCTCGCTGCGGCAACGGTATGCCCGTAAGCGGAAGTCATCACCGTAAGCAGGCACACCATGCCCGCAAGCAAGGCGCATAAAACCCTTTTTGCGGAAATTTTCATACGCCCTCCTTAAAACAGAATGTGGCTATCGGACAGTTGAACGCCGATGTGCAGAACGGCAAAGTCGATGCTATACGTTACCGCGTCATTGTAAGAAGAAATCACGAGCGTATAGATGAACGTGTCCGGAAGTGTTTCGGGAGCTTTCACATCCTTGTCCTTATAGAGCGTTGAGAGAACTTTCTCCGTGCTGAAATCTTCTGGGATCGCAAGCGTGAATGCCGTAGCTTCCTTTTTGATCGAAAATGCCGATGTGACGTCGCCTAGAATCGATAAGAATAATCAAGGTGCATTCAAATGCAAAGAGGTAATCTATGAAGTGGGAAAAAAACGGGACGCATCATGTTGCCAAAGGGGAAGAAGGATATTTTGAGATCAACGAGAGCAGAGCGGGCGGACGACGACGATTTTGGGCGAAATATCAAAGCTATAAAACCGGGAAAATGTTTCGAATGAGACCCTGCGACACCCTGCGGGAAATGAAGGTGGCTTGTGAAGATAATTATTATTGGGAAGGATAGATCTCCCCGGGCGGCGGATATGAAAAAAACGCAATTCATCAAAAACCGATTAAACAAGCACCGTAAAATGCTGGAAAGGCTCGAAGCACTCAAAGAAGAACTCTCTTTCATAATGGCAAAATACGGCAGTCCGCGAAGTCCGAATCTTTTCAGTGTTCCAAGCGGCGGATCAGGCGAATTGACCGAGACGGAACAGATCGTACATAAAAAGATGGAGCTCGAAGAGAAAATCAGAATTGCGGCGGCGGAAATTTCGGACGACTGGTCAGAGCTCTCCCCTCTTTTTAACGATCTTGAACCTATGCAGACACTCATCCTAAATCTCCGCTATCAGTATGGCGCAAGCTGGAAAGATATTTGCAAGCAGATCTATGGACGCCGTGAGGACTATGACGGCAATATGGATCTGTATATGAAAAGGATTTTCAAGGAACACGGTCGCGCACTTTTATCTCTTTCAGAACAATGCAACGCATAAAAAAGCGCCCCTCGAATGGGGCGCTTTTCGTGTGGATGATCAATTCTCTAAAATTGCCCGAAGCGCATCTTGTAAGACGGCAGAGAAGTTCACACCCTGCGCCGTCGCTTTCTTGTCGAGCCATGCGGGAATGGTGCAGTTCTTCCGAATGCTGCGGTTCTCATTCTTTTCCCGATAGGCGGTAAAATCGACCTCGACGAGCGTCACGATCTCGTCTTCTGCGGCTTTGGGTTTCATGGTAACGCCCTTCGGGATCTCCCGATTTGCGTCCTCTTCGCTGATCCCCCAAATGCCGATGCAGTCCTTCGCCATAGCGATGCAGTCTTCAATATCCTTGCCCTGCGTATACAGGTCCAAATCCGGGACATACACCGAAAAGTATTTCTCCCCGTTTTCGGGGGGAGTAATCACAATTGCGTAAATGCTTTTCATTTTTTCACCTCGCTTTATTTCAGGTTGTGCTTTTTGATAAGAGCTCTTGCGAGCCGTTCGTTGATCTCGCCGTGCCGCGGAATCGCTTCGCTTTTCTCTCCGTTGGTGTAAACGGTATGATTGCCGCCCTCGCGCTCCAATCGCCAGCCGTTTCGCTCAAACAGTTTTACCAAGTCTTTCCGTTTCATCTGCAACCTCTTTACACTCTATATTATACGCACTAATGCGCATAATGTCAAGCGTTTTGATGAAGATTTTTTGATTTTCATAAAAAAATTTTCCATAAGCCGAAATTCGGTGACTAAAAGTAAGTAAAAGGGAGTGAAAGAGAGTAAAATCAAGCACTTCAATGAGCTATACGAAGATGGAAAAATGACTCTCTGGAACGTCTACCAAGCGACGCAATGCTCATTCGGCTATTTTGGGCGGTACCACGACCACGGTCGCGTTTTGAAGTTGAAA
>CANQRP010000035.1 GCA_947626305.1 uncultured Clostridia bacterium | reverse complement strand
AGCCATCAAGGAAGACGAATGTTTTCCCTTTGCGGGCGGCGCGGGTACCGTCATCAACTTAAAACCCGCCGGGTTTTTGATCGACGACGGCGTGCGTTGCCGTCTTGTAAAGGTAACGGACGACCCCTTGGACGGCATCATCGAAAAGGCGGGCGATCTCCTCGGGAATCTCACCCAAAAGATCACCGAAAGCAATGAGTAAACCCGTTCTGCGCGTGCTGTTTGCGGGTTTTTTCGCCTTTCTGTTTGCGCTTTGCCTCGGAGTGACGTGGGGCGCGGAAGCCGACGCCGCCACCGAGAGCGAGGCGGAATGCGTGATCGAAGTATCTTCCCGCCGTTTGTTGCGCCAAAAAAACGCAGATAACTGCCTGCCCATGGCAAGCACGACAAAGGTGATGACCGCGATCCTTATTCTCGACGAGTGCGACATTTCCGAGGAGGTCGTCATTCCCAAGGAGGCGGAAGGGGTAGAGGGTTCGAGCGTCTATCTCAAAGCGGGAGAGAAGTACACGGTGGAGGACCTGCTCTATGGGCTGATGCTCCGCTCGGGCAACGACTGCGCCGTTGCGCTCGCCATTCATCACAGCGGGAGCGTGGAGGCATTTGCGCGCAAAATGAACGAGAAGGCGGCTTTTCTAGGCGCGGAGGATACCTTCTTCGTCAACCCGCACGGGCTCCCCGCAAAGGGGCATCATACGACGGCACGCGACCTTGCGCTCATCACCGCATATGCGATGGAGAACCCGACTTTCGAAAAAATCGTGTCTGCGAAGTACTATGTCAGACATAATTGGCAAAATAAGAACAAAATGTTGTGGAACTTCGAGGGAGCATGCGGGGTCAAAACGGGATTTACCGTCAATGCCGGGCGCTGTCTCGTGACGAGCGCCGAGCGGAACGGCATGAAATTGGTATCGGTCGTGTTGAATTCGCCGCAGATGTACGAACGCACGGCGGAATTGTTGGACGACTGTTTTGACCGCTATCGCATGGAGATGCTGTTCGACTGTTCGGAGCCCATTGATGGGCTCGCTGCAAAGCGAAGTTTTTGCTATCCGCTTGCGGAAGGCGAACGTGAGAAGATTTCTCTGCGCATCGAAAAATGCGAACCGTTGCAGAAAACACAGGGGGAATTTGCGGGAACCATGCAAATCTTCCTCGAAAACAGCTTGATTTTTTCCCAAAATTTGTATATCATGTAAGTACCGCGAGGTACGATATGAGGATCAATAAATTTTTGGCGGAACAGGGCGTCTCTTCGCGCAGAGGAGCCGATGAACTCATTGCCGCGGGCAGAGTGACCGTCAACGGAAAAACAGCAAAAACGGGGGATGATATTTTACCTACCGATGTCGTGATGCTCGACGGCAACATCCTCTCCCACAAAGTCAAATTCGAATACTATATCTTGAATAAACCCAAGGGGTACGTCTGTACCGTAAAGGACGACAAGGGCAGAAAAACCGTTCTTGAATTGCTTCCTGCGGGCGCAGGGCGGGTGTTTCCCGTGGGGCGGCTCGACTATGCCTCCGAGGGACTGCTCATTTTAACGAACGACGGCGACCTTGCCTACCGCCTGACCGCGCCGCAGAGCGAGATCCCGAAAACCTATCTCGTTCGGGTGGAGGGCACGCTGCCGCAAGCCGCGCTCAACCGCCTGCGCACGGGCGTGGAACTCGAAAAAGGCGTGATAACGGGAAAGTGCAAAGTGAACGTCATCGAGACGGACAAAGCGTTCACGAAGCTCCACGTCACACTGACCGAGGGAAAAAATCGGGAAATCAGGCGCATGTTTGAGGCAGTGGGGAGCCATGTCGACTTCCTGAAGCGCATCAAGGTGGGGGAGCTGACGTTGACGGGACTCGACCGCGGCGCCTGCCGCAAGCTCACCGCGGAAGAAGTCTTTTACTTACAGAATTTATAAATGCCGGAAACGCAGCGCTGCCGCGGGCAATTTGCCCGCGGCGGCGCTTTCATCATTCATGTCAAGAAAAGAGGGGAGCGCCGAGATAATTCCCGAACACCTCCGCGATCCGATCGAAATTGGACGGCTCCTCAAAATAGAAATAGGTGCCCTTTTTCGCCCCGTCCGAAAAGAAGACGGTGATCGAAAAACCTCCGCCGTCAACGATCACCTTGTCTGTGCGATAGCTGTCCTTCCACCGATAGATCCCGAGCGAGATCGCCCTTTCGAGAAATTGCTCACCGTCCTCGCGAGAGAATCGGGCAAGCACCTTCGGATGATTGAACCGCTCCCGCATGCGCGCTTCGTATTCTTCGGGCGTCTCTCCGGAAGGAACTTCCCCGAACTCATCGTAATAAGCGTTGTAGGAATCGGTAAACTCCTTCACGATCTGCTCGACGTCCGCAACGGTATCGTCGATGACCTGTCCCGCCGTAAAATCATAGACGCGTTCATACCCAAAGGGGACGTCCACAATGCCGTCCACGGCATAGCGCACGATCTTCACAACGGTCTTATCGTCATACTCGGTCTTTGAAGCGCATCCAACAAGCGCCGTAAGCAGAAGTACGGCGACCGAGAAAAGACAACATATTTTCTTCATTTTTTCGCCTCCTCGTATCGTCTTCTATCTATAAAACGAAAAAGGGGAGGTTTTTACTCACCGAATTCTCAATAACTTCTCAAAAGCCCCACGACTTTGCCCAAAATCTGAACGCCGCTCGCTTCATCGAGAACAAAATCACTGAGTTTTTCGTTTTCGGGGTGAAGAACGATCTTTCCGTCGCGGCGGAAGAACCTCTTGACCGTCGCGCCATCGTCCACGCCGTCGTTAAACAGCGCCACAACGATATCGCCATTCTCGGCGGTATCCTGCTTCTTGACGACCACCTTGTCCCCGTCGAAAATGCCGGCTTCGATCATGCTTTCGCCGCTCACACGGAGGAGAAAGAGATCATCTCCGCAAAACTCCGCAGCAGGCAAAGTGTACATATCCTCAAAGTTTTCCTGCGCCAAAATAGGTTGACCTGCGGTAACGGTACCGATCAAGGGCGCCTTTACGGTAGAGGAACTGCGCACGGAGACCGCACGCTTCTTTTTGTCCGCCTTGTTGAGATACCCCTGCTCCCGCAGACGGTTGACGTAGCTGTAAGCCGTTGCGGTCGACTTGATGCCGAGATCCCTGCACATGTCGCGCACGGTAGGGGGGAATCCGTTTTCGTCGCAATAGCGGTCAATGTAACGTACGACCTCTTCGAGTTTCTTTTGATCGATCATTTTCTCACCTCCGAGGATAATTATAGCACAAATAAAAATAAATTGCAAACAAACGTTCTATGCTTTTGGAAAATTTTTTCAGATTTTTTCTTGTTTTTTTCGAAAAAGTACACTATAATATAGGAAAGGGGTGGTTCCTATGGAAAAAAAGATGTGCGTTTTGGATGACGAAAAGGAATGTGACGGGTGCTTGGAGTGCGAAGTGTGCGATCTCGACCCGAACAAAATCTGCGATAACTGTGGCAAATGTCTCGACATTAAAGAATTTGCCACCATCAAAATCGACAAAATTTATACCGACCCAAACGAATATCACGAGAAATAGTGTAGTATGTCACGCATAGTAACTATATCTTGCGAAATTCGCGGAATTGTTCCGCATAGATCGCAGGAATGATCGCATCGATCTCCGTGCCGTCGTCACGATAATTTACGCTCTGCTCATAGAGAAGGGGGCGAAGCGCGGAAAATTTTCCTTCCAATGTATACGGAATAAACAGCGTTGCATGCACGAACTTGTCTTCCATAGCTTGGAAGATGCGTGCTTTAAGGGCTTCGAGCCCTCTTTTTTCTTTTGCGGAAATAAACACCGCATCACGCGGAGCATCGGAATTTTGCGCCTCCGCCAAATCGCATTTGTTCATCACGATGAGGTAGGGGGATGAAAACTCCATGCCTTGCAGTGTATTCAAGGTGGTAGAGAGCTGCGTGTCGAAATCGCCCGACGCGTCGCAAACAATGAGCGCCAGATCGCAGTGGACGGCACTTTCGAGCGTCGATTTGAACGCCTCAATGAGATTGTGAGGCAAATTTTGCAAAAATCCGACGGTATCCACGAGCATAAAAGGAACGCCGTGGATCTCGAACATGCGCGCCGTGGGGTCGAGCGTCGCAAAGAGGGCGTCTTTCGTCAACACATCCGCCCCGGTCAACGCATTCAGAAGGGTGGATTTCCCCGTGTTCGTGTATCCCACAAGGGCGACCGTAAGCACTTTGTCTTTCTTCCTTCTCACCACCTGCAACGCGCGGCGGCGCTCGGTCTCCTTTAATTTTTCCTCCAAGGTATGGATCCGCGCACGGATATGCCGACGGTCGGTCTCGAGCTGCGTTTCGCCCGGACCGCGCGTCCCGATGCCGCCACCGAGACGAGACAGCGCTTCGCCTTTGCCTTTGAGGCGAGGATAGAGATGTTTCAGCTGTGCGAGTTCCACTTGCAATTTTCCTTCACTGCTCTCGGCGCGCAAAGCGAAAATGTCGAGAATGAGCGTCGTGCGATCGATGACTTTTTGGCCGTCGAGCGCCTTGGAGATGTTCAGCGTTTGAGAAGGAGAGAGCTCTCCGTTGAAAAGCACCGTAAGTTCCAGACCCTCGAGTTGCTCTCTGAGCTCTTCGAGTTTTCCCTCGCCGATGTAGGTGGCAGGGTCGACTGTGCGCACCGTTTGATAGATGCTGCCTGCATATTCCGCACCCGCGCTCTCGATCAGTGCCACCGCCTCATCATGCAGAATTTTGTAGTTCTTGCTCTCGATCGGCTGAATGATATAAACGATTTCCGTCTTTTTTTCCGAATTATTCGTCATTTTCATCCTTTTTATGTAATTTTACGGCGTTCGCAACGGAACGGCGGTGGTCTTCCGTGATCGCCGCATAGTGCTTCCTTGTCGTATTGACGTCCTTGTGTCCCAGCACGTCGGCAACGATATAAATGTCTCCCGTTTCACGGTAGAGGCTTGTGCCGTAGGTGGAACGTAGCTTGTGCGGTGTGATTTTTTTCAGGGGGGAGACGATCCTGGCATATTTTTTGACGAGATTTTCCACGGCACGCACCGTGATACGTTTGTATTGCATCGACAAAAAGAGAGCGTGCTCCTCCTGAGGGACGCGCTTGTCCTCCTGCTTTTGCGCAATATAGGCGGCGAGCGCATCGCCGACTTCCTCGGAAAAGTAAAGGATCGCTTGATTCCCGCCTTTTCTTGTCACCAAAAAGGAGTTATCGGTAAAATTGATGCTCTCGTTATTGAGCCCTACAAGTTCGGAAATACGGATGCCGGTACCCAAAAAGAGGGTGAGAATGGCGGTATCGCGAATCTTGGTCTTTTCGTGGTAGACGTCGGCGTGAGAGGGGAGACCGCTACCGTCTTCGGCAACATCCAAAATCGCCGACACTTCGTCGCTCTCGAGACGGATGATCTCTTTTTCATGCAACTTGGGCGTAGGGACTTTTGCCGTGTTGTTGACTTCGATGAGCCCCTTGTTGAAAAAGTATTTGAAGAGGGAACGGACGGTGGAGAGCTTGCGCGCCTTGGCACGTTCATCGCAGGAGAGCCGCTTATCGCCATACTTATAGTTGGAGAGGTAACTGAGAAATATCTCCATGTCGATATCGGTCACGCGCTCGAGTTCTTCGAGAGTGAGGTCTCGGATCTCCTTGCCGCGAAATTTCTTCTTGCAGAGGAAATCGAAAAAAATGCGCAAATCGTAACAATAGTTGAGACGGGTAAGCGTGCTCGTACGGTTTTCGACGCCGCGCAGAAAATCCTCGCAAAAAACGGGGAGCGTCTCCAATAGACCGTCGATGCGGTCGAGATTCCTGAGGTTGCGTTCCTGATAGTAATTTTCCGACTTCATGAGAACAGTATAACACATCTGAGGGGAGATGTCAATTTTACGAATAGTTTGAGATTAAAAAAGAAAAACCGCCCTATATGGCACGGGGGAGACGACGAACAGCACCCGACCGACATCCATAACTATTCGCAAAATGCCGGTTTTACGAATAGTTAGGGGTGATTTTTCGCTGTTTTACCTGTTTTTTGATGGATTTCACCATGTCGCTTTTGTGCACGTACGGTTTATTCCAATGCAGATTTTTCGCTGTGCACGCGAGCGTCGGGCTTTTGCCTGAACTCCTTGGGCGTTTTGCACAAAATTCGATCGAATCTTCCGAGTGCGGCGCCGAATTTCATACGAAATTCGGCGCCGCATTGATATAACCCGATTTTGCGAATACTACGCCACGCATAGTATAGTATGTGTGACATAATACCTATATGTCGGTCAGGATCCCATAGCTGTGCGGAGGGATGAGAAGTTTCTCGCCGCACACCGCACCGCCGAAATACTCTCTGAGACGTCCTCTGCACGTTACAACATATTCGCGCGCAGAGCGGTTCACATAAATGTAGATCCGCTTCGCCTCATATCTTCTGGCGTATACGATGCAGGAAAAGTCCGCGAAAATCTCCTCATAGTCGCCTGCGCGGAAGATCTCCCGATATTCGTTGCGCAGCCCGCCCAATTTACGGTAAAACTCATTGAGCTCGGCGTCCGGATGCTCCCAATCGTAGCAGGCGCGACAAAACGGGTCGGCATAGCCTTCCATCCCGTTTTCGTCGCCATAGTAGATGCAGGGAACGCCCGGGAGAGTAAATTGCAATACCGCCGCCATTTTCAAAAGTTCCCGCGCGCGCATGCGCTCCTCGGCGGAGAGGTGCGTCGTTGCCATTTCGTCTTTGGTGGCGCACTGTTTTCCGCCGAGCACCGTCAGGATCCGCACGGTATCGTGGGTACCGAGGATGTTCATCGAAGAATGCAACGAAGCGGGGGGGTAATTGTCGATGAGCATGCGCATCGTCTCGCGGAGCGGGCTCGTATTGCCCGAAGTGAGAAATGCGATGATGGCGTTTTTCAACGGATAGTTCATCACGCTGTCGAGCTCGGAGCCTTGAAAATATTCCCGCCGCACATCGTAGGCGATCTTGTTGGAGGCGTCCTCCCAAACTTCCCCCAAAATGAGCGCATCGGGAGTTTCGCTCTTGACGGCATGACGCAGTTCCTTCAAGAAAAAGTCGGGGAGTTCGTCGGCAACATCCAGCCGCCAACCGCCGATCCCATGGCGGAGCCACGTCCTGAGGACGCCGTCTTCTCCGAACAAAAATTCCCGATAACTTTCCGACTGTTCGTTGACGGCGGGGAGAATTCGGATCCCCCACCAACAATCGTACTGATCGGGGAAGGGGTGGAAGGTGTACCAATCTGCATAGGGGGAGTCCGTGGATTGATAGGCGCCGAGGGTGGGGTACCTTCCGTAAAGATTGAAGTAACGGCTGTCCGCACCGGTGTGGTTGAACACGCCGTCCAAAATGATTTTGATGCCCAGCTCCCCTGCCTCCCGAACGAGTGCGTCAAAGTCCCCCACCGTTCCGAGCAAACCGTCGATTTTGAGGTAGTCGCCCGTGTCATAGCGATGGTTGGAAAACGCCTCGAAAATGGGATTGAGATACAGGACCGTGACGCCGAGCTCTTTCAGATAGCCGAGCTTTTCGCGGATCCCGTTCAAATTTCCGCCGAAAAAGTCGTTATTCAGCACCTGTCCGAACGCATTGGGGCGATAATAGGGCTGTTCTCCCCACCGGCGAAGGACTTTTTGCGCACCGATAGGATATTGTCCGCTCTTGGCGAACCGATCGGGAAAGATCTGGTACATCACACCGCCCGGGAACCAGTCGGGTGTATGATAGTCTTCTTCAAAGACGGTGATCTGCCACTCCCCTTCCGCGCCGAACTCCCCTCTCCTCAGCCGCCCGCAGCCGATACGGAGCGGTCCCATGCGAAAATGGTAAAAATAGAGCCCGACCTCATGGAAGCGCAAAGTGATCGTATAGCCTTGTGTGACGCACCGCATGGGGAATTCCTCTTCCTCGCAGCCGTCGCGGTGCAAAACAAGCATACAAGAGCGGGCGGAGAAGTCATCTTCTCCGCCTCGTTCGCAATATACGGTAAATGTGATTTCTCTTTCGCGGGCAAAGGCGCCGACAAGACTTTTGCATGCTCTGTCCGCAGGATCGTAGTAGACCGTCATGTTACTTTTTGAGCGATTTCAGATTCCAAATGTTGTTCGCATAGTCCCGAATGCTTCTGTCCGCGGAGAAATAACCCGCCGAGGCAATATTGTTGAGAGACTTTCTGTTCCACTCCATCTTGTTGTTCCGATAGAGAGAGGAAAGCGCTTCCTGCGTTTTGGTATAAGACTCATAGTCCGCAAGACACATATACGGATCCGCCACGGGGGAACGGCGCAGGAGGTAGTTCGCGATCTCCGCAAACGAACAGCCGTTGAAGCCGACGATCAGCGATTCGATCACGCGACGCATGCCGGGGTCCTGATTGTAGTAGGCGCTGGAATTATAACCGCTGCGCCAGATCTCATCCACCTCTTCCGATTTCAGACCGAAGATATAGATGTTGTCGGGTCCCATCCGCTCCGCCATTTCCACGTTGGCGCCGTCCAGCGTCCCGATCGTGAGCGCACCGTTGATCATGAACTTCATATTTCCCGTGCCGCTCGCCTCTTTTCCCGCAAGGGAGATCTGTTCGGAGATCTCCGACGCAGGCATCAGCTTTTCACTCATCGTGACGTTGTAGTTCTCGAGATAGACGACGTTGAGTTTTTTATTGACCGCAGGATTTTTGCGGATGTCTTCGGACAGGAAGCAGATGAGTTTCATGATCTGCTTTGCCATATCGTAACCCGCCGCCGCCTTCGCCCCGAAGATGTAGGTCTTGGGAACGAAATCCATGTTGGGATCTTCGCGAAGTGCGTTATACTCCGCAATGATGTGCAGGGCGTTGAGAAGCTGCCGCTTGTATTCGTGCATGCGCTTCGCCTGAACATCGAAAAGGGTGTCCGGGTCGAGGTCGAAGCCCTGATATTTCTTGGCATACTCGGCAAGTTGCACTTTCTTGATGCGCTTGATCTCATCGAGACGCTTCAAGACGCTCTCGTCGTTTTCGAATTTTTTGAATTCGATGAGTTTGGAGGCGTCCCTCGCATAACCGTCTCCGATGCACTCGTCGAGGAGACGGCACAGTTCGGGGTTGGATTGATTGAGCCAGCGTCTGTGGGCGATGCCGTTTGTGACATTGCCGAATTTTTCGGGCGAAAAATCGTAAAAATCACGGAAAACGCTCTCTTTGATGATGCGGCTGTGCAACTCGGAGACGCCGTTGACGCTGTGAGAACCGACAATGCAGAGATTTGCCATGCGCACGATATTGTGCGAGAGCACGGACATGCGGGAGATCTTGTTCCAATCGCCCGGGAAGCGCTTCCAAAGGTCCTCGCAGAAGCGACGGTTGATCTCTTTGAGAATGCAATAAATGCGCGGCAATCTGCGCGCTACGAGATCTTCCGCCCACGTCTCGAGCGCTTCCGCCATGACCGTATGGTTGGTGTAGGCGCAGGTCGCCGTGGTGATGTTCCACGCGGTGTCCCAGTCGAAATAATTATCATCCACGAGGATGCGCATCAATTCCGGGATCGCAAGCGCGGGGTGAGTGTCGTTGATGTGGATCGCCGCCATCTGGGGCAACAGCGTAAGAGAGCCGTACCTGCGCTTATGATCGGAGACGATGCACTGCAAGGAAGCGGAGACGAGGAAATATTGTTGCTTCAAGCGGAGCGATTTGCCTTCGTTGTGATTGTCGGAGGGATAGAGCACTTTCGAGATGAGCTCCGCCTCGCTGTCGTCACGCATCACGGCGTCGTAATTGCCCTGGGAAAAGAGCATCATGTCGAAATTCTGCACTGCGCGGGAGCGCCACAGACGCAACACGCTGACCGCTTCCGAATTGTAGCCGGAGACCATCATATCGTAGGCGATCGCCTCGATCTCCTTGGCGTTCCGATAGATCGTTTCCATGCCGTGGTCCGTCCACTTTTCTTCGATCTCTCCGTCGAAACGGACGATGAACTGCTTATCGCTGCGCTGGGTGAGCCAGCATTCGCCGCCAGGAAGCCATACGTCGGGAAGCTCGATCTGCCAACCGTCTACGATCTTCTGTTTGAACAGCCCGTACTGATAACAGATGGAAAAGCCCATCGCGGGATAGTCCTGCGTGGCAAGACCGTCCAAAAAGCAGGCGGCAAGCCGTCCGAGTCCCCCATTGCCGAGCCCTGCGTCCGGTTCCTCCTCGTAGAGCTCCTCCAAAGTGACTTTATACGGTTTGAGCGCCTCTTCCACAGCGCGCTTGATGCCGAGATTGTAGATGCTGTTTTTGAGAGAGCGCCCCATCAAAAATTCCATGCAGAGATAATAGACGCGCTTTGCCTTGGCGGCTTTCATTTTGAGATGGAACTTTTGCCGCTTTTCGAGCATGATGTCTCTCACGCTCATGACGACGGCTTTATAGAGCTGTTCTCTGCTTGCCTCGGCGGGGATCACGCCGAAATAGCGTGAAAGTTTCCCGCTGATGAGCTGTTGTGCTTCCTGTCCTGTCAATTTGCTCATAGTTTACGCTTTTACTCCAAAAGGAAATTTATTTCAGAACACTGTCATACAAACTTTCATAGGATTCCGCAGACCTGCTCCAGCTGAAATCGGTCGTCATCGCCTTCTTGACAAGCGCCGTCCACTCCTCCTTGTTGCGATATACCCCGATCGCCTCATTGATGACATAGAGCATATCGTAGGCGTTATAGTCGTGGAAGGTGAACCCGTTCCCGCCCGCGCCGTAGGGAGTGATGCTGTCGCGCAAGCCGCCCGTTTCGCGCACAATGGCGATCGTGCCGTAACGGGAAGCGATCATCTGCGAAAGTCCGCAAGGCTCGCTCTTGCTCGGCATCAAAAAGAGGTCGGAGCCCGAATAGATCTTGCGGGAGAGATCGGAATTGAAGGAGATCACCGAAACGACCTTGCCGGGATACCGCCTTGCGAGATCGGAAAAATAATTCTCGTAATTGGAATCCCCCGTGCCGAGCAGGATGAACTGCATATCCTGCCGAAGCGCCTGTTCGATGACTTCCTGCACGAGGTCGAGCCCCTTATGGGAGACGAGGCGGGAGATCATCGCCATGATAGGCGTATCCGGTTTGACGGGGAGATTGAGCATGCGCTGCAACTCTTCTTTGCATACCGACTTCGGCGCCACATTCTCCGCGGAATAATTGGCAAAGAGCGCTTTGTCCGTAGCGGGGTCGTAATATTCGGGGTCGATCCCGTTGAGGATCCCGCAAAGTTTGAATTCGTTGCGGCGCACGATCGAATCGAGCCCATGCGCATAGTAAGGGTCTTTGATCTCCGCCGCATAGGTCGGCGAGACGGTGGAGAACTTTTCGCAACACTCGATCGCCCCTTTCATGAGGTTGATGCAGCGGTCGAACTCCACCAGGTTCTGATAGCGGTAGGAAATGCCGAAGAGATCTTCGAGTATATCGAGGGAATATTTCCCTTGATACTCAATATTGTGAATGGTAAACACGGCGCGGATAAACTGATACTCGGGACGGTAACAGTAGATCGTCTTCAAATAGAGCGCCGCAAGCGCCGCTTGCCAGTCGTGGCAGTGCAACACGTCGGGATAGAACCCGATAAAGCCGAGGATCTCCATCACACTGCGGCAGAAGAAGGCAAAACGCTCGCCGTCGTCGTAATAGCCGTAGCAGCCGGGACGTTTGAAATAGTATTCGTTATCCACGAAGTAGAAGGTCACGTTGTCCTTCACATACTCGAAAATGCCGCAATACTGGTTGCGCCAGGAGAGCGGGACAAAGATATTGCCGATAAAGCGAAATTCTTTGCGGTATTCCTTTTTTACATCCTGATAGAGCGGCAGGATGACGCGCACATCGTAGCGTTCGTTTCTCGCGAGCGCTTTGGAGAGCGAGCCCACCACTTCCGCAAGCCCCCCCGTCGCGATGAAGGGAGCAGCTTCGGAGGCGACAAAAAGGATCTTCCGCTTTGCCTCTACCGTGATCTCGGCAGGCACTTCCGGCTGAACTTCCGCTACCGCGGGAGTTTCCACCACTTCCACCGCCGCCTTTTTTGTTGTTTTTTTCGTTGTTGCCATAATCATGCCCCCATATCTTAATTTTATTATCGGAATTCCGGAATCGGGCGACGGTGCTCCGCTAACGTCAGAGCATCCTGCCCTTTCCCACAAAGTAAGGAAGTTCCTCGCAGCCCGCAAGGTGACGGCGGTCGCGGATCACCACGTTCTTGTCCGTGATCACGCAATCGAGCGTTGCGCCGTCTTCGATCACGGTATCCTGCATGATGACGGAATTTCTGACGACGCTACCCTTTCCGACCTTTACGCCGCGGAAGAGAATGGAATTTTCCACCGTTCCTTCGATGATACATCCGTCGGAGACGAGGGAGTTCTTCACCGTCGCACCGTCATAATATTTCGAAGGAGCCGAATCGCGTACCTTCGTATAGATGTCGCGTGCGCCGAAGAGTTCGTCTCTCACCTCGCGCCGCAGTTGTTCCATGCTGTGCTGATAGTACTTTTTGAGAGAGGAGATCCCCGCATAATACCCTTTGAAGCGATACCCGAAGATGCGGAGCGTGTCCACATTCTTTGCGAGAATATCTCTGCCGAAGCTCGAAAAACCGCGCTGCACCGCATTCTGAATGGTGTCGATGAGGTACTCTCTTCTCATCACCATCACGTTGACGTAGAGATTGAATTTTCCCTTGCCGTTGACGTCCGGATTGATCTTGAGCCCCTTGATCCGGTCGCCCTCGCCCGGTTCGAGCGTGATATAGTAAGAGGACTCCACGCTATCTTCCTCGTGATACACCATGGTGATGTCCGCGCGGTTGCGCTCATGGAAGCGAACAATATCCGCAATATCCATGCGGGCGACGCCGTCGCAGTCGGAGATGACAACGTAATCCTCCTTTCTGTGATTGAGGAAGCCCGTGATGCTCATGAGCGCTTCGAGGCGGGTCGTATAAGGCTTATCGGTCTCGTTGGAATAGGGCGGAAGCAGGATGATGCCGCCGTCTTTCCGTGCGAGGTCCCATTCCTTGCCGCTGCCGAGATGGTCGATGAGAGACTGATAGTTGTTCTTTGTGACGATGCCCACCGTTGTGATCCCGGAGTTTACCATGTTTGAGAGCGCAAAGTCGATGAGACGGTATCTGCCCACGAAGGGAATGGATGCCATCGTCCTGTGTTTGCTGAGTTCGGGAATGTTTTCGTCATGAATATTGGAAAAGATGACGCCTACCGTAGAATGAGCCATTTCTTACTCCCCCTTATAATCTTTATCGAGGATCTTGCCCGCCTCGACTTTTGCGCCCGCGCCAATCGTGATATTTCTGCCGAGCACTGCGATCCCCGCCGCCTTGCTCTTGTCTTCGCCGACGGTGGCACCCTCTTCCACAACGACGTTTTCGTCGATGATGGAATATGTGACAACGGCATTCTTTTTGATGACCGTACCCGCCATGATCACACTGTCTTTGACGACGGCGCCCTCCTCCACGACGACGTTGCTCGAGAGGATGGAGTGCTCTACCGTCCCGTCCACTTCGCAGCCGAGCGCGATCATGGAGTTATCCACCTTGCCCGTTTCGCCGATGTATTCGGGCGGGGCAAGCGGGTTGCGGGAATGGATCTTCCAACCGGTATCGCCCACATCGAACGCAGGTTCTTCCCCGAGCAGATCCATATTCGATTCCCAAAGGGAGGAGATCGTTCCGACATCCTTCCAATACCCCGTAAACCGATAGGAGAACATCTTTTCGCCCGCGTTCAGCATGTTGGGCAAGATGTTTTTGCCGAAATCCTTCTCGCTGTTCGGGTCGCGGTCGTCCTCTTCGAGATATTTATAGAGTTTTTCCGCGGTGAAGATATAGATCCCCATGGAGGCAAGATTACTCTTGGGCGCCTTGGTTTTTCTTCGAACTCGTAGATGGAGCCGTCCTCATTGGTGTTG
>CANQRP010000034.1 GCA_947626305.1 uncultured Clostridia bacterium | reverse complement strand
TGTCCGTCAACGCGAACGAGAGGACAAGCAAGTGAAAGCACATCGGCTGATTTCATCACGGAAAAAGATTTTGCGAAAGCAAAAGATTTTTCGTGAATCAATTTTAAGGAGCAAAAATGTCCGAACACATCATCGAACTGCAACATGTCACCAAGGCTTACGGCGATAACGTCGTCATCGAAGACGTGAGTTTTTACGTCAATAAGGGCGAGTTCATCACCTTCCTCGGTCCCTCGGGCTGCGGCAAGACGACGACCCTGCGCATGATCGCGGGCTTCGATCTTCCCACGAGCGGAAAGATCCTGCTCAACGGCAAGGACATCTCCCTGCTCCCGCCCAACAAGAGACCGGTCAACACGGTCTTTCAGCGCTACGCCCTCTTCCCCCACCTGAACGTATTCGAAAACATCGCTTACGGGCTCCGGTGCAAGAAGGTCGCTGCCACCTATGAGAACAACAAGGGCGACCGCTACACCAAAAAAGAAAAGCTCTCCAAAAAAGAGATCTCGGAAAAGGTGAAGAAGGCGCTCGAGATCGTCGACCTCGAAGGATTCGAGAAGCGCTCCATTTCCACCCTCTCGGGCGGACAGCAGCAACGCGTCGCCATCGCCCGCGCCATCGTCAACGAACCGGAGATCCTGCTGTTGGACGAGCCTCTCGGCGCACTCGACCTCAAAATGCGGAAGGAGATGCAGATCGAGCTGAAAGCGATGCACAAGCGGCTCGGCATCACCTTTATCTACGTCACCCACGACCAGGAAGAGGCGCTTACGATGTCCGACACCATCGTCGTCATGGCGGACGGCGTTGTGCAACAGATCGGCACGCCGAAGGGCATCTACGACGAGCCCGCCAACACCTTCGTCGCCGACTTCATCGGAGAGAGCAACATTCTGAGCGGCACCGTGACGGGGGACAAAAAGGTGAAATTCTGCGGAAAGACCTTCGATTGCCTCGACGAGTTTGAACAAAATGAGCTCGTGGACGTTGTTGTCCGCCCCGAAGACATCCGCATGTGCCCGCCCGACGAGGGCACGCTCGTCGGCGAGGTGCTCTCCGTGGTGTTCAAGGGCATCCACTACGAGATCACCGTGCAGGTGGGAAAATACGAGCTCGTCGTGCAGAGCACGGAGAGCCGCCGCGAAGGCGAACGGATCGGACTCAACATCGCGCCCGACGGCATCCACCTCATGAGACCCAAATATACCACAAACACCTTCGACGGCGTGATCACCAAGCGCAACACGGTGGAATTTGCGGACGGCGAATTCGAATGCGACGTCACCCAGCTCTACCCCGGCAGCCACATCGACGAGGAAGAGTACCTCGTGCTGCCCTCGGGCGAAAAACTCGACCTCACGGGCACCGAAGTCAACGTGGAAGTGGGGCTTGGCGACATCACCATCAGCGACGACGAGGAAGCGGGCGGTACGACGGGGCATATCATCTCCATTATTTATAAGGGCGACCATTACCGCCTGATCGTGCGGACGGACGAGAGCGAGGAGGATTTTGTCTTCTCCACCGGGGACCTCTGGAACGAAAACGACTATGTTTCGGTCATCATTCCCAAGGACAAGATCAAGCTCTCCCTCAAAAACAAGGAGGTGAAAAAGTGAAATTACCTCACTTCTCCCGAAAGACCCTCTGCATCCCCTACGGCGTCTTCCTGCTCTTTTTTGTAGTGGTGCCCATGCTCGTCATCCTCTTTTATGCCTTTACGGACGACGCCATGCACCCCTCTTTCGAGAACTTCGTGAAGTTCTTCTCCGACCCTACCAAGCTCTCGACGATCGTCTATTCCCTCGTCATCGCGCTCGTAACGACGGTCGTTGCCCTTCTCATCGCCTACCCCGTCGCCTATATCCTCGCGCGGAGCCGCATCAAGCGGAAATACGTCATCCTGATGCTCTTTGTGCTCCCCATGTGGATCAATTTCGTGCTCCGTGTGAACGCCATCCGCGAACTGTTCAACCTGCTCACGCAGGTGGAGGCGTTTGAGGGGCTTGCGAACGCAAATTATTTCAAGACGATCTTCGGCATGGTGTACGACTTTTTGCCCTTTATGATCCTGCCGCTGTATACGACAATGACGAAGATCGACAACAGTCTCTATGAGGCGAGCGCCGACCTCGGCGGAAGCGCATTCACCACCTTTACGCGCGTCACTCTTCCCCTTTCGATGCCCGGGATCATGAGCGGCGTCACCATGGTATTTCTGCCTTCGATGACCAACTATGTCGTCTCGGACATGCTCGGGAACGCCAAAGTGACGATCATCGGCAAATTCATCTACACCTACTTCGGGAACGACTGGCACATGGGGTCCATGATCGCCCTCATCCTGCTCATCGTGGTCTTCCTCTCCACCTGGCTGACGGGCGGCTTTAAGGCAGACGAAAATGTGAGGGGGGCAAATCTATGAAAAACACGGTACTCAAATGCCTCAAAGCGGGATTCATCGGGCTCATTCTGCTCCTGCTCTACGCCCCCATTCTCCTCCTTGCCGTTTACAGCTTCGATAAGACGACGCTCATCGGGCAATTCAGAGGATTTTCCTTCGTTCACTACATCAATTTGTTCACGGACTCCAACGTGCTCGGCATGATCGGAAATACGCTGCTGCTTGCGGTGGTCGCGGCGCTCCTCTCCACCCTGCTCGGCACGGCGGGCGCGCTCGGCATGTATTACTGCAAAAAGCGGGTGAAGGGCGCAATGCAGGCGCTCAACCAAATTCCCGTCATCAATGCGGAGATCGTCACCGCGCTCGCACTGACGGTCACGTTTGTGGCGGTCAATCTCGAGCGTTCGTGGTTCACTCTCATCATCGGGCACATGGTGATCTGCACCCCCTTCGTGGTGCTCTCGGTCATGCCCAAATTGAAGCAAATGGACGGCGCGCTCTATGAAGCGGCACTCGACCTCGGCGCGAGCCCCTTCAAGGCGCTCATGACGGTGGTACTGCCGCAGATCATCCCCGGGGTCGTCTCGGGCTTCATGCTCGCGATCACCCTCTCGCTCGACGACTACATCGTCACGATGTACACCCGTCCCACGGGCTTTGAGACGATCTCCACCTACGTCTACAACGCCACCACCAAGGGCAATGCGCATACGGCGATCACGCTCTCCTCCTTCTGGGCGCTGACGACCATTATCTTCCTCGTCATCGTGCTGTTCGTGGTGTGCTCCAACCTCGTCGGCAGGCGGAAAAAGGAGGAGAAATGAACATGAAAAGAGTTTTGAGCATTCTGCTCTCCGGCTGTCTTCTCCTCCCCACGCTCGGCATCCTCTCGGGGTGCGGCGGCGAGAAAGTTACCGTGCTCAAAGTGTATAATTGGGAAGAATACATCGACGACGGCGGCGAAGGTTCCTATGTGTACGACATGCTCCTCGACGAGGGCAAGGACCCCGACGCAGACGACGCGCCCCCCATCATCGAAGATTTCGAAAAGTGGTACGAGCAAGTGTATCATGAAAAGGTGAAGGTCTCTTATTCCACCTTCGGCACCAATGAAGACATGTACAACGAGCTCAAACTCGGCAATGTCTACGACCTCCTTTGCCCCTCCGAATATATGATCATGAAGCTCGCCAACGAGACGAAGGAGGACGGCACCCCCTATCTCGAAAAGTACGACAAGAGCTTCTTCGACCCCTCGATCGAGACGAATTACTATATCCGCAACGTCTCCCCCTATATCCGGGAGAAGTTCGAGACGAATGCGGGGCTGAACACACCCGAGGGCGAGCCCCGTTGGAGCGAATACGCCGCAGGCTACATGTGGGGCACGACGGGCTATGTGTTCAATCCCGATAAAGTGAAGGCAGAGGACCTCGAACAGCTCGGCTGGCAGGTCTTCATCGACCCCGCTTACAAGGGCAAACTCACGGCAAAGGACAACGTGCGCGACACCTACTTCGCAGCGCTCGGCGTCACCTTCGAGGAACAGCTCAAAGCGCTCCGCACGCAATATACCGACGGAACACTCCCGCAGAAGGAATATACCGAAGCGATCACGAAAATCTTCAACGCGACGAACGAAGAGGCGATCGCAAAAGTCGAGCCCAAGCTCATGGAGATCAAGGACAATATTTACAGCTTTGAGACGGACACGGGCAAGGCGGACATGGTCAATGGCACGATCTGGCTCAACTACGCGTGGAGCGGCGACGCGGTGTACGCCATCGACGAGGCGGAACTCGGCGAGACGGACGACGACGGGAACACCGTTCCGGGGACCGAGTTGTTCCTCGATTATTTCGTTCCGGACACGGGCACCAACCTCTTCTTCGACGGCTGGGTGATGATGAGCGATGTGGTGGAACGCGGCACGAAGCAGGCGGCGCAGGCGTTCGTCAACTATATGTCCATGCCGGAGAGCGCCAAGCGCAACAGCTACTATATCGGCTACACCTCCGTCATCGCGGGCGAAAACAACGAGATGCTCGACTATGTGGATTGGCTCTACGGCGGAGAGGAAAACGAGGAAGATTTCTACGATCTGTCCTACTTCTTCGGCGAAGAGGCGGGCACGGTGGGGATCTATGCGGACGAGGAGCAACGCACCTGCCGCCAACTCTTTGCGCAGTTCCCGCCCGAAGAAGTCATTTCCCGCTGCGCCGTCATGGACTATTACCGCAAGGACGCGAGCGAGCGCATCAACGAGCTTTGGTCACGGGTCAAAGCGGAGACCCTCGACGCCTGGGCGATCATCGTCATCTGCCTCGTCGTCGTGGCGATCGCCCTTTTTACGGTATTCGTCAAATTCGGCGGAAAGATCGATTTCTTCCGCACCAAGCCCAAAAAGGGCTACCGCAAAGTGGACCCTTAAACTCAATTTGAAAAGCGCGCCGCGCGACCTTTGGTCGCGCGGCGCGCTTTATTTTTCCCTTTCGCACTATACGACGAGATTCACCTTGCGGGAAAGGAGATAGCGGATGACGAAAAATCCGCCCACATCGAACGCCGCGATGAGTACGATCGCGACCCACAGGATGAGATGTTCGGAGATCATTCCGAGTTGAAGCACGGGGATCAACAGGAAGGAGAGCAGATTGCCGAGCAGGAAGGACACGCCGTAATAGAGCGCGATCGTGATGATTACCCTTCCCTTCGTAAAGAGTTGCCCGATGCTCGCAATGAGAAAGAGATATACGAGCCCGACGGGGATCAGGACGAGGAGCAGCAGGATCGCTTCCACGCAAAGCAACGGCGAGGAGGCAAGGAAGGCGAAGAGATAGGGCAAATAGACGTTGAACAGTGTCCCCATCGCGGGGATCAGCGTGTTGGTAGGCAGCACGATGAAGACGCTCAGAATGACTTCGCACCAACAGCAGACCGTAACGATAAATGCCGACAAAAACTTGGCAATGAGAAGTTTTGTGGGCGTAACGGGAAGGGAAAAGGTCATGTAGCCCTCTCCCGTGAAAAGGCTCTTGAAAAAGCGCACGAGACACATCACCGTCCCCGCCGCAAGAAGCGCCGTCACGGAAAGGAACCAAAAGACCCCCACGGACATCGCGCTAAACATCGTGCCGAGCATCATCGAAATGTTCTCTTGCGGCAGCGCTTCGTCCGGCAAGAGGGAGATGTCGTAGCGCCCGACCAATTCGAACACGACGCGCGCCAACACGCTCACGAGGAGGACCGCGAGCATAAACCACATCAGAACGCGCAGGATCGCACGCAGCTCATGCTTCATGAGTTTTCTTACCATCTGAATACCTCCCGGAAGATGTCGTTGAGATTCTTCCCTTCTCTTTCGCAGAGCTCTTTTACTGGCTCGTCGAGCACGACCCTCCCGCAGTTCAAAAAGATCGCATGCGTGAGGATATTCTGAATGTCCCAGATCAAGTGGGTGCACAAAACGATGGTCGCCCCCTCCGGTTTGTTCGCGAGAATGGTGTCGAGAATAAAGTCCCGCGCGGCGGGGTCGACCCCCGCGATCGGCTCGTCGAGGACATAGAGCTCCGCGCGGCGCGCCATGGTGAGAATGAGCCCCAATTTCTCCTGGTTGCCCTTGGAGAGCGTCTTGATCTTCTGTTTGAGCCCGATGCCGAGACGGGAGAGCATCCCCACCGCCTTGTCGCGGTCGAAATCGGCAAAAAAGTCGCCGTAGTAATCCACCTGCTGCTCGACGCGCATCCATTTGCTGAGATAGTTCGCGTCGGGAAGATAGGCGGTAACTGCCTTCGTCTCGGGCGACGGACGCTTTCCGTCGATCAAAATTTCCCCGCTTGCGGGTTGCAACATGCCCATCGCGAGTTTGATGAGCGTGGTCTTGCCGCTGCCGTTCGGTCCCAAAAGCCCCACGATCCCGCCTTTTTCGATCCTGAGGTTGACCCCGACAAGCGCAGGGGTATTGCCGTATTTGTGGTACAGTTCCCGACACTCTAAGATAGGATCCATAGTCCCTCCTTTGAAATTTTCTTATGTTATGTCACGCATAGTACTATGCTAACATTCGATTTTTTAAGTTTCGCGTTCGATTTTTCCCTTTTTTCGCGTACTCACTTGCCAAACATGATGCGTTCGCTTGAGAGCATTTTGGAAATCAGCCAAACGAGCAGCCCCGTATAGAGCAGATTGACCCCCACCGACACGAGCGATTGCCACAGCGGGAGTTCCCCGCCTAATAGTTTGCCCATGTAGATGACGGCGTTGAGCACGGGCACTGCGATCACCCAATCGCCGAACTGCGTCACCACCATGGAGACGATGGACATGAGCATGACGAGGATCATCACGACGCTCGTATAGCCCGACGCCTCTTTCACCGACCGCGAGAGCGTGGACACCGCCCCGATCGCCGAGACGATGAAGGGAACAAAACTCAGGATCAGGCAAAAGAGGATGACGTAACTTCCGAAGCCGTATCCGCCGAGCACGCTCAGGTCTGTGCCCATGAGTTTGGGAAGAGAAAGCACCACGCCGAGGAAGCTCGAAGCGGCACCGATCGCCGAAATACAGCTCAGCGGGATGATCTTGCCGAGCGCGATATGCGAGCGCTTGACGGACGTTGCGAGGATGGTCGAAAGCGTCCCCCGCTCCTTTTCCCCCGCCACCGATTCGAGCGTGACGGACATGCAAGCCGAGAAGACGAACGTCACCACAAGGAAGGGCAGCAGCCCCGCGATGAAGGTTTTGGCGAAGTCCTGCTCCGTTTCAAAGGAGTGCGACAGGATGGCAAAGCGCATTGCGCCCTCCTGCAAGACGGCAACGGCGAGATTGTAAAAGGAGAGGCTCTCTTCCGTCGAGCCGCGCCAGATCTCCACGGAACCGCCCAAAAAGGTTTCGTCGAAGTTCTCCGAGAAGGCGAGAAAGGCGGTCGCCGACTCTTTTTCGACGGCGTTTCTCCCCTCTTCGGGGTCGGCGGGGATCCATTCCACGGTGGAACCGCTCGCCTCCACCGCTTTTTCGATCGCCTGCGTCAGCACGGACTCCCCTGCCACATACACCTTATATTCGTATTTCTCCTGCGTATTGACGACGGTCCCGATGAGCGTATAGATGAGAAAGATCAGAATCCCGGGGAGCAGTATGGTGACGATGAGCCGCGGGTCGTGGAAAAAGCGGTGAAATTCTTTTTTTATGAGCGCAACAAGTTTCATACGATTTCCCCCTTGATGCCGCGGTAGAGTTCGAAGAACTTCTCCTCGAGGCTTCTCTCCCCGCAGACTGCCGCAAGCGATCCTTCTTCCGCCATTTTGCCGTCAATGATGATGCCAACGCGGTCGCAGAGTTTTTCCACCAAAGAGAAAATGTGCGTAGACAGAAGAACGCTCTTTCCCATGCGTTTGAGTTCCGCCAAAAAGTCGGTGACGACCTTTGCGGTCAGCACGTCCAGCCCGTTTGTCGGTTCATCGAAGATCACGACGTCGGGGTCGTGCACGATGGAGATGACGAGGGACACTTTTTGCTTCATCCCCGTGGAGAGGTCCCCCACCTTGACCTGCGAAAAGGCGTCGATGCCGAAGCGGGAAAAGAGCTCGTGCTTGCGCACGGCGAGCGCCTCCCTTTCCACGCCGTGCATGGCGCCGAAAAAGTCAAAGAGATAATCGGGGGTGAAAAAGGTCTCGAGTTTGAGCTCCCCCGTCAAAAACCCCACGCAATCGCGCACCTTCTGCGGCTCCTTGCGCACCGAATGCCCCATGATATACGCGTCCCCCTCGTCCGGTCGGATGAGGGTGGAGAGCATGCGGAGCGTCGTCGTCTTGCCCGCGCCGTTGGGTCCGAGCAAGCCGTAAATTTCCCCGCGGTTTGCGGAGAAGGAGAGCCCGTCCACGGCGACCTTGCGGGTTTGCGCCGTCTTTTCGAGCCGCTGTTGTTTGCGGGAAAGAGTGAACGTCTTCTTCAAATTTTCCGCCCGCACGATCTCGTTTGTGAATAGATCTTCCATCTGACCTCCTTTGCGGGAGCACCCGTCAATGTTCTTATACCCGCCCGCGGCGCCCGTCAACCGAGTTTTTTCAAAATTTCGCGGCAGGCGAGTTTGCAGTGTTCGTAAGTGAGCCCGCCCTGGAAATACGCCGTAAACGGTTCGCGGATGGGCGCGTCGGCGGAGAGTTCGATGCTCGCCCCCGCCACGAAGGTCCCCGCCGCCATGATGACCTTGCAGTCGTATCCGGGCATATCCCACGCCTCCAATTTCACGAAGGAATCGACGGGCGACAGGTCCTGAACGGATTGAATGAAGGCGGTGAGCTCCCCTTCCGTGCGGAAGCGGATGGCGCGGGTGATGTCCGCCGGGAGCTTGTCGAGTTTGGGGAAGGTTTCGTACCCGAGTTCTTCCAGGCAGGCGCCGATGAGAAGCGCTCCCTTCACCGCCTGCGCAACGACGTGCGGCGCAAGGAAAAATCCCTGATAGAATTGGCGGTACCCGTAGGCATAGGAGCCGATCTCCCCCCCGACGGAGGGAGCGGTGAGGCGGTTTTCGCAGAGCGCCGTATAGCGCGCGCTTCCCGCAATATATCCTCCCGTGGGCGCCAGACCGCCGCCGGGGTTTTTGATGAGCGAACCGATGATGAGGTCGGCGCCGACTTCGACGGGCTCTCTCCGCTCGACAAACTCACCGTAGCAGTTGTCCGTAAAGATGCAGCCGCCAAAGCCGTTTTGCCGCACAAAGGCGCACATCTTTCCGATCTCGTCCACCGTGAACGCGTCCCGAAGTTCATACCCCCGCGAACGCTGGATATATACCATTTTATATTCGGTGTTTGCGAGAAATTCTTTCGCCCGCGCAAAATCGACTTTGCCCGCCCCGTCGAGGGGGACGACATCGCTCTCCACGCCGAATTCCCGCAGGGAGCCAACCCCTATGCCCCAAATGACGCCGCGGATGGTATCGTATGGGGTCCCCGTCAGAAAGAGAATGCGATCTCCCGGGCGCAGCACGCCGAAGAGCGCGACGGTGAGCGCATGGGTGCCCGAAAGAAGAGCGGGCGAGACGATCGCACGCTCGGCGCCGAACGCATGGGCATACACCCGCCCGAGGGCGTCTCTTCCCTCGTCGCCGTAGCCGTAGCCCGTGGTCGCATCGAAGTGGCGCAGCGCGATGCGCTCCTCCCCGAATGCCTTCAACACTTTTTCCTGATTGAAAAGCGCGATCTCATCGATTTGAGCAAACTGTGCCGCCAAACGGGTCTCCGCGGCGGCGATCCTCTCATCTGCCGTCATAGATCTTACACACCTCTTCGGCTTCGCGCTCGATCGATTCCGGCGCGAGCCAATGTAAATTTTGCATTTTTTTGAAGAAAGTCAGCTGTCGTTTTGCGTAATTGCGGGTATTTTGTTTGATTATGTCTGACATAGTACTATGCAAATCCCCGTTTTTCAAAAAATCAACCACTTCTTTATAGCCGATCCCCTGCATGCACTGCGCGTCTGCGGGAACTCCGCGGTCGAGCAGCCCACGCACTTCTTCCACGAGCCCCTCTTTCAGCATATTGTCTACCCTGAGTCCGATGCGCTCATACAACACTTCGCGCGGATAGTTTACGGCGACCGCCACGAAGGGAAAGCGCGCCGAAAGCCGGTCGTTCTGCTCGGACTTCTTCCTGCCCGTCAGCTCGAAGATCTCGAGTGCGCGGATGACGCGCTTCACATCGTTTTCGTGCAAGATAGCCGCACTCTCGGGGTCGACTTCTTCGAGCTTCGCATGCAGGTAGGCTTTCCCCTTTTCCCGTGCAAGCGCTTCGTACTTTTCGCGGATCTCCTCGGACGCGGGGGTCTGCCCGAAGCCGCTCCGATAGAGCAGGGCGTTCATGTAAAACCCCGTTCCGCCGCACAAGACGGGGACCTTGCCGCGCACCGCAATGTCTTCCACCGCGGGAAGCGCGAGCCGCTCAAAATCGCTGACCGAAAACTTCTCCGTCGGTTCCACGACGTCGATCATGTAGTGCGGGATCCCGCCCCGCTCCTCCGCGCTCGGCTTTGCCGTTCCGATATTCAGCCCTCTGTATACGAGCAGCGCGTCGCAGGAGACGATCTCCCCGCCGAGGCGCTTTGCACACTCCACGGCGAGCGCCGTCTTCCCGGAAGCGGTCGCGCCGCATATCGCAAGCAATTTCATACGATCCTCTTGAAGAGCTTTTCCAGCTCCGTTTTGCGGATGCGCACGCAGGCGGGGCGCCCATGCGGACACTTGATCCCCATATCCCCCTCCATTTCATTCAATAAACTGCGAACTTCCTCCTCCGTGAGCCGCTCCCCGCCCTTCACCGCAGCTTTGCACGCCATGGTGGCGAGGCGGTCTTTGAGGAGGTCGGGCAGCTTGATGGCGCGGAGGGTATCCATCGACGAGAGAACTTCCGCAAAGAAGTTTTCGAGGTCCATGCCGAAGAGGTCCATGGGGACCGCGGAGATCTTGAAACTGTCGCCGAAATCTTCGAGTTCGAAGCCGAAAGAGCGCAATATCTCCGCATTTTTGAGCAAAAACGCAAATTCCTGCCCGTTGGTATGAAGAATGAAGGGCAAGAGCATCGGTTGGGAGAGCGGTGTGCGCGCCTCGCATTTGCGGCGAAGTTTGTCGTAGAGAATGCGCTCGTGCGCCGCGTGCTGGTCCACCAAATAGGCGTCGTCTCCCGCCTCGTAGATGAGATAGGTGCGGAAGAGCTCCCCCTTGAAGGTCAGAGAAGCGGGGTCGAGCTTTTCCTGCTTCGCCTCTCTCTGCCGCTCGAGGAGCTGCCGACGGTTTTCCTCGAAATGGTCCGTCTCCTGCGGTTGCGGCGCGCGGACTTCCAGACTCGCCGGCGTCTGCTCGCGGTAGGGCAGGACGGACGGCTTCCCGATGGGCGAAATGTCGAAGGCAAGTTCCTTCTTCGCCTCGGTGTAGGACATTCCGCGGCTTCCCTCCGTTTTTGCGGAAGGCGGGCAAGGGGGCGTTTTTCCCCGAGAAACGGCTTCGGAATAGGTGCTCTTGATCTCGGCGCGCGGCAAAGTTACGTAATCGAGCGCCCCCGAACTGCCGTCGAGCACAGCCGAGATGACGGAATACACGTTACCGTAGATGACGCGGTTGTCCGCAAAGCGAACGTCCGCCTTGTTGGGGTGGACGTTGACGTCCACGACCTCGCTCGGAAGTTCCAAAAAGAGCACATAAAAGGGATATTGCCGCGTCATGAGATAGTTCTTGTACGCGTTTGCGACGGCGAGCGCCACCGTTTGGTTGAGGACATACCTGCCGTTGACGAACAAGCTCTGATAGCTGCGGTTGGGTTTGTAGAAATTGCGATCCCCGATGAATCCGCGCAAAACGACCCCGTGTTTCTCGGCGTCGATCTCAAAGCACTTGTCGAGCACATCCGCGCCGTAAACGACGGCGATCGCACTTTTCAGCCCGTCCCCGAAGGAGCGGTAGCGCACCTTGCCGTTGATGAGGTAGGTAAAGGAAATTTCGGGGCGGGAGAGAATGAAGCGCGCCACCATGTTTGTGACGTCCCCCTCCTCCTGCGCGTCGCTCTTTAAGAATTTGAGCCGTGCGGGCGTGTTGAAAAAGAGCCCGTCCACGGTGACGCAGGTGCCGTTTGCTCCCGCGGCGGGAGAGATCTCCCCCGTTTTCCCTCCGTCCGAGGCAAGCGCCCACGCTTCGCCGTCCTTTGTTTTGGAGACGATCTCCGTTCTGGAGACCGAAGCGATCGACGCGATCGCCTCGCCGCGGAAGCCGAGGGTCGAGATCGACATGAGCTCCTCCGCCGAATGCAATTTGCTCGTTGCATGGGGCAGAAAGGCGGAAGGCAAATCGTCCTTTTCGATCCCGCAACCGTTGTCCGTCACGCGGATGCGCTTCTTCCCGCCCTCTTCGATCTCGATCCCGATCTCGCTCGCCCCCGCGTCGATGGCGTTTTCCACCAACTCTTTGACGACGGAATAGGGTCGGTCCACCACCTCGCCGGCGGCAATGCGGTTATAGACATCGGGCGTTAAAATATGGATCATTTGTAATTCTCCTTCCACTCCGCGAGAATGGCGAGCGCCTGCATGGGAGTGAGAAGATCGAGATTGAGCTCTCTGAGCTGCGCAAGGAGCGCGGGCTCCTCCGAGGGTTCTTCGACCTCCTCAGGCAATTCGCGGCGCTTGGTGACATCGTTTTTCTCCAAACTTTTGAGTATTTTTTTGGCGCGGGACGTGACCTCTTCGGGGACCCCCGCAAGGGAGGCGACTTCCACGCCGAACGAGCGGGAGGCGCCGCCGCGCACGATCTTTCGGAGAAACACGATGTTGCCGCCGACTTCCCGCACGGTGATCTTGTAATTTTTCACCCCCTCGAGCGTCCCCTCGAGCTCGGTGAGTTCGTGGTAATGGGTGGCGAACAGCGTTTTCGCGCGCACCCTGTCGGTGAGGTATTCGATGACCGACCACGCGATGGAGAGCCCGTCGAAGGTGCTCGTGCCCCGCCCCACTTCGTCGAGGATGAGCAAGCTCCGCGGGGTGGCATTGCGCAGGATGTTTGCGACCTCGGTCATCTCCACCATGAAGGTGGAGCGGTCCAAAATGAGATTGTCGCTCGCGCCGATGCGGGTAAAGATGCGGTCGCACAGCGGAATGCGCGCCCGCTTTGCGGGGACAAAACAGCCCACATGCGCCATGAGCACGATGAGCGCCACCTGTCGCAAATAGGTGCTCTTCCCCGCCATATTGGGTCCCGTAATGATCATCGTGCGGTCTGCGCCTTCGTTCAGACGGCAATCGTTGGGGACGAACCGCTCTCGGGAGAGCGCCTCCACAACGGGGTGCCTGCCCTCTTCGATCTCGAGCGCGCCCCCCTCCGCGATCTCGGGGCGGCAATACTTGTTCTCCTTGGCGACGGTCGCAAAGGAATTGAGACAGTCGAGCATGCCCACCGCCTCGGAAATGCGCTGGAAGAGTTTGATGTTGCGGAGCAAGATCTCATAGAGTTCCTCGTAGAGGCTCTCTTCCAGCCGTTGCGCCTTTTCGTCGCTACCGAGGATCTTCTCTTCGAGCTGTTTCAATTCCTCGGTGATGAAACGTTCGCCGTTCGTCAACGTTTGGCGGCGGACATACGAATAGGGAACCTTGTCTTTGAAGGAATTGCTCACTTCGATATAGTAACCGAACACGCGGTTATACCCCACTTTGAGGGTGCGGATGCCCGTCGCTTCCCGTTCCCGCGCTTCGAGCTCCGCAAGCATCCCGGTGCCGTTCTTCTTCGCGTTGCGCAGCTCGTCGAGTTCTGCGTTGTATCCCTCGCGGATGAAATCGCCGTCGCGCAGCAATCCCGCGTCCTCTTTGATGGCGCGGCCGATGAGAGCGCATATCTCCTTGGTGTCGATGAGACCCTCCGCGATCTCGTGCAGAAGCGCGGAGGAGAAGCCGGAAAGTTGAAATTTGAGGTTGGGAACGACGGCAAGCGACTTGCCGAGCGCCACGCAGTCCCGCGGTTCGAAATTGCCGTTGGAGATCCTCCCCGCAAGCCGTTCGATGTCCCGCATGCCCGAGAGCATATCCGCAAGCCCCATGCGGATGACGGTGGCTTGATAGAGTTCGTCCACCGCGTCGAGCCGTTTTTCGATCTCTTTTTTGTCGAGCAGAGGGGTCAGAAGCATGCCGGCGAGCTTGCGTGCCCCCATGCCGGTGCCCGTTTTATCGAGCAGCCACAAAAGAGAGCCGTACCGCTTCCCCTCTGCGCTGTTTTTGAGCAGTTCGAGATTGCGCACCGCAACGGGGTCGAGCGTCATGTGCCCGCCTTCGGACATGACTCTGAGATGGTTGATGCCCGTCATTGCCCGCTTTTGCGTATCGCCGAGATAGGCGAGAAGTGCCCCCGCCGCAACGGTGCACAGCGGCTTGTCCCCGAGCCCCAACGCCTCCATGGAGGAGACGGACAGTTGCTTTTGCAGCTGCCCTTCCGCCTGCGGAAGTTGGAACGCCCACGGGAGATAACAGGAAAATTTGGGCAGGATGCCCCGTTCGAGTTCGGGACTGTCCTTCACCGCAAACAGGAGTTCTTCGTTGCAAATGACCTCGGCGACCGAGAGATTGACGAGCGCCGCAAGCAATTTTTCGGCGTCCTCCGTCTCGGTGACGCAGAATGCGCCCGTCGTGATGTCGGTGTACGACAGCGCGAACTTCTCCCCCGCCTTCACGGCGCAGGCGATGTAGTTGTTCTT
>CANQRP010000033.1 GCA_947626305.1 uncultured Clostridia bacterium | reverse complement strand
CAACAGCTCCACCACCGTATGCGAACCGATATATCCCGCTCCGCCCGTCACCAATATTTTCATCCCTTCCGCTCCTTATTTTATATTTGCGCACTCTGAGGCTGCGCATGATCTTCGAGTTCTTCCACCACGATCCCGTCTGCGATCTCCGAATCGTAGAAGACTGCCTGGTATCCCGTCTCGCGGGCATACTGCGTCGCGACGAACCGCTTGAAATCCTTTACATCCTTCTTCCGGACGACGGACACGGTGCATCCGCCGAAGCCCGCTCCCGTCATGCGGGAGCCGAGGCAGGCGGGATGGCTCTGCGCGGCATGGGCGAGACTGTCGAGTTCTTTGCCCGTTACTTCGTATAAATTCCCGAGAGAGGCGTGGGAGGCGTTCAGAAGTTCGCCGAAGGCGGGGATGTCCCCCTCCCGCAGGTACTGCGCGGCGCGATGAACGCGGTCACATTCCTCCACCACATGCTTCGCTCTGCGGTAAAGAACGGGGGGCAGAAGCGTCCTGTACTCTTCGAGCTGATAGGGACGCACTTCGGACAAGCTCTCCGCCTTGATCCGCCTTTGCAGGAGACAAAGCGCCGTTTCCACCTCTTTGCGGCGTTCGTTGTATTTGCTCTCGACGAGGCTGTGCGGCTTTTTGCAATCGGCAATGACGAGCGTGCACCCCCTGAGGTCGACGGGAATATACTCCTTTTCGAGCGTGGAGCAATCGAGCAAGATCGCGTGCCCCGCTTTCCCGTTCGCCGAGGCGAATTGGTCCATGATCCCGCAATGGACGCCGGCGTACTCATGCTCCGCCTTTTGCGCGATGAGAGCGACCTCCACGGGGTCGAACGGCTCCTCCGCAACGGTCGCAAGCGCGGCGATGGTGCTGACTTCGATCGCCGCCGAAGAGGAGAGCCCGCTTCCGAACGGAACGGTGCAATCCATCAAAAGATCACATCCGACCGTCCTGTGCCCCGCCGCACGCCAAAGCGCCGCGCAACCCGCATGATACTTGGCATGTTTCAGGTCGCGGTACTCATCCAAACGGTCGAGGTCGAGAGTCACTTCGTCGGGCAAGTCCGTCCACCTCAGGCGGATGACGTTTTCTCCGTTCGGACGTGCCCAGACGGTATTTGTCAGAGAGAGCGCACAGGGCAGCACCTTTCCGCCGCAATAATCCACATGTTCGCCGATCAGATTGACCCTGCCCGCCGCCGAAATTTTATAACGATACGCTTTTTCTTTCATAAAAACCCGCTTTTTCCATAAACTGTTTTGTCTCTTCGTGCGTTTTGAACACCGCCGTATTTTTCAGGATGCGTTCGCAAATGCTTGCAAGTTCCTCCCGCATCCGCTCGTCCAAGTCGCCGTCTCTTGCGCCGATCTCCTCATACAGAAGACGGAACTCTTCAAGATCGGGAGGCAATTCGCCTGCGCGGATCCCCTCTTTGAGCCGCGCGAGCTGTTCCACCAGCCGCCCGGGCAGGATAAACAGCCCCTGCGCCTCGATGAGCCCGATGGATTCCTTTTTGATGATGTGGAACTCGGGGTGGGCATGAAAGACGCCGTCGGGATACCGCTCGGAAGTGATGTTGCTGCGGAGGATGAGGTTCATGCAATATCTGTCCCCGTCCAAAAAGACGGTGGGACTGATGGCATGATGAACGCCGTTCTCATCCTCCGGGATGAGCCCCCTCTCTTCGTCGCGATAGCCCACCCAATGTTTCCGCACGAGCTCGCTCGCCTCGACGACGGCGCGCCCGTCCGTCCCGCTGATGCGCACGACGGTGTTGAACCAGTCGAGCACGCCGATCTCGAGTTGAGGGAAATCGTCGTGCCGGAGAGGGATCGCGATCTTCGCCCCGAACATGGGGAGCATTTCTCCGCCTCCCTGAAAATGATCATGGGAGAGCACGCTGCCGCCGATGCGGGGAAGAGGCGCATTGCAACCGATAAAATAGTGCGGGAAGGCATCCGCAAATTCGAGCAGCACCGTAAACGTTCCTTCGTCCACGTGCATCGGAACATGCCGCTCGTTGACGGCGATGCCGTGCTGGGAAAAATATCCGTAGGGAGAAAACTGCCAAAACCACCTGCCGTCCGCAAGGGTGAAGGAGACGGTGCGGAGCGTTCGCTTGCCGCGGGGGAAATACCCCTCGTTGTCGCGGCAGATGGAACACTTGGGATAGCCCCCTTTCACGCTGTTTCCGCTTACTGCTTTTTTGGGGTCGCGGAATTCGGGTTTTGCCCGATTGATGGTGACGATCAGCCCGTTTTTGCCCGTAAAGCGCGGGTTTTTATCGAGCTGTTCCTTTTTTACATAATCCGAGGCGACGGAATAACGGTACAGCCACCCGGTGGCGTCTGCGGGCGAGTGGAAATAGCGGCGGGAGAACTCCTCCTCCACCTCCGCGGGGGAGAGCATCACCGCGCCCACGATCGCGTCCCTCAGTCTTTCTCTGTCCGCCTCGGGGACCTCTTCCGTGAGCGTATCCAAAAGCAGCGAGAGCGGTTCGCCCTCATAGCTTGTGACGCATTCTTCGCAATTTTCCTTGCTGAGCAGCATCAAAACGGTGTTCTTTGCATAGATCTCGTTGCGCTTGACAAGCCCAAGCTCGCGGGAGGCATAGTCGATGAGCTTGCACAGCGCCGCAGAAAAAGTCATATCCGCAACCTCCTGAGGACAAAAAAACCGAGCGCAGAGACTGTTCGCCGGGCTCGGTTCATTGGGGGGAATTTTAATTGGCGTAGGTTCAGACTGCAACCGTCTCTACATGATATATTATATCGGACCTCCGCCGCGATTACAAGTATTATTTTCACCAGTTTCGGACATTTATTGACATATCTCCTTGACAACTCGCCCGATTTTCGTTACAATGAGATCGATCATGATCGCAAAGAGAGAAATTTGGAATTACCCGAAATCCGTCAAGGTGTGGGTGGGAAAGTACAAACACTCCCACAATCTCCTGCACTGGCACTACGACTGCGAGCTGTTGTATGTGGAAAAGGGCAGAATAGACATCTTCTGCCAAAAGCAGATGCACACCCTGGCGCAGGGCGAAGCGCTCTACGTCGATTGCGGGCAGGTGCACTATATGTCCGCCCTGGAGGAGGACACCACCCTCGTCGTCATCGTGTTCGATTACGAGATCTTAAAGCCCTACCTCGGCAACGTGCGGCTCGCCCATCCGCGGCTCAAAGGGTGCTATCCCATCCCGGAGACCTACACGGCGGTGCGGGACATCCTGCTCCGCAAAGAGCCGTTTTACGGTTTGGAAGCGACCGCCCGCGTGATGTCGCTGATGTCTGCGATCTTCCGCGGCGAGGAGGTCGCCCTTCGCCAAGGGGAAGACGAGACTGCCCGCAGGTTTATGGTGCTTCTCGAACATATCGCCGAAAAGTATGAATTCTTCACATTTGCCGACGCCGCGGCGTTTATGCAGATGAGCGAGGGATATTTTTCCCGCTACTTTCACAGCACGACGGGTATCCCCTTTTCCCGCTATCTCAACTACGTGCGCACGGAACATGCGATCGAGCTGATGAAAGAGCCCGGGCTCTCCATGACGGAGATCGCCGACCGAAGCGGCTTCGGTACGATCCGCAACTTCAACCGCGTGTTCCGCGCCGTAACGGGCTATTCCCCGCGGGAGCTTCCGGAAGGATATTTGCTCAGCGATACCTTCGTCTATCCGAGCACCGCCCCCTTCGACCCAACGCTGTACGATTGCGAACTCATCGAATCGGGACAGAGCGAACTTTGAAAAGAGACCGCCCAAACGGCGGTCTCTTTCTCTTAGTTATTTCCGCTTGCGAAGCAGGAACGCGAGCCCGATGAGAACGGGGAATGCGCCCGCAAGGGGCAACACGCCGCCGCAACCCTTGTGCGGTTCTTGCGGGGTGGGTTCCGGTTCGGAAGGCGTGGAAGGAGTGGAGGGATCGGAAGGCGTGGAAGGAGTGGAGGGATCGGAAGGGGTAGAGGGATCGGAAGGCTCTGTCCAGTCGGGATTTTTCTCTCCGCAAACGGGGCAAACGGCGGCGCCCTTCTGATGGACGTGCCGCTTGACGGTAAAGCCCGTAAAGCTTTCGATGCCCTCCTGAGACCCGGAGAGTTTGAGTTCGGCAATCCCCTCCTTTGCGACAAAGAGCGCAAATCCGTCTTTTATCGAAACTTCCTCGCCGTTCACGAAGAGACGCACGTCCGCCGTCATGCCCGTTGCGGAAAATTCGTAGCGATTTTCGGCGGGCAGATACACTCTGTATCCCTCGGAAGTAACGTCGTCCGAGACGGAGAGAGCAGCGCGGTTCTTCTCGCGGGTGAGCGTCGCTGAGAGCACGCCCACCGCGGTAACGTTTTGCTTGCCGCAGTTCGTCATCATGAGGAATTTGAGACAGTTCTCGGCGTTGTGTTCGAGCTGTTCGCGGGTGATCGCACCGCACCGGTACGCCGCGATAAGATTGCCGTATTCGGGGTTGTTGCTCTTGAAGGTATTCCCCGAGCGCACCATGTCGATATGTCCGATCGAAGAGGACCAATCGGAGAACACCGCCCCGTTGAATCCCCAATCTTCGTAGAGCACGCCCGTGATCATTTCGTAAGTGGCGGCGACGTGCTTGCCGTTCACCATGTTATAGCTGCTCATTACGGCATGCGGGTCGCCCGTTTTGACGGTGATCTCGAACGGTTTGAGATAAATTTCGCGCAGCGCACGCACCGACACGCAGGAATTGTTCGCAAAGCGGTTCGTCTCCTGATTGTTTGCCGCAAAGTGCTTGACGCAGACGGAGATGCCGGACTTCTGCGCGCCCTTCGTCACCCGCCCCGCAAACCTGCCGGCAATCAGAGGGTCTTCGGAATAGTACTCGAAGTTTCTGCCGCAGAGCGGATTTCTGTGGATGTTGACGCCGGGCGCAAGCCATACGCTGATGCCGCCGAGCACCGCTTCCTTGCCGACCGCTTCGCCGAATTCCTCGGCGAGCTCCGTATTCCACGTGGAGGCGAGCATCGTCATGCAGGGGAACCAGGTCGCTTTCAGTCCCCTCTCGAAGCGGATGCCAGCGGGACCGTCTGCGGCATAGGCATTGGGAATGCCGTACTTTGTATCCAACTTGTAGCCGCCCACGCCGCCGACATTGGTATTGCCCGTCGTGTTGGCGCCGTCCAGACCGTTGAGCTGCACAAGCTCTTCGATGGAGAGCTGCGCCACGAATTCATCCAACTTGTCGCGATCGAGATATACGTCGTCGTAGGTGACGAGCGACCCGGAAGAGGTGCCCGACGTATCGGTGCGGTAGACGAACTCGTCCGTGTTGTCGCGATAGCCGCCTTCGTACACGGGCGCATCCCCCTTGGGAGAGAGGAGCAGTTTATCGATGCAGCATACCGCCGCATTCTTCGTTGTGAGTTTGAGTGTGACCTTCCCCTGCGGGAGATCGAGATACACCGAATCCGTGGAAGTGAAGGTGTGCAGATTGCTTGCGAATACGTCGTCGCCGCCCGCCGCCGTACGGCGGAGAGAGATGCGCACGGGTTGCTCCGTTCCGTTGACTTCCGCTTTGAGCACGTCTTCGGACGCCGCCGTGATGTTGGAAGCGAGGAGGGAGAGGTCGTATTTGCCCGCTTTCTCCACGTTGAATTCGTAGGTGTAGGAGACTCCCGCGCGGTTTGCGGCTTTCGTCGCGAATCCGTCCGCGATCTGTTCGAAGCCCGTATCCGACGCGAACGCCTCCGCTTCGAGGACGGTCTGCCCTTCGGACGCCACCGACGAACGCCAGATGACGAAGTTGTCGAAGTTCTGGAAGTTGGTGCCGTTTGCGACGAAGCGCAACGTGACCCGACCTGCGGGCAGAGTGACTTTGTACCCTCCTTTCAGCCATGTGCATTGGAACCAAAGCCCGTCGCTGTCGGTATGCGTTGCGTCCATGCCGACGTTTACGGGTTGTGCCGTTCCGTTGACATAGAGGCTGAACATGTTGGTCTGCCCGCTCCATGCGGAAGCCATGGCAAAGCCCATTTCATATTCGCCCGCCTCCTCGACGTCGAGGGTGTAAGTGACTTCCTGTCCCGCCGTATTGAGGTTGCCCATCCCGAAGCCCATGTCGGCGCCGAGATAGTAATTTTCGCTCGTCGGAGCAGCGGATTTGGTAGTATAGCTCTCCGCCTGGATCACGGTGGAACCGTGAGCGGGAATGCGGAAAATGTTGGTGGCGCTGTCCGCGGTGTTCAGGACCTCGCGTTCGCCGTTTGCGAGCAAGCGGGACGGAAGCGTCGTCTCGGGAAGCGCGTTCGTCGTGGCGAGCACGCGGTCTTCCGCAAGGTTGAGTTTGGTGGGAAGCGCCGCGCTCTCCGCGGCATTTCTCACACTGTTGCCGAGATAGAAGGAGTATTCTCCCGCGGGCAACACCCAACTGTTCTTCCTGACCTTGCCGAGATCGTCGTAGTCGGCGAAATCGGAGAGCTGCGCGGTAAACTCCACTTTCTCTTCCCGTCCGGGACCGAGCGAATTCGTCTTGCAAAAACCGATGAGTTCGTGCGCGGGGTTCCCCCACTTGCCCTGCGGCGCGGAGACATATGCCTGCACGACCTCTTTGCCCACCGCCTTGCCCGTGTTTTTGACGGTCGCCGTGAAGGTGAGGGTATCGCCCTCTATCTTTACCGCCTTGTCCGTGATCGAAAAGTCGGTATAGCTGAGCCCGTAGCCGAATTCGTAGTTGACCTTTTCGTACTCGGGGTCGAAGGTATCGAAATAGCGGTAGCCGACAAACACGTCCTCGGTGTAGAGGGTGTTTTTATCCTGCGCGAAGTTGCCCACGGAGCCGCTCGAAGGGTAGTCCCGATAGCTCTTCGCCCAGGTATCCACCGTCTTTCCGCTCGGGGAGACCGCGCCCGTGAGTACATTGGCGAGGGCGTTGCCCGCCTGCTCGCCGCCGAGATAGGCAACGACGATGGCGCCCACGTCCTGCGAGATGAGCCAGCTCGTATCCACCACGGACCCCACATTCAGCACCACGCCCACGTTTTCTTTCCCGACGGCGCGAATGAGCCCGGTAATGTCCTGCTTTTCGACGGCGGACAGTTCGAAGGAATCCTCCGAACGGTCGGCTCCCTCCGTCGTATCGCGGGAGATAAAGTACAACGCCTTATCGGCATCGTTTCCGCTCTCGGGCGAACCGACGGCGTGATATGAGGCGAGATAGCCGTTGCGCACCGCCGTCTCCATCCCGGTGCGGTAATTTACGGTGTCCGTCGCATTCACCCAACCGGAGCCGCCGCCGCCGAATACCTGGCTCACATCCTGCGCGACGCCGAGCCCCACTACCCTGTCGGAGGGACGGAGCGGGAGCATGCCGTCGTTTTTGAGCAAGACGGTCCCCTCTTCCGCGATGCGGAGGGCGACGGACGAATTGGCGTCCACCTTATGGTCTACCGCCTCCGCGTCGATGCGCGCGACCGAGAGCGCCGAGCAGGCGACTCCCAAACAGAGCAAAACGCTCAACGTGCCGCGCAAACCCTTCTTTGTGATCCTTTTTTTCATAATTTCCTCCTTCCATATTCTTCATTGAGTTCCTTTAAGCGGAACAGTTCGAATTTCGGTTTGCGGTCGTGACTCAAAAGCCCGTTTACCTCCTGCTGCACATCGGTGAGCTGGGTATAACAAAAACCTTGGAACGAACTTGCATAGACCCCTTCGAGCAGATTGCGGTAGCGGGCGTAAAACTCCTCTTTGTCGCAAGCGCTCTCGTTGTATCCCCAGCCGTCGCCCTCGGTATCCGCTTTCATGGCGATCCCGCCGAATTCGGTGAGGATGACGGGCTGCCCCGCATAATCGCAACCGTGCGCCATGAGTTTTCTGCCCTGCGGATAGAGCCCGTTGAACCCGTCGCGGGAGTATTTCTCCTTGAAATTCTCGCCGCTGAATGCGTAGTCGTGGATCCCGATGATGTCCGTCTTGTCGAGGCATTCCCAACCGTCGTTGGCGCTGATGGGACGGGTGGGGTCGAGGGAGCGGGTGAGCAGATACACGGCGCGCACGAAATCTTGTTGTACACAGTCGTTGCAGATCTCCCCTACCCCCCAACTTTCATTGAAGGGAACGTAGCAGATGTTGCTCGTATTGTTCCGCGCGCGGGCGACGATCTTCATCCACTCCTCGGTAAGCGCCATCATCTCGCGGGTATGAAAGGCATATGCCGAAGGCATTTCGCACCAGGTGAGGAACCCGAGTTCCTCCGCGTAGTAATCGTAATACGGGTCCTCGATCTTCTGATGTTTGCGCGCGCCGTTGAAGCCCATCGCCATTGCATATTCGATGTCCTTTCTGAGCGCTTCCGCGGAGGGAGGCGTGAGCCCGCTCTCCGGCCAATACCCTTGGTCGAGCACGAGACGCTGATAGAGCTTCTCGCCGTTGAGCAGGAGGTTCCCCTCCCCGTCCACAACGACCTTGCGCATCCCGAAGCGGGTATGTAAAACGTCCGTCTTCGCCTTGTCGCGGAAGAGAGAGAGCTTTACGTCGAGGAGTGCGGGATGGGCGGGCGACCAGACCGCCTCGGGCATCGGTGTGAGCGCGACCCGATAGCGGGTGAGCCTTCCTTCGAGCGTTACCCGCTCGGTGCACAGCTTTTTGCCGCGGAAGGAGACCTCGATCTCGGCGCGGTCGGCGAGACCGTACCGCGTTTCGAGCTCCCCGCCGAAGGAAAATCCGTCGAGATCGGCAAGCAGCGAGAGCTCGCTCACGCAGTCTTCGTCGAAATATTCGAGCCAGACGCTCTGCCAGATGCCCGTCGTGGGAGTGTACCAACAGCTGAAAGGCTCCCCCTTCCAGCTCTGTTTCCCGCGGGGCTGCGCGGTATCGAGCCCGTCGCGGCAACGCACGACGAGAAAGTTTTCCCCCTCCCGAAGGTAGGGCGTGATATCCAGTTCGAAGGGCGTATACGCCCCCTTGTGCGAACCGGCATGATGACCGCTGACCCAAACGTCCGTCTCGTAATCACACCCGTTGAAGCAGAGCAAGACGCGGCGGTTTCCCTCTTTGAAAAAGCTGCGGCGGTACCACACCACGGGGTGCTCGGCAACGTCGCCGAGCCCGCTCGCGGCACATTGATAGGAAAAGGGAACATTGATGCGAAGGGGCAGAGGGATCTTCCCGGTGGGATACCCGATAAAGATCCCCTCTTCCGCGTCGTCAAACGCAAACTCCCATTCCCCGTTCAGAGGCGTCCAACTTTCTCGTTTGAGCTGCGGACGCGGATATTCCGTTCTGATGGGTTTCATATGCCTCTCTTTCGGACAGATGTCCTCGTTTTATTTATTTCGGAGCGCGGGTGGAAGGGGCGTCCGGAACGTGCACCCACACGTCCGCGGCAAGGCGCAGATCGCGCGAAGAACTTCCCACGGAAAGGGTATATTCCCCCTCTTCCGTCCGCCAACCGTCGAGCGCGGGGCTCCAATAGGCGAGCGCCCGCAGGGAAAGCGAGAACACGACCCGCTTTTGTTCCCCCGGCGCAAGACAGATCTTTTCAAATCCTTTGAGTTCGCGTACGGGACGGGAGATCAGCGGGAATTTTTGTCCCGCGTACAGCTGCACGACCTCTTTCCCCGCCCGCCCGGAGACGTTTTTGACCTTCAAAGAGACCTCAAACCCCTCCTCCGAGGGATGGACGGTGAGGTCGGAATAGACGAATTGCGAATAGGAAAGTCCGTGCCCGAATGGGAAGAGCACGCTGCTGCCCGCCGCATCGTAGCCACGGTAGCCGACAAACACCCCCTCGGAATAGACGTCGGTAAAGGTGTTTCCGCGCGCGCTTGCAATGGGGACGAGCGGGAAGCTCTCCTGCAATTTCCCCGAGGGATTTTCCGCACCCGTCAGCAACTTTGCGAGCGCCTCGTTCCCGCCCTCGCCGTTGAAATTGACATACAAAACGGCATTCACGCAGTCGATCCAACCGCTCATATCCACGGCGCTGCCGCCGTATACGACGACGACCGTTTGACGGTTGACCGCGGCGATGTGGCGGATGAGGTCTTCCTCGACGGGGCTGAGCGTAAGCTGCATGCGGTCGCACCCCTCGCAATCGGTATCGGCGTCGCATCCGACGACGACGATCGCTTTGTCCGCGTTTCGGGCAAGGACAATCCCCTCGCGCAGTCCGAACAGACCGTGCAGTTCTCCCCAATCGTGAAAACAGATCTCCCGTCCGTCCACGGCGAGAGAAGGGTCCTCTTTCCGAAGCAGTTCTTCGAGCGGAGCGGGCGAAAAATCGCTGTCGACGCAGGAGGAACCGCCTCCGCCGAATACGCCGGTCTTCGCCTTCTTGCCGCAGACAAACACGCGCTCGCCCTCGCACAGGGGCAATGCGCCGTCGTTTTTGAGCAGGACCGCCGCCTCCGCCGCGATGCGGACGGCGGCTTCGTGCCGCTCGCTTGCGGTATGGAGGACTTTGCGCAACGGTCGTGCTTTTTGTGCCTTTTCCACGAGCGCAAGCAGACGGTCTACGGACGCATCGATCTCCCCGTCGGTGATCTCGCCCCGCGCATACGCCTCCTTCAAGCGCGCAAACGCCGCGTCCGAATGGGGCATTTCGAGGTCGAGAGTGGCTTTGAGCGCCTTTGCGCGGTCGACGACGGCGCCCCAATCGGAAAGGATCACGCCGTCGAAGCCGAGTTCCTCCCTGAGGATGGTTTTGAGCAATTTTTTGTGTTCCGAACAGTATACGCCGTTGAGCAGGTTATACGCGCACATCACCGTCCACGGTTTTGCTTCCGCCGCGCGGGCAAATGCCGGGAGATAGATCTCATGCAGGGTTCTGTCGTCCACTTCGCTCGATTGATAAAAGCGATCGTATTCGCGGTTGTTTGCCGCAAAATGCTTCACGGAAGTGCCCACGCCCTTGGACTGTACGCCGAGGATGTATTCATAGGCGAGCTCCCCCGCGAGGTAGGGATCCTCCGAAAAATACTCGAAATTCCGTCCGTTGCAGGGAGTGCGTTTGATGTTGACGCCGGGGGCGAGCAGGACGTCTACCTCCCGCTCGATCGCCTCTTCGCCGAGCAGTTCCCCCATCTCGCGGGCAAGCGCCCTGTTCCAGGTGGAGGCGAGCGCCGAGGGCGTGGGGAACGCCGTCGCTTTGAGCGCGTGCTCCCCCTCCCTGACGGTGCGCAAACCGCACGGTCCGTCCGAGAAAAAGAGTTCGGGCAATTTTCCGCCCAGCCGTTCGAGACGCCAATTTCCGTCCCCCGTGAGAAGCGTCAGTTTTTCGTCGATCGTCAAATCTTTTGCCTTCATCGTCGGCTCCTTGTTCATAGCAATTTGAATCGGAATGCAAGTTCGGCGCTCCGCGGAACGCGGTACTCGGGCGCCAACTCGGGTCCGCAGGCGTTCGAGCCCATCCCCTCTTGTTTTCCAAGGAAAAACCATGCGGTCCCGTCGGGGGAAGGCAGCTCGTCGTCATGCTTTGCGGACATGAGCGTTTGGGCGGAATAGGCGATCGCCGAAAAATCGAACGGCTCCTTCGCGGTGATCTCCATGCACCCCTTGGCGCGTACAAATTCGGCGCCGGTGCGGTTGCCGCTCTCCTGCGGCTTGATGTAGTGAAAATATTGTTCGGATACCCGTTCGCGGAAGAAGCCCCGCCGCGCCGCGTTCATATCCGGATAGGTCTCCCGTCCGCCGTATGCGAAGTATTCGAGTTCCTCCGCCCGCACGGCAAACCGCAGTCCCACGCAGGGAAGACGGCGCACGTATTTCGGGATCTCGTAGCCGAGAGAGAGCGCAAACCCTTCTTCCGTGAGCGAAAGCTTCATCGTGTAATCGAGGATGCTGCGGAGAGAATCCGACTGATACCGCCCGCGCAAAAGGAGTGAGCCCTCCTTGGCGGAAATGCGCGCATAGGGAGCGCTTTCGTACACTCCGATGCGGCGGAACTCTTCCGCAAGAGGTGCCTCGTTGTCGACGGGCGCGCGCATCACGCTTACCGCGATCGGTGCGGCAAGATACTCCCGTCCGTCACGTTTGACGGAGAGGATCGCACCGCTCTTCTTTGCCACCGTCACACAGGAAACGCCCTGCCGCAGGAGGAAAACGTCTTCCCTCTCCTCCGCCCGTGCGGGCAGAACGGCGGGAACGGGTTTGGAGAGCGGACGCAAAGCAAAGCATTCTACGCTCCCCTCCTCGGGGATCGCAACGGAAATGCTCGGAACGTCTTTGCGTTCGAGAGGAAATTCCGCGCTTGTGCGGGGCGGGATACAGACGGGCGTCTCCGCCAAGGGGCGGGCGCCGTCCGCACATTCGGCGCTTACGGAAAGCGTGCCGGAAAGAGGACGGAAGAAGTTGCGGTTGAACACGCGGAGCACGTTCCCGCACAGCGTGAATTCCGCGGGCTGATAAATATATTTCATCTCGAGAGTGCCCGCTTTGAGAGAGCGATCGGGCAACACAATGCCGTCGATGCAAAAATTCCCGTCGTGCAGCTTTTCGCCGAAGTCGCCGCCGTAACGGTATCCCCGTTCGGTGTGCACGCCGTGATCCGCCCACTCCCAGATAAAACCGCCCATAAAGCGCTCGGAGGAACGCATGAGCCCCCAATATTCTTTAAGGTCGCCGGGACCGTTCCCCATGGCATGCGCATACTCGCAGAGCACGAGCGGGCGTTTCTCCCGCTTGTCGCAGAGAAATTCTTTCATCCATGCGACCGTGGGATACATCCTGCTCGCGACCGAGAGGGTGCCGTCGTAATATTCCGCCGTACCGGCGATATTCGAATGACTCTCGTAGTGAATGGGTCTGCCGTCCGCTTTTTTGAGCGCGAGCGCCGCATCGCGGAACACGGGACCGTAACCCGCCTCGTTGCCGAGAGACCACATGATGACGCAGGGTCTGTTCTTGTCCCTCGCGCAGAGCGCGAGCACCCGTTCTTTGACTGCGGAGGCATAGAGCGGATCGTTGGCGAGCGTATTATAGCGGGACATGTCGTAACCGCCGTCCACCGTGAGGATCCCGTGCGCCTCCACGTCCGCCTCGTCGAGCACATACAGCCCGTACTCGTCGCACAGCTCGTAAAAGACGGGGGCGTCGGGATAGTGCGAAGTGCGCACGGCGTTCACATTCAGCGATTTCATGAGCGCAAGGTCCCGCCGCATATCCGCAACGGTCACGGTCGCTCCGCGGTCGGGGTGAAATTCGTGGCGGTTGACGCCGCAGAGTTTGATCGGGGCGCCGTTGAAGCGGAACACCCCCTTCTCTATTTCAATGGAGCGAATGCCCACCCGTTCGCGGATGAGCTCCCGCCCGCAGGTAATGTCGAGCGGATACAGCGCGGGGATCTCCGCGCTCCATAATTTGGGAGAAGAAAGAAGAAATTGCACCCGTCTCCCCTCTTCCGCGCGCTTCGTACGCCCGCCGAAGGAGACGGAACACGGCGCACCGCGCAGCAATTCGAAGATCACGCGCGCACAGCCGTCCTTCCGCAAACGGGTCTCGATCTTGTAGTCCTCCACGCAATCTTCGTCGCGGTAGAGAAGATACACGTCGCGGAAGATGCCCGTAAAGCGCCACTTGTCCTGGTCTTCGAGATAGGAGGAGGCGCACCATTTGAGCACGATGACGTCGAGCAGGTTTTCTTCACCGACGTTAGCGAAAGCGCTCAGATCGAACTCGGTCGTCTTATGCGAGATCTGCCCGTAGCCGAGGAATTTTCGGTTGACGAACACGTAAAACGTAGCGTCCACTCCCTCGAATACGAGCCGTGCGCCCGCACGCTTGAGAGAGAACGTTCTTTGGTAGTGAAAGGTGGGAATGTCCTTTTCGATATAGGGCGGGTCGAAGGGAAAAGGATACCGGACATTGGTATACTGCATTTCGTCATAGCCGTGCATTTGCACGCAGGACGGAACGGGGATCTCCTCTTCCATTTTCTCTTCGAGCTCGCAGTGCTCCACGGCTCTGTGGGCGCGGAAGCGCCAAACGCCGTTGAGCGATTGGAAACGGGAGGACGTCTCCCTTCCCTCGGCGGGCAAGGGGGTCTCTCCTTTTTCAAAGGGAATAAAATAGCAGTGCGGGGGAAGTGCGCCGACGATCTTCGTGCGTTCCCATTCCCGACGGTTATCAAACATAACTTTGCTCCGGATATTTTCGGAAGGAGAGCGGTCATACGACCGCTCCTCCTCCGATTCGATTTTTTTAACGCCGTTTCAGGCAGAGCGCGATCCCCGCAAGCGCCAACACCGCGCCGAACGCCGCGCTGCCGGCGATCACTCCTCCGCAACCGCCTTTGGAGGGTTCGGGAGCGGGCGCACCCGCCGTTTTGAATGTCACCGCGATCGTGCAATCTGCCTGTCCGAGAGGAACGGTGAACTTGTTCCCCTCCTCCGCGGAGACCTCCTTGCCGTTGGCGAGCACCTTCTCCAATTCGTAGCCCTCGTCGGGCTCGACCGTGAAGATCAGCGTCTCGTCCGCATAGAAGGTGCTGCCCGAGATGTTGCGGCTCGCGATCTTGCCGCCCACGCCGAGGTCGATCTTCAATTTGTACTTCTGTGCGTCCTTGAAGATCAGCTCCACCTCGTTGTTCGCGGGGGAATCTGCCGCGGGCGTGAGGGTGATCTTATTCCCCTGCACGGCGGTCGCGGTGATATCCTTTCCGTTGAGAAGCACCTTATCGAGCAACTTGCCGCG
>CANQRP010000032.1 GCA_947626305.1 uncultured Clostridia bacterium | reverse complement strand
CCGCATCAAGGGGGAATTCCGCGCGAACGGATTTTCCAATCCCTTAAAGCACGAACGCGGCGTTCTATCCATGGCGCGGGCGCAAAACCCCAACGGTGCGGGTTCGCAGTTCTTCGTCATGCACGCGGACGCCTTCTATCTCGACGGTCAATATGCCGGTTTCGGCAAGGTCATCGAGGGAATGGACGCGGTGGATGAGATCGCTTCCGTCAAAACAAATTATGCCGATAAGCCGCTGGTTGCCCAGCGGATGAAAAAGGTCACGGTCGAAACGTTCGGCGTGGAATATCCGCAGCCGCAGACGGTGTGATTCCGCAAGCGCATCAGCAAACCGGATCGTGGGAGAGAATATGTCTGAAAAAACCGTTTACGAAAACCCGTTGAATACCCGCTACGCAAGCCGCGAAATGCAGGAGAATTTCGGCGACGAAAAGCGCTTCCGCCTGTGGCGGAAACTGTGGATCGCCCTCGCCGAGAGCGAAATGGAGCTGGGGCTTCCCATTACGGCGGAGCAGGTGGCAGAGCTCAAAGCGCACGAAGCGGACATCGACTACGCGCGCGCGGAGGAGTACGAGCGGCAAGTGCGGCATGACGTGATGGCGCACGTGAAGGCTTACGGCGATGTTGCGCCGAACGCCGCCGGCGTCATCCACCTCGGCGCCACAAGCTGCTTTGTGGACTGCAATTCCGAGCTCATGATCTTGCACGACGGGCTTGCGATCCTCAAAAAGAAGCTCGTCAATGTGCTCGATAAATTGAAGAAATTCGCGCTTGCATACAAGGACCTGCCCACGCTCGGGTTTACGCATTTACAGCCCGCACAGTTGACGACGGTGGGCAAGCGCGCAACGCTCTGGATGCAGGACCTCATGCTCGACTATGAGAACCTCGAAAATCTGCAGTCGCACTTCAAGTTGCGCGGCGTCAAGGGGACGACGGGCACGCAGGCGAGTTTTCTCGATCTCTTCGACGGCGACGGCGAAAAAGTGAAGGAACTCGAACGGCGGGTGGTGAGTAAACTCGGTTACGGGCGGGTGTACGGCGTCACGGGGCAGACATATCCCCGAAAGTTCGATTACAACGTGCTCTGCGTTCTCTCGCAGATCGCGCAGAGCGCATATAAATTCTCCAACGACATCCGGATCCTTCAGAGCATGAAAGAGGTGGAAGAACCCTTCGAAAAATCGCAGATCGGCTCTTCCGCCATGGCGTATAAGCGCAACCCCATGCGTTGCGAGCGGATGGGGAGTTTGTGTCGCTACATGATCGGGCTCCCCATGAACAGCGCCGTTACGGCGTCCACCCAGTGGTTTGAGCGCACGCTCGACGATTCGGCGAACCGCCGTATCGTCAATGCGCAGGCGTTCCTCACCATAGACGCCATTCTCAACCTCTATCTGAATGTGGCGGAAAATCTCGTGGTGTACGACAAGGTGATCGCAAAGCACATCAAAGAGGAACTTCCCTTCATGGCAACGGAAAACATCATCATGGAATGCGTGAAGGCGGGCGGAGACAGACAGCAGCTGCACGAGCGCATCCGTCGGCTCTCGCAGGAGGCGGGCAGAAGGGTGAAACAGGAGGGGAAAGAGAACGATTTGCTCGTAGCGATCGAGAAAGACGACCTGTTCCGCGCGGTGCACGGGAGGCTCGGCGAGATCCTCGATGTGCGGAAATTCGTCGGACGCGCACCGGCGCAGACGGAAGAATTTATCGCAAACGAGATCGACCCGATTTTGAAAGAAAACGCCGCGCTTTTGGGCGAAAAGGGCGTTGTAAACGTATAAACTTTCGAAAATAACCATTTAACATAGTACTATGCCAGACATAATTGATAAAAAACCGCGGGAAACCGCGGTTTTTTTGGCACCTACCGTTCAAATCCGAACAAATGTATGGTATAATAGAGGCGGAATTCCAAAAAGGAGGAATTGATTGAATTGAATCAAGAAATTGCAATTTCGGTCAAAAACAAGATCGCGGAGACCGACTTTTCCGAAGTCGTCTCCTTCAACAGCATTTACCGCCTGAAATTTTCGTTCGACGAAGAGTGGGACGATTTTCCGTTCCGCGTCGCAGTCGTGATGTGGGCGGGCGGTGTAGCGGAAAAACTGTTCACGGGCACGGAATGCGAAATGCCGCAGGTCTGTTCGCTGTCTGCGGACACCGTACTCGTCGGGGTATACAGCAAGTTCGGGGAAAAGCGCATCGCCTCTTCCTTTGTGAACCTGCGCTGTGAAGCGGGTGCCGGCGGCTATCCGCAACCGAGACCTTCCGCTTCTTTGCACGAGCAGGTGCTCTCCTTTCTCAACCAAAAGGACTGGGACATCTTTGCGGACAAGGTGGCGGAGGGCATCTATTCCGCGGTGCGCGTAAACAAAAAGGGGCTCGTCACGGAGGGCATGAAGATCGTGGAGGTCGGCGAAGATTCCGTCGAGACTCCTTCCGAAGAGCTTGCGCCGGGCGGGATCTTCTTCCGCCTCAAAAACGGCGTCTATACGCCCTGTTATTATGACGGCAGCGCCCTGCGCGAGCTTGCCCTCTCCGCCTCCGGCTCCGGCGGCACCGCGGGAAAACTCGAGCACTCTCTCACCATCGGCGACAGTTCCTTCGACGGTAGCGAAGATGTCACCGTCGAACTCGGCGGGCTTGCGCGCAAGGACACGGTGGAAAACAGCGACCTTGCGGTCGGGTGCGTGGGCACTTCCGAACTCGCGGTGAACGCCGTGCAGGGCGTCCACATCGCGGAGGGTGCGGTCGGCACCGCAAAACTTGCCGAGAAGTCGGTCACGGGCGCAAAACTTGCCGACGGCGCTGTAAAAGCGGGGAAAAATATCTCCGTTACGCGGGATAGCGATAACGGGTTTGTGGTGTCCGCAACGGTATCGTCGTCGGAGGGCGGAGTGACCTCCGTCAACGGCAAAACGGGCGACGTTACGCTCTCCACGGAGGACTTCGGTCTGGGGGCGCTTGCGCGCAAAGACACGGTGGAAAACAGCGACCTTGCGGTCGGGTGCGTGGGCACTTCCGAGATCGCGGCAGACTCCGTCGCGGGCGTTCACATCATGGCGGGTGCGATCGGCACCGAAAAACTCGCGGCGAACGCCGTCACGGGTGCAAAAGTCTCCGAGAATCTTGTGAAAGCGGGAGAACACATCAAGGTCACGCGGGACGGGGAGAGCAACTTCGTCGTCGGCTCCGACAGTGCGGTGTTTTCCGTCAACGGCGAGACGGGCGACGTCGTGCTCGATCAGGACAAGTTGGGGCTCGCGGATGTCGCATACAGCGGCAATTATCACGACCTCGTGGGGGCGCCGGATACGGGGGTCTTCTCCGTCAACGGACAGACGGGCGCCGTGTGGATCGATAAGGACACCCTCGGGCTTGCCGACATTGCGCTCACGGGCAGCTATCACGACCTTGTGGACGCTCCCGAATCGGGCGTGCTCTCCGTCAACGGACAGACGGGTGCCGTCACGCTGACGGGCGATTCCCTCGGACTTGCCAAGGTCGCAACGAGCGGCAGCTATAAGGACCTCAAAGACAAGCCTTCCGCAAGCGGGGTGACTTCCGTGAACGGCAAGACGGGTGCCGTCAAGCTGACGGCAAACGACCTCGGTTTGGGAGCGCTTGCGAGCAAGGATACGGTGGAAAACAGCGATCTCGAGGTCGGGTGCGTGGGCACTTCCGAGATCGCAGCAGACTCCATTGCGGGCGTTCACCTCATGGAGAACGCGGTCGGCACCGCAAAGATCGCAAACAAGGCGGTCACGGGCGCCAAACTTGCCGACGGCGCCGTGAAAGCGGGCACGAACATCTCCGTCACGCGGGATAGCGATAGCGCATTTGTCATCTCCTCCACGGCGGTGGGAGGCGCGCTGCCCGATAACGTCATCACGAATTCTTCGGAGGCGGAGAACGGGGCGGATCTGAACGATTTGCTCTGCGGGGTTTACAGCGTGGTGGGCACGTCGTCCAAGCCCTGCACGCACACTCCCGTGTCGCTCGACAATACTTCGGGGAGCGATTGCTACTGGATCCTCATCGCCATTCCCACGGCAAACCGCTCCCGCTGCGTACAGCTTGCCTTCTCGGGAAGAGAGGACGGCGTGGGACGCATCCGCTATCTCAATGGCGGAGTTTGGAGCGCGTGGACGTCCATCGCCGCATGACTTTTTGCGAAGTTGCAAAAGCTAACGCCGATGCAGCTTCGGAAAGTGTGTGTGGATGTAACGGCAAAATTTTCGAGGGAGGGGGGAGTGAGACCTCTCTCCCTCGTCTGGGAGGACGGAAGGACCTTTTCGATCGATAAGGTCAAGGCGGTGGAGCACGCGCCCGCGCGAGTGAGCGCGTTGCTTCCCGTGCGCTACACTTGCGTGATCCTCGGAAAAGAGCGCTGGCTTTACTTCGAACCGGAGCGGCAAAGATGGTTTGTCGAGGCGAAATCCGAATAAAAAAGTTTGATTTTGCCGGGCAAAATATCTTGACGGAACGGGAAGTTTGTTATATAATGATACTTGTCCGTAGGGGAGTAGTTCAATGGTAGAGCAACGGTCTCCAAAACCGTCTGTTGCGTGTTCGAGTCGCGTCTCCCCTGCCAAAACGCCCAACCTGTAAAATCAGGTTGGGCGTTTTGCGTAGGGTCAGGCGGGAATCGAAAGAGAAGAGGGCTCCCGCAAAAAGACGGAAGCGCGGGGAGAAAGAAAAGAAGATAACGCGGAGTCGGAAAAGGCGAAAATGTCTTTTTGTGGGATAAAGTCGCGTCTCCCCTGCCACGTCGCCGCAAGGCGCATTTTGCAAGAAGCTGTCCAAAAGGGCAGCTTCTTTGCTTTTTACGCATTTGTGCGGCGGTAGCGTCCGCCGCACCCGCCTCGCCACCGCTTGGCTGTCGCGGCACAGTTCACAGCCCGCGGGGCTGTTGAACAGAATTGTGCCGCTCCACCTTTTTCCAAAAAAATCTTTGCTATGCAAATCTTTTTTGGGAGCCCTATCTTTCGCAGGTTGGGCGTTTTGCGTAGGGTCAGGCGGGAATCGAAAGAGAAGAGGGCTCCCGCAAAAAGACGGAAGCGCGGGGAGAAAAAGAAGAGGAAAACACGGAGCCGGGGAAAGCGCCGAGGGTATCCAAAGTCGTTTGAACATATCTTGCGCCAAAACTCTTGCAAAATATAAAAAATCTGTTAAAATAAAAGAGACTTCACAATAAGGACATCGACATGGCGGAGCTCAAACAGGTCACTCTCTATACGGACGGCGCGTGCTCGGGCAATCCGGGCGCGGGGGGCTGGGGCGTCGTGCTCCTTTACGGAGAGCACAGGCGGGAGTTCAACGGCGGCGAACGGGAGACGACCAACAACCGCATGGAACTGACGGCAGTCATCGAGGGGCTCGAGCGGCTCAAATATCCCTGTCGGGTCGACGTGTACAGCGATTCCGCCTACACCGTAAACGGCTTTGCCGAGGGCTGGGTGTACGGTTGGGAAAAGAACGGTTGGAAAAAAGCGGATAAGAAAGCCGTACTCAACGACGACCTCTGGAAAAAGCTACTCGCCCTCACCCGCGTTCACGAGGTGATCTTTCACAAAGTGAAGGGGCACGCCGACAACGAACTCAACGAGCGTTGCGACGAATTGGCGCGTGCGGCGATCAAGGCGCTCGATAAATAAAATCATGCCTCGGAAGTATACTATCGGTGAGTAATTTTTTGTCCCGCGGCGTTATATATATTGGTTGGGACGAAACGAGCGGATATGAAGAAAAGAACGGGGATCATCCATATCGTCTGTATCGTACTTGCGGCGGCGGTCGCGCAGGTCTTTTTTCTGCTCTGTTTGAAATTTTTCCCGGACCGCTTCGCCGAATGGCTGTATCTTCTCACCCTGATCGGGGGGTCGGCGCTCAACGTCGGGCTGTTGACGCTGGACATCGTGTCCTTCTTCAAACAAAAAGAATTTCTATATAAAGCATGTATCATTGCCTATACGCTGATCGTATTTGCGGGCATTGTTCTCTATATCCTGTTGAAAACGGGCTTTATGGAGATCGCGGGCGACGAGGAGCTACTCAAAGAATATCTCTCGCACACGGGGATATGGATGGGGGCGCTGTTCGTGCTGTTGCAATTTTTGCAGGTCGTGATCCTGCCCATTCCGAGCACGGTCACGGTCCTTGCGGGGGCGGCGCTGTTCGGTCCGTTTGTTGGGAGCTTGCTCAGCCTTGCGGGCATCTTTCTCGGGTCGCTCGTCGCCTTTCTCGTGGGCAGGTACGCGGGCATCCGCGTGGTGGAGTGGATCGTCGGAAAGGAGATCCTCCGCAAATGGTTGAAAAAGATCGAGGGCAAAGACAAGTTGCTCCTTTCGGTGATGTTTTTGCTCCCCGTTTTCCCGGACGACGTGCTCTGCTTTGTGGCGGGACTTTCGAGTATGTCCGTTTGGCTGTTTTTGGGGGTAATTTTGGTCTCCCGCGTGATCGCCATTTTTACCACGAGTTTTTGCGTCGAAGTGATCCCTTACAACACGTGGTGGGGACTTCTCATCTGGGCGGCGATCGGTTTGCTCGTGCTGTTGCTGTTTGTCGTCCTCTATAAAAAGTCGGACGCCATTCTCGACTTCTTTGCGAAAAAATTTCATCGCGAAACGCGCATCAAGGAGAAAACGGAGAAGGGGGAGTTCACGCTCGAAGTGGTCGGTCCCGACGGGGCGATCGTGGAAAAGGGCGTAAAGAGGGAAGAAAAGGAGAAATAACGTCCCAATAGGGCGAATTTTTGGTTACATGCAGCCGCCTCGGTAAAAGCCGAGGCGGCAATTTTATGCTCGAAAAAGTGTTCGAAAAATGAAAAAAACGGCAATTTTTGCCGCCGCGAAATGTACATAGATTAAACTATTCTAATCTACGGACATTTTTTGCCGACAAATCGGGCGGCGGCGGAGGGGCACATGAAATTTTTTCCAAAATCAAACAGGCGCGGGATGACGCTTGTCGAAGTGCTTTTGGTCGTGGCGATCATGGCGATCATGCTCGGGCTCGCCATGCCGAATTTGCTTGCGGAATCGCAAGCCATAAAATCAGCTGCCATGAACGGCTATGCCCGCTCGGTCGCGGTTGCGGTCCAGAGCAGGCTCTACGGCATGAGAAACGCGGGGACCTCCTCTTCATTTTACAATAAATTTAATAAAAATGCGGCACTCGACGCCACGGTCACGACCACCGAGGGGAATAAAACCGTAAAATACGTGAGTAACTTCGGCGAGAAGGGCACACAGGGGAAGCAATACCTCTTTTCGGGGGCGCTTACCGACACCGAGCTCTTGCAAAACGGGAAAATCGTCGTGGTCTACGACCCCGACACGGCAAACGTATTGGAAACTTTTTACAGCGAGAAAGAATTTGATGCGAGAAGTCTTTTCCCCGCCTCGTCGGAAGCCTTCCTCAAAAGCAATGCGATCGGGGTCTATCGCGGAGAAGGCGCACCCGCGCCCGTCACCAAAACCGCGCTTCCCACGCCTGTCATTACGATGGAGAACGGCGAAGAACTTGTCGCGAACACCTGACGACAATGCCGAAATGTTACGCGAAAAGTCGGAGGAAGGGGTTGACCTTACGGCAAAAACGTCCGGTCGCATGACGGTGAACGGCTTTTTCGAAAGCGCGTCCTTGCGGGAAGACGGGAAGACCGAAGTGCGGATCAGTTGCGTCCGCCATATGCAAACCTGTGCTTCGACGGAAGTATGTGGACCTACCACGGGATCACCGACCAAAGCGAGAAGTATTGCGCAAAACTGACGAAAGACATCGGCGGAAATCCGGGCGATTCATGGTATGATCTTCTTTACGAGATCAGGGCTGAATTGATCGAAAAATACGATGATTACGTTCTTCAAAAGTATGGAGTGTCTATCGGGAGCGAGTTTATTTACCCCGAAGCTCAGATCCGCTTCGGCGGAGCGGTGCGCCGATTGGGCGGTGACGTGAAGTTTGAATTCGACGGCGGCGGGCATAAGATCTCCGGGCTGTGTATCAATGCGATTGCGGTTGTCAACGGTCCCGAGATATCCCCTTCGTACCGTCACTTTTTCAGCGATGTGCCCGCCGATTACAGGCAGTTCTTCGTTGTCAAAAAATGTTTATTTATCTTGTAAATTTGTGTTTTTATTCAATTTAATGAGCAAAAAGGGGTTTTGCGTTGCAAGGAGAGTTCGGTTCGTCCAACTACACAAACGACAACGGGTATTCCAACAGCGAAAAGCAGCGGGAGAATTCTTACCGAAGTTCCAACCCTGCACCGCAGGAATTTCACGATTATTCCCGCCAGCCGGAGTCCGCGCCCAAGTCCGCCGCGGGTTCGCGGCATTCTTTGTTGCGCTCCCTCACGGCAGCCACTGCCGCCGCCGTTGCTGCCGTCACCATTTTGCCGAACGTTGCGGCTCCCGCCGTTGAAGTGCGCTTCGAGTACCTCAATGCGACCGACACCGTGCTCGAATACGTGCTCTCCTTAGAGAATCTGCCGGAGGATGGGGACATCAGCGTGGCGGTCATCACTCCGAACGGCAACACGGTGAGCGTACAGCGCGCGGAGGAGGAGATCGTGTCCGGCAGCGTATCCGGTCTGAATGCGGGGCGCGCGGTACGATGTGGTGGTGCAAAACGGCAATTCTTCCCTTGCGTCCCGCTCCGTTACCATGGCGAAAAAGTGCGTCACCGTCCTCCGCGCGGTGGAACACGAGTGTCGGTGCGCGGTAGACGGCACCTCCCATTTCCGTCTCGATTTCATCGACGAGAACGGATATTGGTCGGATTTCCGCGCCACGCTCACCGATGCGTTCGGCAATCTGTCCGAATGCGATTTTTCGGATGCGCCGACGGAGGAACACACCCTTGCCGTCAACGATGCGGGCATGCGCGGCAACACCGCCGTTTTGCGCATCGTCTGCACGACGACGGAAACGACGGAGGACGGTTCGGGCGAAAGAGAGTATTTGCTCTATGAGAGCGAAGTGTCGATATAATATATATAGGTAAGCCGAGGAGACAACAATGAAAGCAGCAACATCGGATAGGAAATTCCCCCTGGGACGTTTTTTCAAATGGTTTTTTGTGGGGTACTCGTCATCGGCACGGTGATGGCATTTGTTTTTTACACCGAAATTTTCGGAGAAAATTCGGTGTTCAATCAAACCGTCTCGCAGCATGATGTGCTCAACACCCTCTACCAAAAGATCCCCGCGCTCATCCGCTCGGTGCAGATCATCACGATCGCCTATGTGGTAAGCGTATTCATCAGGGGATTTTTGAGGCTCATTCTGGCGCGCACCAACCGCGGAGCGACCATTGTCACCCTCGTGAACAGCTTCATCAAATATGCCGCCGCGATCGTTGCGCTGCTCATGGTGCTGTCCGCCTGGGGGGTGGATACGGGCACGTTGCTCGCAAGCGCGGGAATTTTGGGGCTCGTGATCGGTCTCGGCGCGGAGAGCCTCATTGCCGACATCATCGCGGGCGTCTTCATCGTATTCGAAGGCGAATATCAGGTAGGGGACATCATCGTGGTGGACGGCTGGCGCGGCACGGTGGAGGAGATCGGCATCCGCACCACCCGCATCGTGGACACGGGCGGCAACAAAAAGATCATCAACAACAACGATATGCGTTCCATCATCAACCAAACGCAGGAACTTTCGCTTGCCAAGTGCATTGTGGGCGTGGAATACGGCGACAGTCTCGAACGCATCGAAGTGATCATCCGCGACAATTTGGAGGGGATCCGCAAAAACATTCCCGCCATTGCGGACGGTCCGTATTATAAAGGGGTAGACGCGCTCAATTCTTCGAGCGTCGATCTGTTGTTCGTGGCAAAGTGCCGCGAGGAAGACATCTTCCAGGTGCAGCGCGATCTCAACCGTGAGATCAAACTCGTGTTCGACAAGAACGGCATCAACATCCCGTTCCCGCAGGTTACGATCAGCGAACTCAAAGAGAACGACATTGCAGTGCCGCAGCACATCGAGCAGGCTTCGCGCGAATTCCACGAGGAGCAGAAGGCGCTCTCCAAGGGGTTGGAGGACGAGGACAAGTAAACGTTTCGGAAAAGGGCGCGAGCCTTTTTCTCATATTCGGAAAGGATGAAAGAAGTTTTGCGAAAGGGAAAATATTTTCTGCTTGCCGCGGCGCTTGCGTTCGGGGGGCGGGATCATTTTCGATCGGCGCGGACCCCGCGCCGCTTTCCGCGCGCGCTGAACCCGAACAGCATGCGGACTGGCAGCACGGCGACGGCGTGCAGGACGATGCGATCGATCTGAACAACGCGCTCGAAAATCTTCAAGGCACGTTGACGGAAGGACATTATTATCTTTCCGCAGATTTGGAATTGACCGATAACGCTCTCAACATTGAGGCGGAGGGGGTCGAACTTTGTCTGAACGGATATAAGCTCAATGCCGCGGGTCTTGACTATGGTTCGGCAATCTCGATAGGGGAAGGCGGGTCGCTCACCCTTTACGACTGCCAAAAAGACGGTCAAAAGGAAGGCACGATCACGGGCGCAACGGACAGTGCAGTTTCCGTTTACAATGGCAGCACCTTCACGATGAACGGCGGCGAAATTTCGGGCAATACCGCAAACGGGGAATCGAACTCGGAGCAGAATTATTCCGCGGGCGGCGGCGGTGTATATGTTGCACGGCACCGTAAATATCAACGGCGGCACGATCACGGGCAACCAAGCCCCGAACGGACACGGCGGCGGCATTCTGCTCAACGCCACCCAAATTTATTACGGGCAACAGCAGACGGGGCAAAAAGCCCCCCGTATCGACTTCACCCTCTCGGGAGACGCGCTTATCGGGGCGAACACGGCAAAGAGCGGCGGCGGGGTAGCCATGCTCGGCGGCGTCACGGCTACGATGACGGGCGGCATCATCGGCGGCAAGGTGTTCCAAGACGGCACAACGGTCAACGGCAACACGGCGACCGACACTTCCGATAATACGGGCGGCGGCGGGGTGTATCTGATGGGCTGTTCGCTCGACCTCACCGATAGCTCTCAGAAAGGCGAGCCTTCGACCACGACCGTTCCGCTCTCCCCCACCTTCACGATGTCGGGCGGCACGGTCGGGTATGAGATCGAGCCCGATTCGCAGTGGGAACCTGTACAAGAGACCCAACTCGGCAACGCGGCAAATTCGGGCGGCGGTATCTTTGTATATAAAAATGCGACCTTCAATCTTGAACAAAACGGCGTTGTCGGCTTCGATATCACAGAGGAGCAGTATAACGCGGGCGAATCACAATATCATTTGGCAACACGTCGACAACCACCGCTTATGAGGGAAAAGGCGGCGGCATCTGTTTGTCGGATGACGGCGCTCTATTCAAGATGTCGGGTGGGCAGATCACCTATAATTCAGATCCCAAGGACTTGGATGGCGTATTGGTATTAAACGATTCCAATAACGTACCGCAAACGCTTGCGACTTTTGAATTCTCCGGGGGGGCGATCGCCTATCATAGCGGAAGCAGTGTCTATTGCACGAACGGCGGCACTTTGAAAATGAGCGGCGCCGCCGAGATTCGGTCAAGTTGGTCTGGCGTCCGTCTCGCATCCGGGGGCAAGATGGAGATGACTGATGGAACGATTTCAGCCTGTTATAACGGCATCATGGCGGAAAACAGTATGTCCAAACATGAACCCACTTCCGCTACGATATCAGGGGGAACCATTACCGCAAACACCTGGGCATCAACGGGTATTCCGGAGTCGCCACAATCGGGGGCGGAACGATCACGGGGAATGAGAAGGGCGTCCAATTCAACGGGTTGTTGACACTTGCTGGTGCACCGATCATCAGAGATAATATCTCCAAACGACTGGGATGGCTATCCCAGCAACCTCATCATCAACAGCACCGTTGATATTTTCGGTCTTACGGGCGGCGAGATCTATGTCACCGTGGGGGGAAGAAGTACCTTCACCACAGGCTATCAGCCCGGAATGGAGGCATTTATCCATTACGACGGCTACGATCAGCAGGGGCAAGCCGACGCCGACGGGAAATTTACTGCCGTCTCGGACGGCAACGGCGGCACGGAGCTCGCCCTCACATACCACCTCACCGTCCGGGAGAAGGACGGCGACCTCGAATTTTCCGAACTTTCGGGCGACTACATCGCAGGTATTCCCCTCAGCACGATTTTCTGCGACTACGATCAGAATACGGGCTACTCTCTCAAAGCGGAAGTCCTCCAACTCCTTGTAAAGGACCCCGACGCGACCTATCACTACGACTATCTGCAACTTCTCAACGAGCAAAATGTGCCGTACGACTTCGCACAAAGCGATTCCCTTGACGAGAACACCGTCATTCAAGTGGAATTTACGGCGGCGGAACACGATTGGAGAGCCTGGGCGAATCAAGACGACGAGACCCATTTCCATACCTGCGATACCTGTGCATATCGCGCCGACGAAGCGCACGACTGGGGGGCTTGGAGTCCCGACCAAGACGGCTTGCATCATACCCGCTCCTGCCAAACGGAAGGTTGCGGAGCCACTCAACAAAGTGAGCATGCTTGGGGTGCATGGACATCGGATGATGAAAGCACCTATTCCCGCAGTTGCATCGACGGCTGTGGCACCACTCAACAAAGTGAGCATACTTGGGGTGCGTGGAGCGAACAGGACGAAACCGACCACGTCCATACCTGTTCCGACTGCCAAGCGACGGCGACCAAAGCGCACGACTGGGGGGTGTGGCAGGACGATGAGGACGGGGAGCATCATACCCGTTCTTGCGAGACCTGCCCCGCCGAGCAGACCCGATCTCATGCGTGGGCAGAATGGTATGAGACCGACGGCGAAACATGGACGCGCGACTGCGACGACTGTGCCGCGCGGGAGGTCAAAGCCGATTCCCGCCACGTTGCCGCTGCTCTCTTGCAAGACGGCAAATATCGCCCCTATTATACCCTCCAAAGCGCATTCGACGATGCCGTCTCGGGGCAAACCGTCTGCATCGTGTTCTATGAAGAGGGAGTCGCGCTCGATGAGACCCTTGTCATCGGCAAGAGCGTCCTTCTCGGTGCGGTGACGAGGACGGTGGGGGAGGATCGCCGCGCTTCCTATGCGGAAACTTCCCGCGCGCTTACCTTCAAACGCGCCGACGGCTTCACGAGCACGATGATCTCTATTGCCCGGGGGGCTGATATCCGCTTCGACAATCTGATCCTGCAAGGGGGAGAGGAGAGCGCTCCCGCCGTAGAAGTTTACGGTTCGCTCACCGTTGCGGGCGGTTCGATCGACGCCGCTTGCTCCATTCGCGTGCGCAGCGGCGGGGCACAGGGGATCTCCCTGCTCGCTCTCGGCGATGCCGCGCTTTCCCTTTCGGGTTCGCTTGCGCTCGGTACGGTCCTATTGGACGACCCCGCGGGCGGCATCGTTCCCTGCGTGGACTTGTCGGGATATGCGGGAACGCTCACCCTCGTCATCGGCGAGACCCGCCCCTACGGCGCCTTTGCGCGCAATATCGGAACGAACGCCTCCGTTACCGTCGTCGGTGGCGAGCGGCGGAGAGAGGGGCTCTCTTGCCGCGAAGTGCGCTTGCAGGACGGCATGTATCTCTGCGGCGGATACGATCTCACCGTGGAACAGACTGCGCTCGGCGAAGTGACGATCTTCGGCGAGTGTGACGAATATCTGCCCTCTCTTGCAGTCACGGTGAACGGGACCGAGATCTCGCTTACGGCGGGCGGCGGAAATTTCGTCGCACAAACGGTGGAGACGCAAGCCTCCGTGGACGTCGAAATTTCGGTGGGCGGAGAAACGCGGCGTCTCGGGCTCGTGGCGTACGATCCCGTGACCGGAATGTTGAACGCGCCCGACAATTCGTATTATCTCAAAGAGGGGCAACGTCTCCCGCTCGGCGGGGCGGATCCCTTTGCGCTTTCTCTTGCCGGGGACGACGGCACCGTCGAGGTGGAAGGGGAGAGTCGCACCTTTGATTTCAGCCGCCCGGTCGGAACGGCGTTTGTATATCGCTATTTGACGGAGGACGGCGTTCTCTTCGCCGCCGTAGACCACACCAATTACGAACGCATCCAAGCGGGTGCGATCGTCTATGAAACGATGACGGAGCGTCAGCAGGGGGTCGTGGACGAAAGGCTCGCGGCAACGTTCGGTTCTTTTGCGGAGCTTCTTGCCGCCGTAAACGATTATCTTGCGGCGCAAAGCAGGAAAGTGGAAGACTTCCTCCATGAGAACGACACGGTGACAAAGGAATTCGGGAGCATCACGAGCGAGGATAGCACCGCGCTCGAAGAAGCGCTTGCCGAATATGAAAAGAGCACGGACGAAGAGCGTCATTTCCTCGACGAAGAGGCGGAAAAAGAGGGGTACTCCGATTTTGCCGGCATGCTCGACGATCTGCTCGCGAAGACGCAATTCGAAGCGGAGCGGGAGCGGACGCTCGAAAACCTCGTCACCATTCTGCGCGGTTGCGACGGCGTGGAGGTGAGGAGAGAACTTTCGTTGGCGATCGAAACGGTGGAGGGCGCCGTCTACGACCGCTGCACCGACGACGATCTCAGATTGGAATATCTGGCGGGGCAGAAGGGCTCGCTCGAAACAGCGGTGCGCGTACTGGGAAATATTCGCTCCGAAGAGCGCGTCAAGAGCGCGTT
>CANQRP010000031.1 GCA_947626305.1 uncultured Clostridia bacterium | reverse complement strand
TTCTCGGTCTGGATCTTCTGGATCATCTCCTCCGCGCCGACGAAATCCGCGCCCGCAGCCTGCGCCGCGTCCGCTCTTTCGCCCTTTGCGATAACGAGCACTTTTTTGGTTTTACCGGTGCCGTTGGGAAGGACAAGCACGCCGCGGACCTGCTGGTCTGCCTGGCGGGGGTCGATGCCGAGTTTTACGTGGATCTCCACCGTTTCATCGAATTTCGCCTTGGCGTTTTCGATGACGATGCCGAGCGCTTCCTCGGGAGTGTACTGTTTGGAACGGTCATAAGATTTGAGACTGTCTACATATTTCTTTCCCATGATGTTCCCTCCTTACTCCTCGACCGTAATGCCCATGCTGCGGGCGGTGCCCTTGATCATGCTCATCGCGCTTTCGAGCGAAGTGCAGTTGAGGTCGGGCATTTTGGTTTTTGCGATCTCTTCCACTTGCGCCTTGGTGAGTTTGCCGACCTTCACCTTGTTGGGGGTGGAAGAAGCGGTCTCGAGCCCGAGCGCCTTTTTGATGAGGACGGGTGCGGGCGGCGTTTTGAGGACGAACGTAAAGGAACGGTCTGCATAGATCGTCATGACGACGGGAATGATGAGCCCTTCCTGATTCGCCGTTTTCGCGTTGAACTCTTTGGTAAAGCCGGGGATGTTGATCCCGTGGGGACCCAGCGTAGAACCTACGGGGGGACCGGGAGTGGCTTTCCCTGCGGGAAGCTGAAGCTTCACGACTGCGGTGATTTTCTTTGCCATTTTTACTCCTTCTGTGGTTTTTGTGACGGTTTGAGAAATTTACCGTCTCCCACTCTATCGAAAACACGTTACCGTGTTATCGCCGAATTGATGATGTTGTGACGTGAGAACGTTTGGATACCCCCACCCGTCACCTACGGTGCCACCCTCCCCCAACAAGTTGGGGTAGGGCTAAGGCATACCCCTTTCTAAGGGGGAGGCTCCCGCGAAGCGGGTGGTGGGGGTTGCCTTTACTCTTCCGATTTGGGGATCTCCACGGCGCTGTCGGAAATTTTCGTCATTTGGATGTATTCGACCTCGACCTCCTGGTTTCTGCCGAACATGACGATCTCCACTTTTGCGCGCTGCGCCTCGTCGTTGACGGAGACGACGGTGCCGATGAATCCTTCCAGAGGACCGTTGTCGATCGACACCCTGTCGCCCTGCTTGAAGTCCGCATCCACCACAAACTCTTCGAGGCGCATTTTGCGGATTTCCTCCTCCTTCATGGGGATGGGGCGACCTTGCGGACCGACAAACCCGGTAACGCCGCGGGTGTTTGTGATGAGGTACCAAAGCTGATTGGAATAGATCATCTTGATAAAGACATAGCAAGGCAGTAGTTTGCGTTCCACTACTTTCTTTTTGCCGTTTGCCTTTTCTTCGATTGTCTGTTCGGTGGGAATTTTGACGTCTACGATGCTGTCACTGAGGTTATTGTTCTCGATGAGACGCAAAAGAGAGTCCTTCACCATCGATTCGTACCCCGAATAGGTATGGAGGATATACCATTGAGGGACGGTATCCGAGATCGCCATAGGTTATGCTCCTGTTTTGGTCAAGAGGTCTAAGAGGGCGGAAAAGCCGTAGTTTACGCCCGTGGTGACGACAAGGAAGATCGCGACGATCACGAGGACGACGCCCGTAGCTTTGAGAGCCTGCGGGAGGGTGGGCCAGGTGACGCGCTTGAGCTCGGAGAAAGTTTCTTTGAGCTTTCTGCCCATACGGACAAAGATGTTGGGCTTTTTGTTCTTATCCTGTTTTTTGGACTTTTTGTTGTCTACGGGCTTTTTGTCTTTGTTCTCGTTTTCGAGTTCGGTAGATTTGGGCATGATGATACTCCGTGGAATTACTTGGATTCCTTATGAACGGTATGTTTTTTGCAAGTGGGGCAATACTTCTTGAGCTCGAGGCGATCGGGATCGTTTCGCTTATTCTTGAAGCTGTCGTAATTGCGGTTTTTGCATTCCGTGCACTCGAAGGTGATTTTGAGACGCGTGGATTTAACAGCCATGGTGAGAAAACTCCATACAAAAAAATTACACCCCTTTTTGGTGCGTAAAAGAAGTATAGCAGAATCGTGCGGGGTTGTCAACCGATTTTCGGGTGAAAATATGATTTTTTGCGCAAAAAATGCAGTGGAAGTGGTTGCCCCCTCCCCTACCCCTCCCCCGCGCATTCGCGCGGGGGAGGGCGAGGATAAGGCGATTCCTCGACAAGCTCGACATGACATAGTACTGTCATTTTGCCCCGCCCGCACGTTCTTTGTTGCCGAAGGGCGGCACGAGGAGCGTAGCGACGAAGTAGTGGAGCGAAGCGAAATCGAGAAATCTCTACATCATTTTAACACTAAGGTAGAGATGTCTCGACTAACGCTCGACATGACACTAGTATTGTCATTTCGAGTGGAGCGAAGCGAAATCGAGAAATCTCTACATTATTTTAACACTAAGGTAGAGATGTCTCGACTAACGCTCGACATGACATTTTTAGAACAGCGCGGGGCGACATGACATTTTAAGAATAGCGCTCGGTCGTCGGAATGACATTTTAGAATGTCCCCGGTCATGCGGAGGAGAAAAAAGAACCCCGAGGAGGGGTTCTTTTTTCGTTTCGCTCATGCGAGCGGGTTTTGCTTTTTACGCAATGGGCTCCGTGACGACAAGTTTGCTCATCTTGAACCAAGCACCGTCTACGCCGAGACCGATCTTGTAGCTTGCCGCAAACGACGCCGTAGACGTAACCACATATTCCTGATTGAACTCGGTCGCCTCGCCGTCGAGCGTGCCCGCAAACTTGTAGGTGATAACGATCTTGGAAGCCTCCGTCCAATCCCAGACAATGGTCGCCTGCGTCTTGGTAGCCGCAAGAAGTTTCCAAGAAGCGACCCAATCGGGATCGTTCAGGCTCGCGGGAGTCATGCCCTTCCAAACCTTGGCGACCGACAGATTCATCGCGGGAACAGAAGCGCTTTCCCCTTGACCATCCGCAGCACCGTTGACCCAGTTGTCTGCACGGAAGTTGAGGTCAGCGTCAAGATACGCAAGCACGGAGTTCCACGCATTCGCGCCGGAAGCGGTGTGCTCGCCGCCCACTTCTACTCTCATGCCGGGTTTGAACTCTTGTTCGAGCGTCCAAAGAGGAGTGCTACCGGTGTAAGGAGCGGAGTTATCGGTCTTGCCGAGCGTTACGCCGAGGTCGCCGGTGGTGACAACGGTCTTCGATTCGGCGGTCGTCGTGGTGGTGGTGGCGGAACCGATACCGATCATGAGCTTATCGCACCAATAGTGGTTGCCGTTGATGTGGAGATAGAGGTCTCCGGTGGTGAAGTTGGTGAGCGTGGTCGTCACCTGATAGGTCGTCTTGCCGTCCGCAAGGGTGAGATGCGCGTCGATCACCAACGTGGTGCCGTATCTGTACACCGTGACATATGCTTCGCCCTGCCAATCTTCTGCGGGAACGCCCGCGGGAGCATTATCGCCCCAAATACCGCCCTCAACTGTTTCGGTGCCCTTCTTGAAGACCGTCTTGTCGGTGCCTGCGCCGCCGCAGAGTTTGGACGTATCGGGACCGGGGTTGTAGTCCGCCGCGAAGGTACGGTAGCCGAAGTAGTTGCCGTTTCCGTCGTGCAGTTCGACTGCGCCGTCGCCGGGGAAGTTGGGATCGATATTCGTCCAGCTGTAACGGACAACGAAGTCGCCCGTGACGGGAACGTCTTCCGTAGGACTTGCCCACCAGTTATCCTTATCGGTATCGGGGTTGGCAACTCTCGTAATGGTAGGAAGGTCGGTGAGTTCGCGAACGGTGTTGCCGTCGGTGAACTTCATGTAGTGCGCGCCGCAACGGGTGCAATTTCTGTCGTCGCCCTCGGAAGCCCATTCGTGCACGCCGGGCGCCTTGACTGCCACTGCGCCGAACAGGAAGACCTTGCTTTCGCCGCCGACCTGGTAGTTGAGTTCATAGGCATTTCTGCCGTCCTGCAAGCAGGTGAACTGAACGATGTTCTCTCTGAGTTTGAGACCCGTGACCGCCTGCTGAGCGGAAGCGATCGCGTCGCTGTCCTCTCCGCCGCCGACCGTGTAGACCGTGTAGGTCTCCGCGGGATGATCGGGATCCTCGTTCACCGTGAAGTGATAGAGCTGTTCTCTGTTCTTGCTGCCCTCTCTCAAACCGAGTGCGGGAAGGTGCAAGTTCGCAACAAGGATCGCGCCCTTATCGTAGTCGGTCGCGTCGTTGGCGGTACCGAAGACGATAAGCTTCGCCGCAGAGGAGGTGTGACCGGTGAGGTCGTTGAGGTCGAGCCAAGAAGCCGCGCCTTCCTTGACGGAGATACCGACGTTGTAGGAGTTCGCCGTCTCGTTTTCGATGTTCAGAGACGCCGCAAAGTTCCAACCGTCCGCGACGTTATTGCTCGTCGTGAACGTGTAGACCTGCAACTTGTTGTTGCTCGACTTGATAAAGACATTCTCGCCGATCGCGATCGCTTCTTTGGACACTGCAAGGCGATAGGTAAGGCTTGCGGACGTGATGTCGTTATCCTTGCCGTCTCGGAGAAGGACCTTGGTGGTGCTGTTGCTCGCGGTGAGGTTGCCGAGGTCGGGTGCGCCGAGCCAATAGGTGACGGTGAGGCTGTTCGCGCCGATCTCCACCTTGGTGATCTTGAGATTCTTGGAGCCCGCATACTCGGTCCCCTTGGCAAGGTCGGCTTGGATCTGTTCCACGGTGCTGTTCTTGGCAAGGAGCGGAAGTTTGAGCGCCTTGATCTCCGCTTCGCTGCCGAGACCGGTGTACTTCACAACGTATTCGCCGCCCGCATCAAGCGTGAAGGTGGGAGTGCCCACGATCTCCGCGCCGTAGTTAGAGAGAGCGTTGAGCCCGCTGAGGTCGATCCGGACCTTGGCGCCTTCTTTCAGCGTGAGGTCGAAGGTCTTTGCATAGCCCGATTTGAGCCCGAGCACAACGTCGACCGTGCTGCCTGCCGCAGTCGCCTTAACGACGACGCCCTGAGGCGCGGTCGCGGGAGCGGAAACGGCGAGGTCGGTAAGGTTGGTAACGAGTTTGAAGGCAACAAAGTGGGTGTATTCGCTGCCGAGGACCGCTTTCTGCGCGTCCGTTGCCTTGACGGCGGAACCGGTCGCACACAGACGGATGTAGGAAGCGGAGAAGTTCTTGACGTCGGTCACGGCGTAATCGTAAGCGGACTCGGGTGCTTCGAAGGAAACATCGTTCACCGTGATCGCGGAAGTGTTGGCGCCGACAACGGGCGTTGCAACCACTCTGATCTTCTGGTTGTCCGCCTTGTTCGCATCGGTGGATTCGTTACCGTCCTTGGTGAGCCAAGCCTGCTTGCCGTTGAATTCCACCATGAAGTCATAGAAGTCCGGCTGCAAAGGCTCGGTGGCGAGGTTGACTCTCGTCTTGACGGGAGCGGGGGTGGGCTCATCCTTGGTCGCCTCGGGCGTGATGTCGCGATAAGCGTACGCATTGTAGGAGCCCTTGAGTTCGCCGCCGTCCGAGAAGGTAGCGAGCGTATCGAGACCGGTGGTATCGAAGATCTTGCCCGCAGGCTGAACGAGATTGGCGGGTTCGGAAGTGATCTTATAAGTCTCGATCGCACGACCCGCAACAAACTCGGCGCCCGTCACGTTGAAGTTGCAATATTCGCCGTACACCGCGATCTCATATGCGGCTTCGGGCACTTTGGTGGTGACGATATATTCGCTCTTCGTTCCGTCGAACTTGTTGAGCGTATGACGGATGAGGAAGATGCCGTCCGCCTGATAGTTGAACTCGGCGTCGATCGTGGACCAAGCCGTGGGCTTCGCGTTGTCGTTCGGGAACGCGGTGCCCGCGCTCCACGTGGTGCCGCTGCCGTAGACGGTCCATTCGCTGTCTTCCGTCGTGGCGGTACCGGTGGCGGGAGAGCTGCCGCCCGAAGGAATGTTGGAGGTTGCGGGAAGCGCAAAGCCCGCAGCCGTTGCGATGACCCAACCGTCTTCACGGGGAAGCATGCCGACGCCCGCGTTGCGGATGCCGAGAAGAGGCGTATCCCATGCGCTTGCGGCGCCGGGAGTCTCCGCTCTCGTAAGCCCGGTGATCTCAATGTGGAGTTTGAGGCTCTGCCCCTTTACGAGACTGCCGTAGGAGACGTGGTTCTCGCCGGCGATGGGAGCCTTTGCGTCGGGATAGGTCTTGCCTTCGGGACCCTTTTCGAGGACTGCGGGCTGACCCCAAGCGACCGTCGTGATCTTATCTTCGAGCCCGGTGTAAGAATTCATCTTCGCACCGCAGTCGCATTCCTGCTGATAAGCGGGATCCTCGGAAGCGTGCCAGCTGTGATCGACGGAGACGTAGTAAGACTTCTTGTAACGGGAGTCCTTCCCCTCCGCGGTGCCGTCCCAAAGTTCTTTCGGCTGGTTCTTCGGAATGATGTAGATGATATATTGACCCGCCAGATCTTTCTTGTAAGCCGAAGAGTCAACTTCATAATCACTCGGTTTGAGTTCGTGACCGTCGTCATCGCCCTGATAGTAGGCGGTGACTTTGACATTGTCGCCCAAAGAGAACTCTTCGCCCTCTTTGAAACTCAACTTCTGCCCTTCGACGTCGACGTTTCTCACGTTCTTTGCGCCGCCGCATGCGAACATGCAGAGCGAGCAACACAGAACAAGCAGAAGCGTCATCACGACTTTGAGCTTCTTCATAGTTACTTTCCCCCTAATTAAGTTATTTTTTGCCACTTTCGCTTTATGGCATTCATCATTTTACACCAATTTTTTTGCGCTGTCAATACTTTTTCCGAAAAAATTGCACACCGATCGCGTCCTTTTTGTTTTTCGCTTTCGGAATATTATTTCATAATGTCGCGCGCGTATCGCATGCGCACGCGTTCACGGGGATCCCGCAGGGGAAAGATCCGCAAAAAAAACGCAAGAAAAGCCGCCCGCCCGCGCGGAACAGTCTGCGCGGGCGGGCGGCGTTCCCGAAGTCGGGTTCCGCTTTCCGATGTGTTCGGGCGGTCACTTGGTGCCGTAGAGGCGGTCGCCCGCGTCCCCGAGCCCCGGGAGGATGTACCCATGCTCGTTGAGACATCTGTCGAGAGTAGACACATATACGGAGACGTCGGGGTGTGCCTCCGCCACCGCCGCGATCCCCTCGGGCGCCGCGATGATGCACATGAACTTGATCTTTTTGCACCCCCGCTTTTTGAGCGCCGAAAGCGCGTCGCACGCCGAGCCGCCCGTCGCGAGCATGGGGTCTACTAGCAGCACCGTCTTGTGTTCGATGCCGTCGGGCAATTTGCAGTAGTATTCCTGCGGTTCGAGCGTCTCCTCGTCGCGGTACATGCCGATGTGTCCCACCCGCGCGGTGGGAAAGACCCGATGCACGCCGTTTACCATGCCGAGCCCCGCCCTGAGGATGGGCACGATGGCAACGCTCTCCTCGGGCACTCTCAGTTGCATCGTCTTTTCGAGGGGGGTCTCCACCTCCACGGGAACGAGTTCCACGTCCGCCATGCTCTCGTAGGTCATGATCGTGGTGATCTCCTCCACGAGTTCGCGGAATTCCTTCATGCCCGTGTTCTTGTCCCGCAAAATGCTCACTTTGTGTTTGATGAGCGGATGGTTGAAGATGAATACGTTGGGATAGTTTTTCATGGTGCACTCCTTTGCCGTCTTTATGATAGCACACGGCGGCGCAAAATGCAAGGGGGTCTTTCTCTTTTTTTCTTGACAAATGCCTCTTTCTTTGATAAACTGTTACAAAAACAAATGAGGTGACTCGATGAAAGCATTTGACGCACTTTGCAAAGAATTCGAACAACTCGACGCCGAGACGTACACGGCGCTGCTTGCCGAGAAATCGGCGCGGATCCTGCCCGCGCTCCGGGCGGTGGCGGGGAGCGAGGAGGACGGCGTGGGGCTGTTTGCCTCCTTCGTGCTCGGCGCGATCGTCGCCGACGGCAAACTCTCGGAGGAGGAATACCTGCTCTGCTATCCCCTGCTCCACGCCTTCTTCGGCGACGGAGTGAACTACGAGGACTGCAAACGGGCGGCAAGGCAGCTGCGCGCGGAGAGCCGTGCGTTCACGAACTCTCTCGACGAGGTCGTGGACCTCTTGGGCTTGCTCTCGGACGAGCTCAAAGACGACGTGGTGCTCGTCTGCCTCATGATCTGCGCCATCGACGGAAAGGTGTCGGCAAAGGAAAAGAGCTGGATCAAGAAGTTGGTGCGCTGAAACGCGTAAACGAAACGGGCGGCGCCCGCGGAGATCTCCGCGGGCGCCGCCCCATTTTACGATTTTATGTTGCGGCTCTTATGTCCCGCTCTCAGATATATGCCCCTTCGAAGTACTCCACTTCGCCGTCCATGACGGAGGCGATGTCGAAGCGGCAGGGCACTTCTTTGCGCAGGAGGTTGCAATAGCTCCACGCGATCTTGCGGTAGCGTTCCCGCTTTTTCGCGTCCACCGCCTCGGCGGGGAGCCCGTGTTCGTCGTCCGTGCGCGTCTTTACCTCCACAAAGCAGTAGGTGTCCCCTTTGCGCGCGATGACGTCCGCCTCTCCGAAGGGGGTCTTGTAGTTGCGTTCGAGAATTTTGTAGCCCCGCTTTTTGAGGTACTTTACGGTGAGGTCTTCTCCCCCTCTCCCAAGAATTTTTTTACGAAGGTCTTTCTGTGAATTTTGCATATTCCCCTCTCCCCGATCGCCTTGATGTGTTCGGCGGTGCCGTAGCCCGCGTTGTGCTCGAAGCCGTACCCCGGATACTCCCGCGCGTACTCCTCCATGAGCTTGTCGCGGTACACTTTTGCGAGAATGCTCGCCGCGCCGATGGAACAGACGAGCGCGTCTCCCTTGACGATGCTCCTCTGCGGCTGGGCGATGTCGAGGGTCATGTTGCCGTCCGTCAGCACGAAATCGGGCGGAACGGCGAGCCCCTCCACCGCCTTTTTCATGCAGAGGCGGGTCGCCTGCAAAATGTTTACGGCGTCGATGGTCTTCTCATCCACTTCGGCGACGGAGTAGGCGAGCGCGACCTCTTTGATGCGTTCGGCGAGAAGTTCCCTCTTCTTTTTGGAGAGTTTTTTGCTGTCGTCCACCCCCGCGATGCGCGTCTCTTCCCCGAGGGGCAGAATGACGGCGGCACAGACGACCGGTCCCGCCAGCGGTCCCCTTCCCACTTCGTCCACGCCCGCTACGGCGGTGTAGCCTCTTTCGAAGTATTCTCTTTCGTATGTCAATTCGTCCATAACGTTCGTTTGCCGATCCCCGTCAAGGTCGGATGAGCCCCGCGTTCTTCATGTCCTCCGCACTGTCGAGGCACACTCTGCCGAGCTTGCCCTTGCGGAAATCGTCGATGAGGGCGCGTTCCCCCCGCTCGTAGTCGAGCTCTCCCCCGCGGAGGAGGTATCCCCTCTTTTTGCACACCGCTTCGAGCAGTTCGAGGGGGGTACCGTCCGAAATTTCGTAGCGCTCTCTGAGCCGCTCGGGATAGTTTGCGGCGAGTTCTTCCAAAAGGCAGAGGGCGATCTCGTCCATTTCGAGGATGTCGTCGTTGACGCTGCCGATGTAGGCGAGGCGGCGGGCGAGGGTCTGGTCGGAGAAGGAGGGCGGCATGGTGCCTGGGGTATCCATGAGTTCGAAGCTGCCGCACTTGACCCACTGTTTGCCTCGGGTGACGCCCGCTTTGTCCCCCACCTGCGCTTTTTTACTGCCCGAGAGGGCGTTGATGACGGTGCTCTTTCCCGTGTTGGGAACGCCCGCAATGAGGAAGCGAACTGCAAGGGGCGGATGTTGTGCGCGGTCGCATTCAGCTTGACGGCGTTCGTTCCGCCCTCTTTGAGGAGGGTGAGGAGGTCGTCGGCTTTTCCGTCGGCAAGGTCGCACTTATTGAAGAGGAAGAGCACGGGTTTTTGCCCCGCGAGCTCGGTGAGCTTGGGGTTATAGGTGGAGGCGGGGGCGCGCGCGTCGAGCACGAACACCACGGCGTCGCAGAGTTTTAAGTTGTCCTCCATGAGGCGCATCGCCTTCGCCATGTGCCCCGGGAACCAGTGGATGAGCTTCACGAAATTTCCTCCTTTTCGCGCGATTCTTTGCTCCTCGCCTCGTAAGCCCTACCCTTCGCATGCGAGGGGGAGGGTCTCTTAGCCTACCCCAACTTGTTGGGGTAGGCTCCCGCGGAGCGGGTGGTGGGGGTTGCTGTCCCTCGCGAAGCGGGGTGGAGCCTTGCATTTTGCCAACAGTTGATAACTGTTGGCGCAAGGCGACATGAGTGAGCGCATTTGCAGCGCGAACGGTGCCCGAACACGGGGTTCTACCCGTGTGAGACGAGTGACACGAAGCGAGCCGAAAGGGGGGACAATAATAAGGTGCCCCGTTGCGGCGGTAGCGCCTACCGCAACCCCGCCTCGCTACCGGCTCGGCTGTCGCGGCGCAGTTCACAGCGCACCGCGCTGCTGAACAGTATTGCGCCACTCCACCCTACCCTTCCCCCGCACAGCGGGGGACGGCAAGAAAAGATGTTCCCACAATCACTGCGCGTTGAAAAATCGCCATTTTTCATAAGCGCCCCCCATTTGCCGCACACTTACGGCTCATTGTCCGCACAAGGCAGACTGTTCGCGGGCGATGGCGTTACATGAAATCCGAGGCTTAACCCCTCGCGGAAAAGATTGCGCAGCAAGATTTTTCGCGAATAAAATTCCTTGCGCGAGAAGAACCACGCTTCTTCGCTGCGCGACACAATTTGGCAAACCCTTTTGCCTTATTGCCCGACAACGCGAACAAGAGGATGAGCAAGTGAAAGCGCAAAAGCCCATTTCCTCACGGCGTTTCTTTTCGAGCGCAGCGAGCAAAGAAACGCGTGAACTTTACTTCAACAAATCCGGTCTGTTCTTTTTCGTGATCGCGATCGACTGCTCGCGGCGCCACTTGTCGATCTCTGCATGGTTGCCGCTTCTAAGCACTTCGGGCACGGTGAGACCGCGATACTCCACGGGGCGGGTATAGTGCGGGTATTCGAGCAAGTTCTCCGAAAAGCTCTCCTGCACCAAACTCTCGGGCGAGAGAACGCCCTCCACATAGCGCGCCACGCAGTCCGCCACCACCATGGCGGGGAGTTCGCCGCCCGTCAGAACATAGTCACCGATGGAGAGTTCCTCGTCGATAAAGAGGTCGACGGCGCGTTGGTCGACCCCCTCGTAGTGCCCGCAGAGGAGGACGATATGCTCCCGCTCCACGAGCGAATACACCATCTCCTGTTTGAACACCTTCCCCTTGGGCGAAAGATAGATGCGGAGCGCTTTATGCTCGGGGTCGACCGCTTCGATGGCGCTGCCGATGGGCTGTGCGGTCATCACGAGCCCCGCGCCGCCGCCGAAGGGATAGTCGTCGCACTTTTTCTGTTTGTTCTCCGTGTAATCGCGGATGTTCACCGTTTCGATGGTGAGTTTCCCCTCCTTCACCCCTCTGCCGATGATGCTGCCGAAGAGCGGAGTGAACATTTCGGGAAATAGCGTTAATATCGTGATCTTCATAGCGATTGAATTACCTTGGCGCCCCATCGGGGAGCACTTATCCTGTCACAGCCCGCAGGGCTGCTGAGGAGGATGACGCCGCTCCTCCCCCAACAAGTTGGGGTAGGGCTTACGTCGCGAGCAAACAATCGGGCGACCCCCCTCGCGGAAAAGATTGCACAGCAAGATTTTCCGCGAAATTCTTACTCCACCACGACTTCGTCGAAGCGCTTTTTACAGACCGTGATGCGCCCCGCGGCGACGTCGATGTCCGTCACGACCCCCTTCACCGCGGGAAAGAGCACCTCTTTGCCCTCCCGCTCCAAAAAATAAATGTCGGTGGCGGCGGGACGGATCTCCTTCAGAACGCCGAGGAGTTCCCCCTCTTCGGAGACGACTTCCGCGCCCAAAAGGTCGGCGATGTAATATCTGCCCGCGCCGGGGTCGGGCGCCTCCTCGCGGGGGAGGGTGAGCTCCTTGCCGCGCAAGCGCTCCGCCGCGTTGCGGTCGGGGACCCCTTTCAGCCCCAAATACACCGCGTCCGCCCCCAAACGCACGGAGAGGATCTTCACCTCTTCGCCGTCGAGAAAGACCCGCTTTAAGCCTTGAAAGCTCTCCGCGCCGTCGGTGTAAGGCTTTACCTTAACTTCGCCGCGGATGCCCTGCGGTTTTACAATGATGCCGATCGTAAGATTGTTTTGCATATTCAAAACCCGAATACTTCGTCGACGGCGGCGCGGATGTGCGCTTGCGTGACGTCCTTGTCCCGTTCGCTCGGAATGACGGCGACCTTTTCCCGCGCTTTGAAGCGCTCGAACAGCGCGAAATAATTGTCGCGGATGAGTTTTTGTTTTTCGAGGGTCTCGTAGCGCTCCTTGTCGCCGCGGCGGGCGATGCGCCGCATCCCCTCCTCGGGAGGAAGGTCGATGAACACCGTGAGGTCGGGCACGATCGTCTCCATCGCGGGCGTGTTGAGGGAGATCACCCACTCGAGCGGCACAAACCCGCCGTTGTAGGCGAACGAGGAGAGATAGAACCGATCGCACAGCACCGTGACCCCTTCATTCAATTTTTTGAGAATGCCGTTGAGACCGTTGCGGATGTGGTCGAGGCGGTCCGCCGCGAACAGCGCCGCGATGGTGTACTCGTCGGTGGCGATCCTGCCCATCAAACAGGTGTGGATGAGCGAGCCGACGGGCGAGTCGGTGGGTTCGCGGGTGAGATAGACTTCCTCTCCCCTGCTTTCGAGATAACTTGCGAGGGATTTGAGTTGCGTGCTCTTGCCGCTGCCGTCGCACCCCTCGAATACGATGAATTTTCCTTTGTCAGCCATACCCGATGATTATACCACAGCGGAAGCAAAAAGTCAATCGGAAATTCGGGGCGGCGGGCAGTCCGATAAAAACGGTCCGGGGATAAAAGGCTCGATAAAAACGATCCGATAAAAACGGTCCGTGGATAAATGGGCGGCGGGCGGTCTTGAAAGACAGCCCGCCGCCCGATCGTTCAACGCGCGCCGTTTGCTTCCCGCAGGTCCGCTATGAGTTGTTTGATATGCTCCGTTTGGGTGTCCGTAAGTCCTTCCACGCAGACGGTAGTGCGGTCCTCCAACCCGAGGAGCGCGTCGGTCGTCACGCCGAAGAAGTTTGCGACCTTCACCAACATCTCCACGGACGGCAAAATGTTGTCGTTCTCCCAATTCGAAACGCACTGTTTGCTCACGTGCAGACATTCGGCGAGCTCCACCTGACTCAGATGCCGCAACTTTCTCAATTCTCTGATATTTTCGTTCAGCATGGCATTCCCCTTCAAAATTTTTGCCTTTTTGGTCAAATTTTACTTTACTATCGTAAAAAATTACTTTACAAACGCAAGTCACGGTTTCGAGCACGAATTACAACGAGGGCTGGAAATTGAAGAATGGCGCAAAATCCATAGACTATACGCTGAAAGCCGCAGCCGATGAAGGCAGTCTTGCCGAAGCGGAAGACCTTGCCAACAACGGCGAAGTCCTTACGGTGGCATCGGGCAGCACGGAAGGCTCCGCAAGCATTAAAGGCGACGTTGAGGGCAATCCTTCCACGGGCGGTCAGGAATATAGCGACACCCTTACCTTCACGGTCGACGTTGAGTAAAAATACATCATGTTAGCTTTGAATGCGATCGCGTTTTCGGAATTAAAGCTGTTTACGCTCGTCCTTTCCTGTGTAAACGTACTCGTCCTTGCGGCGGTCCTCGTCTGCCTGCTTCTTGCGTGGAAATTGAAAGCGGAGCCCGAGAAAAAAACGCGCTCCTTCTTCGACGAGCCGTCCGAGCCAAACGCAGGGTCGGATCAAGCGTCTGAGTAACAATTGAAAAGCAAAAAAGCGGTATGCGCCTCGTTTGCATACCGCTTTTTTGTATGTTTGAAGTTGACCCCCCACCACCCGCTCCGCGAGAGCCTCCCCCCAACTTGTTGGGGGTGGAGCGGCGCCATTCTCCTCAGCAGCCCTGTGGGCTGTGAGGGGCGCCGCGACAGCCGAGCTGGTAGCGAGGCGGGGTTTTGGCGGTCCCTGCCGCCAAAACGGTGGCACGAACGAAGTGAGTGACGGGTGGGGGTATTCTCGGTTCCACCTACCCCCGCGCGTTCGCGCGGGGGTGGGCAAGAAATTCTCTGCTTTTTACTTTCCTCACTTCACCCACTCTTTGAAGGCTTTGAATGCCGAGGGAAGGGCGTAATTTTTCCGCATCTCCTCGGGCGTCACCCACAAAAACCGCGGGAAGAACTCCTTCGCCTCGATGAGGTACCCCGTCATGTGCCACTCCACATGGGTGAAGATGTGTTTGGCAGTTTTTTCGGCGAGGACGGTGCCGTAAGCCGCGCTCTCGTCTTCCGCCGCGTTGGGAAATTCCCAAAGCCCCGACAAGAGTCCCCTCTCCTCCCGCTTGCGCAGGGCGAATTTCCCCTCTCTTTCGAGAACATATACGAAGATGCGCTCCGTCTTTCTCGCCCTTTTTTCGCTGCGAACGGGGAACTCCTCCTCCCTGCCCGAAAGATGTGCGGCGCACATCGTTTGCCAGGGGCAGAGCGTGCACATCGGCTCGCCGTTGGGGACGCACACGGTCGCTCCGAGCTCCATGAGCGATTGGCAAAATTCCCCCGCTTCCTTGGGATACACCTCTCGCAAAAGGCGCGAAATGGCGACACGGGTCGCGTTTTCGTCGATATTTCGCCCGTCGGCGGTGAGGCGGGTAAGCACGCGCAGCACGTTGCCGTCCACCGCGGGGCAGGGAAGGTCGTAGGCGATGGAACAAATGGCGCCGGCGGTGTAGTCCCCCACGCCGGGAAGGGAGCGCACCCCCTCGAAGTCGCGCGGGAAGCCCTGCCGTGCGATGATTTTTGCCGCCTTATGCAGGTTGCGGGCGCGGGAATAGTAGCCGAGCCCCTCCCATGCCTTTAACACCTCCTCTTCGGAGGCGCGCGCCAAGGCTTCGGCGGTGGGGAATTTTTCGAGGAAGGAGACGTAGTACCCCTTGACCGCCTCCACACGGGTCTGTTGGAGCATGATCTCGGAGACCCATATTTTGTATGGGTCGCGGGTGCCACGCCACGGAAGTTGCCTTTTATGAACGCCGTACCACTGGAGCAGCGGCGGCACGGCGTTTTTTAATCCCTGTATTTCGTTTTGCATGATTATCATTGAGTAATGGTCGCGTCCGATCTAAGCTGTCCCTCGCGAAGCGGGGAAAAGTGGCGAACGCAGTGAGCCGAAAGGGGGCTCCGCATTTTACCCCCACCTGTCTCACTGCGTGAGCCACCCGCCCCCATAAATGGGGGCAGGTCGTAATAAGGTGCCCCCTCCCCTACCCCTCCCCCGCGCATTCGCGCGGGGGAGGGCAAGAGTGGCGACAATGAGATGCGACGCTTACCGATAGGGATCGTCGCGCTTTTCGGAAGCGAGCAGGTCGAGGAGCCTGCGGCTTTTCGACGGGAGCGTACAGAGAAGTACGTGACCGAGAAAAACGCAAGGGCGACAAAGAGATGCGACGCTTACCAAAAGCGCCATCCCCTTAAAACAGTCCCGAGATGACGCCGTTTTCATCCACGTCGATCTTCTCCGCGGCGGGAACTTTGGGAAGCCCCGGCATCGTTAAAATATTCCCCGTGAGCGCGACCACGAA
>CANQRP010000030.1 GCA_947626305.1 uncultured Clostridia bacterium | reverse complement strand
CCTGCGTTGCGGGAAGGAGCACGAGTACCATGACTTTGCCGAACAGCTTGGGGTTCTCCCCCAAGACGCCCGCCGCGGCGCTACCCGTCTTGTAAAGACCGATCGCCGAGCCTACGCCGCAGAGCAGGACGCAGAGCGCGATCCCCACCATTGCAATGACGTAACCTGTTGTAAACATTGTTTACCTCCAAAAGTTTTCACTTTGTTTTTCGATTTGATTTTTCCGCGGACCGTTACATCACGCGGACATATTTGCGATTGGAGCCGAGCGGGGCAAAGAGTTCCCCCTCTCCCTCGAAGAATCTGCCGTAGAATTCCACGTACTGCAAGCGTGCGTCGTGGATGTAGGCGCCGAGCAGGCTCATGGCGAGGTTGAACAAATGCCCCACCACCATGAGGACCGCGCCCAAGATCATGAACGCGACATTGCCGCCCGTTAAAAACTGTACGCCGTACTGCGAGATGATCTGCGCGATGACCGCGCCCGAGAGCATGAGCCCGTAGAGACGGGCGTAACTCAACACGTCCGAGATGTAGTTGATGATGCCGTACAGCGCGCCGAAGCCCTTGGTGAATTTGCCGAGGAACTTTTCGTGCCGCCCCGCCGTGAGTACGGACACCGCAAGCGCGGAGACGGCGACGATCCCGCCCGCCATGGTGAGCTGCGGAAGATTGAACTTTTCGGTGAGCCCGACGACGGCGAGCGCCATACCGATCGAAAAGACCGCCCACGTGATGCCGTCGAACACGCCGTCCCAAAAATGTCCCCTTCTGCACTCCTGCCAGAACTTGCACAAATATCCCGCAAAGATCTGCGCAATCCCGATGAGCATGCTGACGATGAGCATGGAGGGAATGTCGATGCCGACGAATTTCCAATTCTCATGCTGTGCGTCGGGCATGACCGTAAAGGGCAAAAATTGCATTCCTAAGATGGAATTGAACAAAAAGCCCCAGATGACGGCGAAAATACCGCCGATCGCAAAAACGCCCGCAAGCGATTTGATGCCGCCCTTTTTGGCGCGATTCCTGAAATAGAGAAAGCCGCCGCCGAGCATCATCAGAAGCCCGTAGCCGACGTCCGCCATGATGAACCCCAAAAAGACACTGTAAAAGAAGGACATCACCGTGTTGGGGTCGAATTCCCGCGCGCTCGGCGGGGAATACATATTCGTGATCGCCTCGAAATTCTCGACGACCTTGTTGTTCTTTGTGAGCGTGGGAACGAACTCGTCTTTCGCGGGGTCGGAAAACTCATAGAACACTGTGAGTCCGCTTCCGTCAAGCGCGGCTTTTACGTCGTTTTCTTTGACGGCGGGAACGAACGCCTCCAACAGGAAGGTGCGCTCCGTCCCCCTGAGTTTTGCCGCTTGCTCCGCTTTTTCCAGCTCGAATCCGAGCACGTCGCAATACAATTTCAAGTCTTTTACGGAGGAAGAGAGCTCGAAGAGGGCGCGTTCCGCCTCCTCCCGCTTCGTCTTCTGCGCCGCAGCCTCCCCGTTGAGAGAGGCGAGGAGCTCTTCGCCCGTCTGCTCCCCCGTGTAGGGGCAGGAGACGAACCCCGCCGCCCCCAAAATCTGTTCCGTCTCTTCGAGTACGCTCTTGTGCACGGTGACGGAGAGAAGAACGCTCTCGCCCTCGACCGCTTCGTAGGCGGCAAGGGAGAGTTCGTCGAGCTGCTTTTTGCAATTCGCCCATGCGGCGGAGGGGACCAGTCCGAGCTTTGTTGCCGTGTGGCGGGAATCCGCATAAGAAGAAAACGCCCTCGCCCGTCCGTAAGGGAGCGCCGCCGCGATCGCGCGGGAAAGGCGCGCCTCCTCGGAGAGCGCAGCGTTTTTTTCGTTTGCAAGGGTATTGATCTTTTCGACGATCGCATCCGCCGCGGAGAGCGTTTGCCGTGCGGCGAAAAATTCCCGATAGCCGACCGTCAGTTCCTTGGGCAGGGAAAACTCTTTTTTGTCATGCTCTTTCGCATACTTTTCCGCCTCCGAGGTGAGCAAAGAGAGCGCATCTTCCCAAGCGGTAAGGCGCGTGGAAAGTTCCCCGCCCTCCTCGGGAAGAGGCTGTGTGCCCTCCGTTTCGGCGTGGAGTTTCACCTCTGCCGCGCCCGTACGTTCGAGAACATCCAAAAGAGCGTCCCGATCGTAAGAAAGCGCGATGAGATCGAGTTTTCTCATCCGCTCGATCACTTCAAGATCCTCCCTACGATCTCCGCGACGTACGTCTCGGTATGCCCGAGGAGCCCGTCCGCGTACTCTTTTGCGTCCTTGGCGGCGAGCGCCAAAGTATGTTCATAAGCGGCGTCAGATGCCGATTCCGCTTTTCGGATGCCGTTTGCGCGCAGTATGGCGCGATCCGTTTCCGCTTTTTTCAGGATCTCGGAGGACCGCTCTTCCGCATCGGCAAGCAAAAGACGGGCGCGCTCCGTGCCTTCGGCTCTGCGTCTTGCCCCCTCTTCCTCCGCCTTTGCGATATCGACAATGATATTTTCTTCCATTTCTTGCTCCGCTTTGCTTTTTCCTATTTTACCATTTCCCACCGCGGAAAGCAAGTGTTTTGGGAAAACTTACTCAAAAATTCGAACCGTTCCAGCCCCAATCGGAAATTCCGTGGTAGGTAACGTAGACCGCGCTCGCGGGAATGCCGAGCTCCTCGCTCAAAATGGCGCAAATTTTGCCCGTCATCTTGTCGTAATCGGCGGGGGAAGCCTTGCCGAAGAGGCTGACTTCCACATATGCCCCCTTCTCGAGCTTTTTGCCCGCAAAATAGAGATCGTACCCGTCCGCAAAGCCGACCATGAGATAGCCCTCCCCCTTGTGCAATGTGGAGATCGCCTCCCCGAGCCGTGTTTTTACCCGTTCTTTTTGTTGTTCCGTGAGCGTCAATGTGATCTTACTGTCGATAAAAGGCATGATGTTTCCTCCTTGATTACCAATAACCGTTTTCCATGACCTCTTCCTCTTCTTCGAGAAGATGCTGCCGTTCCTCCTCTTCTTCCTCCTCGAGAAGCGAAAATCCCGGTCCGCGGACGGTGCCGCAGACCGGGCGTTTTGCCATCAGTTCGTGTCGCTGCTTGTCACAGTGACCGTGTTGCCCTCGATCTTGACGGTGTAGTGCGCGCCGTCTGCCGTTTCTATAGCATAGGTATCTGCTGCGATCAACTCGCAACTCATGACGGGGTAATACGATTCCGCGAAGTAATCGAGCAAGTAAGCGATTTTACCTTCGTCTTCATAGATCGCGACCGCATACCGTTGCGAGGCGTCGTAATAGACGCGCGCCTCTTTGACCGTGACCGTGACGCTCTCAAAGAGCGGAACGACGTACTCGCTTGACCAATCCAGATCCTTCACACTCACGATGTAATGGGTCTCTTTCACCGAATCGTAATCATCCTCGACGATGAACACCTCCGTAAGTCCTTGGATGAAATTATAGTCGAAGTAGAGCTCTTGCCAATCCCCTTCTTCGGATTTTTCGAGAAGAGTCGTCATGAGCAGTTCCCCGATCGCATACGCATCCGAATCGGTGCCGATGATGCGCTCCGTAACGACCTTATACTGATCGCCTTCCACATCGAACTGTTGCTCGCGCGTAAACGCAAGAACGGAATACACCGACACCCCGAGTTCATCGACGTCCTCCACCGCAAAGTAGAGGTGATACGTATAGCCATCACTTCCTCGGAATGTCGCGATGGAATAGCCGTAATATTCGATATCGATGCAATCGGCGCGATCGATGCCCTCGATCGGATCTCCGTTGACATCATAATATCCCGCCAATTCGGTAAAGTCAGCTTCGATATAAACTTCGCCCGCAACACCTTGGGTATCGAATTCGATCACGCGGCGGATGGTGCTGAAATCGGTGATACTGCCCGCCATGCCCAACTGGGACAGGTAGAGATAGAGTTCGACCTCCGCAGCGGAATAGTACTCCTCCACCGCGCTCATCCCCGTTACGGAATAGGTGCTGTTCTTTTCACCGCGATATTCCACGGTGATGTCGTAGCGGAAGTAACCGTTGCCCGTAGTGGCGAAGAGAAGATAGAGCTGTGTGTTGCCGCTGTCGTCCGTCTCCCGTACGACATAGCAGGAGGCTTGCATAGGTCCGCTTTCCGTTGTAAGCAGCACGGCGCCTATCGTCGTGAAATCGCCGTCCGACGGCGCGAAAGTAAGGTCTTCAAGCGGAACATTTCCTTCTTCCAGAGGAATGGGGTAAGCGGTCTCGCCGGCTTTCCGCTCGAAGGAGATCGCAAATCCTTCGTTCTTGTGATAGGTTTTGTTCTCGAAGGTGATCGTATCGTTGAACTTGCCGAAGTCGCTCACTGCTACATAGCCGTACCGGTTGATCCGATCTTCTTCGACGTCTTCGAGGTCTTCGGCGGCATAGTAGAGCGTCACCGAATCGTCGTCCTCCAAATAGTAGAAGCAGAGGGTCTCGTCGTGATAGACGACGAAGCCGTAACTCGTGAAGAGGAGAGCGTCGAGATCCTCGGTGTAGTAACCCGTTTCACCGAAGTCGAGCGCGACGATCCTGCCGTTTTTCGCATCGTACTCATAGAGACAAGCGTCGGTCGCATCATCGTTGCAGTAATAGATCAATTCCTCGGAAATGACGACATAGCTCCCGCTTTCGAGAAGACCGTTTGCGAGGATGCGCTCCGCACTCCCGAACCCGTCGAGGACGAGCACCGACCAATCCGCTTCGTTGAGGTAGACATTTACCACCTCTTCGTAATAGACAATGAAAACGGTGACATTTCCTTGTTCGAGCCGAAGCACGCCGAAACTGCCGACGATCGTCGTCGTTTGGGATTTACCGGTATACGTGTAGGTAAGCACATATGCGCCGTCTTCCCGCCGCGAATATTCGCCTTCGGCTACCGTCTTTTCGGTGCTGTCGTCTCCCTCGCCTTCGATGACAATTACGGTGAGCTTTCCGTGACCGTCGAAAGAATAGTACTCGTCGCGAATGGATTGATTCTCCACAACCGCGCATTCGCCGAACTCGCTGCCGAGCTGCGTAACGGTACGGTTTTCGACTTCGAAGAAGAAGGGAACGGCGGTGCCGTCTTCAAGGTGCCCGGTGAGGCGGATGAGGTTTTCCTCATAGAGGTAATAGGTACCGACGAAATAGGTGCTTCCGTCCGCGCTCTCGTAAGAAGCGAACGACGAGAACCCGTCGAGCGTGATCGTATCTCCCGCAGCCGTCTTATACTCACCGAAATATGTTTCGCTCTTGACCGAGAAGTAAAGATACGTTCCGTCCGTGTAAAGGATCAACTCAAAGGTCTTTCCATCCGACGTGAATTGATAGATGTCGTCGCCGAACTCCGTATCCTTATCGGTAAGCGCGATCTTCCCTTCGGTCGAAATTTCGGCGTCGCTCCCGGCATTTTCGAAGTAAACCGCACCGCCGAGACCGTCCAACATAAGATAATTGTCAGGGGCCGCCTCTCCGCCTTCTGTTACCAAATAGGCATAGCCGAGCAGATCGTAGTCGAGAAGTACAAACGTTTTGCCTTCGTCGATGAGCTTGAAGAAGATCACATCGCCTTCTTCGTCGGAGAGGATGCAACAGAGGTCGTCCGTCTGCCAGGTCCCGACGTGCTCCGTGCCTTCGGCGTCCGTATAGAATGCAAAACCGCCCACGATCACGAGCTTTCCGCTGCCTTCTTGCGCGGAATACTCCTCTTTGAGCCCCACCGTCTCATTGTCGTTTGTGGTGTAAGCCCACCAATACATGACGGACATGTATCCTTCGCTCGTCTCCGCAATGCCGATCGAGAAGACAAACGATTTGAGAGACGTATAGTCCACTTCGGACGGAGCGAGCCCCGCATCCGTTACGACGTCTGTCACGGTGGCGAGATAGGCTCCCTCCCCCGTGTGCGCCGAGACGGTACCTTCCAATACGGGGACCAGGTATGCCCCACTCGCATCGGGCATATAGAGGGTAAACTCGTTCCCCTCCGTTCCCATGATGAGGAGAGGATATCCGATCGTGTCGCCGCTGTACAGGAGCTCCGCATAAGAGCTGTCGTACTGCTCGTAATAATATTCGTATTCTTCCCCGCTTTCATCGGACTCGGACCAGACGGCAAAGACATACGTCTGCGTTCCCGAGACGAGCGTTACGATCGTGGCGCCCGTGACCGATTCGGTCGCCGTATAATAACCGCTTACCCGCGTTGCGCCCTTCATGAAGGTCCCTTGGCTCACACCGTCCAAAGTGAGGTTGCCGTTTCCGTTCTCTTCCTTGAAGGTCCCGTAGCTTGTGGGATCGAAGTAGATGTAGCCCTTGACTCCCTGTTCTTCGATGATGACAAAGGTGCCGAACACCTCATTCTCCGAAAGGTAAAGTACAAGGACTTCGGTCCCAATGGAAGTATCCATCGTGTAGTAGAGCGGGAGGATGCTTCCGTTGTAAGTGAGTGCGGCGTTGCCGAACCCGTCGAGCATGAGGAGAAAATCTTCGTCATAGGGGAAGACGCTGCCCTCCACGCTCACGAACATCGTAAGCACGCCGAGCTCGTATTCTTCCTCGTTGCGGACGATGAACACATTGACATACGTGCCGTTTTCCGACTGCACGGAATCGACAACGAACACAAAGTCCTTCCCCCGCATGCTGCCAGAGGTGAACTGCGTATGGTAGTAACCGTATTCATCCAGGACATATGTGCCGGAGGAGGTATCCGTCTTTCCCCCGCTGTCTTTTACGCTGTAAGAAAGACCGTTGAACTCGTCGGTGAAATACAGAGTGATCGTATCACTCAACGCATTTTCTTCGAGACTGTATAAGCTCGCGGAAAAACTCGCGCGGGTGCTGTCGGAATAACAGAATGTGCCGTCGTCGTATACCTTGCAGGTGAGCAAGATCTTATTTTCCGCACTGAATGTGTAAAGCGCACGGTTGCCGCGTTGTTCGCCTGCGAACAGGAAGCCCGCACGTTCGAGATAGGCTTCATCGTTTACGATGTAAATAAGGTCGCTACCCCCGAAGAGATCCACGTAGCCCTGTTGCCACACGGCATAGAGCACCACGCTTGAAGAAAGCGTATATTCGACAGGCTCACCCGCTTCCTCGTTGAACACTTCGTGAGGGATATACATGGGCTCCCCGCCCGTCTGGCTCGCGCTCCAACCGAGGAGAAGATAGCCTTCCCGCACAAAGAGATCGGTAGGGAGGTCGATCGTTTGACCGTATTTGCCCGTAACGACCGTTCTTTCTCCTTCGGCACCGTTGCCGTCGAAGAGCACAGTGACTTCACTTCGGTCGAAATAGAGGCGGAAAAGGTTTTGAGAGGGCGTCTCCGTAAGCACTTTGGAACGGATATTGCCCTCATGCGTCGTAAGCGTGAAGCCCTCTCGGTCCACGGTAGGAGTAAACTCCTGCCCGTCCGCATACGCATAGCCGACAACGGGCTCCGCCGCCTTCTCGTACTCGTTGGGATCGTCCAGCGCCTGTTCGTAGACCTCTACGGTGTACTTCACCTGATACTTCGCCGTGAGCGTGATGTCTTCCTGCGGCATCCGCTCCCCCGCACCGAGGTCCTTCCCGTCTTTCTGCCAGCAGCCGAAGAGGAAATCTTCCCGGGTGGGCACTCTGTCCTCCAAAGCGTCCGCAAGATTTTCCCCCGCTTTCAGATAAAAACTCCGCTCAGAAAGTGTACCGCTTCCCACGTCCAACGTGACGAGGTAGAGTTTTGTCCACTTGGCGTAAAAAGTGAGATCTTCTTCCGCGGTCTGCGACACTACGGGTGCTCCGGAGAAATCCTCCGTGAGATACCACCCTTCAAACTCATACCCCGTGCGGGCGGCAGGCGTGGGAAGAGTATATTCCTCGCCTTTTTGGCACTCCACCGCCGCGATCTCCTCGCCGCCGTCCGTATCGAACTTGAATACCACTGCGTTTCCGCAGGCGGAAAGCGCAAAGCAACAGACCGCAAACAGCGTCAAGGCAAACAGGAGCCAAATTTTCTTCATCCTCTTCATAGTTTCATCTCCTTATGATGCTTAGGAATTTGTTGTATCGGGCGCCGAAGGGACATCGGACCTCTGCGCCGTCCAAACCGCGTACAGGGTCACTCCCTGCTCGGCATTTTGCCACTCGTTTTCGCCGTACACCGCCTCGCCACCGGGCGAAGTCGCCCAACCGACGAAATCGTATCCTTTGCGAGCGGGAGCGGAAAAACCGCCGCGCGCAAACGGGTTGGTCACATTTGCGGGGTCGTTGACGAATGAGACAAGTCCGCCCTCCTCCGTTGCACAGTTCCAAACCACGGGGCGGAAGGAAGAGTTCCAACGGGAATTCCAACCTGTCGTCTCCGCGATGTCCCCCGCGACATAGATCGTAGGAAACCCGCCGTAGAAAGCATGTGCCCCGATCTCCAAAGGAACTCCGAGCATGAGTACGCTTTCGAGCGCGGTACATCCCTTGAACGCGTAATTGCCGACTTTCGTGACGGACGCGGGAAGAATGAGAGAGGTCAAACCGCTGCGGGCAAAGGCATAGGTCCCGATCTTCTCTACGCCATCCCCCAAATCGAGCTCGACAAGAGAAGTGCAACGATAGAACGCATAATTGCCCACTTCCTTCACACTGTCCGGCAACGTGACGCCGCTCAGCGTCTCGCAGCCCATGAAGGCGGCGGTTCCGATCTTCTCCAGATTTTCGCCGAAAATGACCGTAGCGAGCGCGGAGCAATTCGCGAACGCGTGCGAGCCGATCTCCTTTACACTGCCCGGGATCTCGAGTTCGGCGATCTGGTCAAGCCCATAAAAAGCATAGTCGCCGATGTCTTCGAGTTTGGAGCCGAGCGTGATATTCTTTACGTTGAAGCAACCGTAAAAGGCATAGTCCCCCACCGTTTCGACATCGGTGACGGAGAGGTCGATCGCGTCCAACATCGTGCATTGATAGAAAGCACGCAACCCTATCCTTTTCAGATTGTACGGCAAATTTGCCAAGAAGAGGGAGGTACAACCGCTGAACGTATTATCCGCAATCTCGGTAAGATTGTAATTGAGCGAGATCAGGCTGAGCGAACTGCAACCGTAGAACGCCCCTCTCCCGATATGCTCCGCACCCGCAAGACCGGTGATGTTCTGCACGTCTTCATTTTGATAAAACGCAAAGTCGGAGATACCTACGGTCCCGTTTTTGAATACAATTGCGGTATCGACGAGATTGTTGAAGCCGACGACCCAGTTCCCGGCATATACCACGCCGTCCGTCTCCGCCGCCTGCAACCAAAGCCCGGTCCCCCAAAACGCATAGGTGCCGATGCGTTCCACGCTCGCGGGGACGAGATTATCGCCGCCCGTGATCATCGTACAGTTATAAAAGGCATAACTTCCGATCTCTTTCAGCCCGTTGCGGAACTGAACATTGCGCAGGATAGAACAATTCTGAAAGGCTCTGTCTCCCACCGACACCAGCTCGCTGCCCGCCTCCGTGGTAAACTTGTTGAGCTGGGGACAGCGATAGAAGGCATACACGCCAAGGTAACGGATGCTCGCCGCAAGCGATACCTCTTCGAGGAACGGAGCGCCCGTCGTGACGACACCGCCCGATTCCGTGGGCATGTTGACGATAAATGTTTGATCGGCAATGCCGACGACATCCGCCCGCAACATATCGCCCGTAAGAACGGTGAGACTGAGTTTGCACTCGTCCGTTGCCGCAACCAACCAGCGGTCGGCATAGATGAAGCCGTCTCCAGACGCACTCTGCGCATCGTAGAAGGCAGTCTCGCGGAAGGCAAACGCCCCTACCGAAGTCACGCTCTCGGGAATCCTCACGTCCGACAGCGCGGAGCAACGGTAAAAATCGTATGCGCCGACATTTGTGAGTCCCTCGGGGAGCTCGATCGCTTCGATGCCGAGGCAACCGTCGAACACATGGTCTCCGAGGGTGAGTTGTCCCTCGATCTCCGCGAAGAGCACTTCGCTCAGAGCGGAACAGGCATAAAAGGCATAATCTCCGACGGAAGTGATCCCCTTCCCGACGGAGAGGCGTTCGAGCGCCTTATCCGAATCAAAGGCATGCGGTCCGATATAGGAGACCGCATCGGGGATCTCCGCCTCCGTCAATGCGGAACAGTTGTAAAAAGCGCTTTCGCCGATGAAGGTGACGTTGCTGCCGATCGTGAACGTTTCGAGCGCGCGGCAGTAGGCGAAAGTGTAATCAGGAATGGAAGTAATGCCCTCCGGAAGGTTCACTTGCGCAAGTTTGGTGCAGCCCTGGAAGAGGTTTGTGCCGATCCTCGTCACCGTGTCCGGGATCTGCACCTCGGTGAGATTGGTGCAGTTGTAAAATGCGTTGTTGCCGATCGTTTTGACTCCTTCGCCGATGACGACGGTCTCCACACGGCTGCTTCCTCTGCCGCGAAAAGCGTCTTCCGCGATCTCCGTGACCGGTTTTCCGCGATAGACACTCTCCACCGTGACTGCACCGGACGCGGTACCCACTTGCGTGACGGCATATTCCGTATTGCCGTTGATCGCCGTAAACACGAGCCCGGACTCTCTGTCGCGATGAAATTCCACCGTCTCCGACCACGCGGAGACGATCTCGTTCTCACTGCCGCCGACCGCCATCACCCGAATCTCGTAGTCCCCCTCCGCAAGATAGGCAAGCGAGACGTGCGTGAACCGTGCCGTGACGTCCTCTTCCCCATGCCCGTCTGCATTCTCGATGCGCACCGTGTAACTGCGGGCGCCCGGGACATAGCCCCAATAGAGGGTATAGTTATCGTCGAGCACAAATCCTTTCGGCGCGTCGAGCGGGACGATGCGCGTGCAGGCGGAAGACAGCCCTGCGATCAGGCCCGCCATCAAAACGATCGCAAAAAATTTCAATTTCTTCATTTCGATTCCGCCTTTTTCGCTCTGTGCTCACGCACTAATTCGTGGATCCATTTGAATTTGAATTTCCGCACCGCAATGTCGCCGAGGAAGAGCACCATTGCGATGATAAGGAAGGCAAGACGGGGATCGTAGTAGCGTTCGAGCACGGGGACAAAACTTTCGAAAAGGCTCCAAGGATCGTCCTCGGGGATCGCCCTCCCCCCGCCGAGATCGGCAAGGTCGGCAAGCGTCGCCTCCGACTCCTCCGCAAAGGAATCATATTCCCGCGAATAGGAAAACGCCTTGTAGACGGTGACAGACGAGCTCAACGTGCCGCCCGCCTCGTATTTTTCGATCACGATCTTGTATACGCCGCCCTTCTTGACAACAAATCCGCAGCGGGAATAGTGATTTTCTACGCCGAACGGGTCGGTGACGTAGATCCCGCTCTCCGTGTTTTCGGTTACGGCGTTCATGGAATATTCCACATCGCCGTCCGCAGTGTGTTCGACGATCTTTCCTACGATCTTCTGCCCGTCCGAAAGCTCCGTGAAGACACTGAGACGATTGATATAATTTCCCTCTTCGAGATCGAATCGAAGATCTCCCGGGCGGATATCCTGTGTGGGCATAAGATTGGCGATGACGTTATAGAGGAAACGCCTGCCGTTCCTGTCCGCCATGAACTCTTTGGACCAGCTGGCGTCGCTTCCGTCCAAATCGCACATAAAGCTGCCTACCATGCCTTTTCCGTATTTCCACTGCGCGTAGATGGGAACTTCGTAATCGCCCATGAGCACGACATCGGCATTCTCGCGCGCCTTAACGCCGAAAAATCCGCCGAGCGTGACATTGAACTGCCTTCTGTTCCCCTCCGCACCGTATTCGACGCCGTTCAAAAGAGGAGAGCGTTCGCTCGACACGACGGGATAGAAGTTTTCGTAATTGAATTCCTTGATAGCGGGGGCTTCGAGGTCGCCGCGCATTTCGTCGATGAGTTCGCGCCCGCTCGCGGTGTGGGTCTGTCCGCCTGCGGCGTCGGTGAGTTCCTTCATGGCTTCGTACGTTCCGGACTCCGACATCTCCACTCCGACGACGGAGATCGTGACGCCGCTCGTCTCGTATAAGTCACGGGCAATGGGGAGATAGTCCTCCGGTTGCTCGCCGGGCATCCCGTCCGTGACGATGACGATGTGGCGCTTGTCGACGTTCGTCTGCTGACGCAAACGTTCGCCTGCCGTCTTGATCGCGCTCGAAAAGACGGTGGCTTCCCCCGTGCCGATGCCGAGGATCGCCTCGCGGATACGGGTCTCCTCTGTACGCGAAGTGAGCGGAAGAATGGTGCCGTACACCGTATCGAGGGTCATGATCCCGACATAATCCCTGTCGGAAAGCGCATCGAGGCAGGAGATGGCGCCCTGTTTTGCGTAATAGAGAGGGGAACCGTCCTCGCCAGAGCCCATGGACCCGGAAATATCGATGATGATCATGACCGCCACGGGCGGTTTATAATCGATCGCCTGTACGGGCAACATCTGCTGATAGAGGGTATTGTAAAGATCCGCACGGTTGTAGGCGTGCGCTTTGAGTTCCACGCCGTCGTCCTCTTTCCCCCCCACGGTCAGCAGTCCGCCGCCGTAATCATACACATAGGAATAGAGAAGTTTTACAAACCAGTCTTCCCCGTCTTCGGTACTCGCCGTATCGGGAACGGGAAGGTCTTTCAGATCCCCGTTTGAGATATTGTTCAGAATGATCTGGTCATAGTTTCTCAATTCCTCGACTGTGGTGGGAAGATCGGTGCGGTCCTCCAGATTGAGGACATCTACGCCGCTTTCGGCGTATACCGCTTCTTCGTTGAGCATTGCTTTGAGCGCTTCGGACTCCCCGCCCCTGTGCTCGATGATGAGCACATGTCCGAACACTTCGAGGTAGTAATAAGAAGAATATTCGTTGTTGTTTTTCAGCCCGTCTTCACCGCCGATCTTCACCTCTATCTCGTGTAGCCCCTGTGAGGCAAACGACGTTTGGAAGGAGACGGAATGTTCGCCCTCGTCGAGATCGACCGTTCTCGACATCTCCTCGGCAAGGACGCCGTTATCGTACACCTGCACCGTGGTCTGCGGCGAATCCGCTTTGCACCTGAGCAGCACGTTGAGGGTAAACGCTTCGTTTTGATTGATGTGGTAGACGGGGTATTCCACCCCCACGACCTGTACCTTGTCCTCCTCGTATTCGGAAGCGATGTGCACGGTATCTACGACGATCCCCCGTTTGGCAATGGAGCCGATGACCGCGGATGCCTGTTCGTCCGTCTCCTTTCCGTCGGTGATGAGAACGATCTTGGCGGTCTCGGGAGAGAGGAAGAGGTTGTTATCGGACACGAATTTCAATGCCGCGGCGATGTTCGTCGCGCTCGTGTCCGGTTTTTCCGCGTCCAAATAGTTCTGATAAACGGCGCCCGCATTGTAGGTGAGGGGAACGGCATACTTTTGGTCGAACCCGAAGGTGACGACGCCGACCTTGTACCCGTCGTAACCGCATTCGGTGATGACGGTGCGCACAAACTCATCCCGACGCTCCGCCGACCGCGCCTCCGTCTCGGAGACGTCGACGAGCAGGATGATCTCGTTTTCGAGATTGGAGATCTCATACCGGAAACCGATGCCCGCAAGCACGCAGATGCAGAGCGTCATCACGATGCAATGCAAGATAATGGAGATCACGCGGTTTCTCGTTCTTCTGAACTTCTTGTTGAGAAGCAGATAGAGAACGATCGTCAGCGCGTAAGCGGGAATGAGCAGCAGGAGCAACCACGGATATTGAAATTGAATGGTAAAATTCCGCATCGTTTCTCCTCCTTACTTATTTTCACGCGATTGCAGGATCCATTCGAGGAAGAGCAGGCCGACGAGCGCGGAAGCGAGAATGAGCAACAAATCACGATAAACCGTTTCCGCTTCGGTGTCCGCATAGGGGTCCGAAAGTCCCGTCTCCCTCTTCCGGATGTCGCTTTCCGCTGCGGGGGGTCTTACAAAGACCTCCGTGAAAAGTTCTTTTCCGTAATAGGTCGTTTGCTCGAAATAGTACGATCCCGGCACCTCGATGGAAAAACTCCTCGGCATTTCCGCCTCCGAAAATACGGTGTTATTCTCCGAGAATACAAGCTCTTCTCCGCGGGTGTTGAGCGTAAATTCCTCTCCGACCTCGAATGCGTTTCCGCTGACGACGGACGGGAAGAAATAATCGAGCAAGCTGTACATGATCAAAAAATTCTCCGGCAGCTTGGCAAGTGTGGAATAATGCACGCTGAATGCCATGACGCCGACTTTGTTCTCCTTGTCGTTGCGCACCATAAGCAACGGGTTATCGTCGTAAGAAAGGAGCACATCGTAGGAGGGATCGTAATCGGTGACAACATCGTAAAGGGACACTTCTATGTCGTCGGCGATCAAATAACGAGTGACCGGATGCCCCTCGTAGTCCTCGCCCTCCGCGAGCGAGACGGACTGTCCGTTGAAATCCGCCACGCGGTCTACGCGGAAACCGGCTTCCGCGGGAAGTTCGTTTTGCGGAAGAGGGTCGAGCAAGAGTACCGCTCCATCCGTGGGGAGGCGGGAAGGCATCCCATGCTCGAACACATAAAAATCGTACCCCTCCAGCACGGGTTCCCCGCCTTTCTTGACTTCGTACACTTCGAGATCGTAACGTTCCGCAAGCGCATTGCGGGCGATCGCGAGCGCAGTCTGGATAAAGGGGTTGGGGTCGGTGCTGTAATACATCACCTTCAAGAGTTCCTTCTGCCCGCCGTAAAGGAAGAAGTGGTCGTCTATCGAATAGGAATCGTCCGCCCCGATGCTGACCTGGATGGAAGTATAGGAAAAGAACTTCTGGTCGTCGGGGATGTCATAGAAAAAGAGATTCTCTTCCTCCGTTCCGCCCCCTACGCGGAAAATGACCGTTCGCACGGCGTCGTCTGTGCAGTCGACATACTTGGTGAGCGGAGGGATGGGAGAGGCGGGAATGCCCGAGGCGGGAACGGAATTTGCCCCCTCGACATTGATGCTCACTTCCAGTTCCTGCGCAACACCGTAACAAGCGATCTGCACGGTAACGGTATAATATCCGTCTTCCCGCACCGCGGAGGCATCGAGGATGGCGGCATTCCATTCCGTCTCCTCCCGTACATTCTCCACGATCACCCCCTCGGGGACAAAGTCGTATTCCGTATCCGTAAAGAGGTAAAGTTTGGCGATGGGATTTTCCGCCAATATTTCCCTGCTCAACGTCAGCGCACCCTCCACATCGGAGACCGAATAAGAGGCGCCGGCGGTTCTCAAAGCGTCAAAATCGCTCCGTAGCTGCATTCTGCGGGTAGCATCTACCCGTCTGCCGAGATAGTGGGGCGCGTCGTCCGCCACGATCACAGTCACTTTTCCACCATCCGAAAGCACTTTGTCGGCGAGCGTGCCGACCTCGTCGAGAGCGCGGTCGAACCGCGTTTTCCCGTCCGTCTCCGCATACATGCTCGCCGAGGAATCGACGATATAGATGACATCGTTTTCATCCGTCTGCGGGCGATCCACAAGTGCGGGCCACGCCATCAGCATTGCCATGGAGGCAAGGATCAGCAACTGGCAGATAAAGATGATGATGTTGCGGATCTTGCTGACGGGCGGACGCTTGCGCTTGTAATTCAAGCTCAATTTCCAGATGTACGTGCTCGAAATATGTTGTGTTTGGTAGTTGGGACGGATGACGTAAATGAGGATGAGCACGGCGATGCCGATGAGGCCGAGGAGACCGAGGGGGAGCAAAAGTTGCAAACTCATGACATGATGCCCTC
>CANQRP010000029.1 GCA_947626305.1 uncultured Clostridia bacterium | reverse complement strand
AAGGGCGGGCAGCTTTGAACGCGCCATCCGCGAGGGGAAATTCCTGCTCGAAGCATGGCTCCCCGGTTGGTGGAGCGTCATCGCCGACGCTATGCGCCTCGACATCGCCGCTTCCTATTTTGCCCTCGGCGACGACGGGAACTTCCTTGCCTACCTCGGCGAGATCGCGACCGCCGGCGGAAAGATCGCAGCAGGCTATTGGAGATGTCTCCAAGCGCTCGCGCAAGGGGGCAGGTCGGCGTTCCTTGCCGAATATGAGACGGGGTTTCTGCCGCTCGTCCGCAAAAGCGACAAACGGATGCAAAAAATCGCGGAATCCTACGGGGAGCGGCTCCGCCTTTTTGCGGCGCTTGCCGCGGACGGGTCCAAAGAAGAGGTTCGAAAGACCCTCCTTCCGCTCGTCGAAAACCCTCGCGCGCGCAAACTGATCGAAGCGCTGTGATGATCCTCTGCCCGCGGGCGGGCATTTGATCGAAAGAGCCGGTGCGCAGAGACCCGCCGCCCAATTTGGGCGGCGGGTCTCGTTTTTGCGATACGTATTATGTTTTTACGAATTTTTGCTTATTCTTCGTCGTCCACGGCTTCGACGGGGACATCCTCCGCCGTCTCTTCGGGCGCCGCTACCTCCGCTTCGTCGTCGCGGTCGGTAATGGCGACCGTCGCGACCGTTCCGCCGCGCAGACTCATGAGCCGCACACCGCGGGTGTTCCGCCCGATGCGCGAGATCGCGTCGCCGTGCATGCGGATGACGATCCCCTGCGAAGAGACCATCATCACGTCGAGGTCGTCCCGCACGAGCTTCATGTTGACGAGAAGCCCCGTCTTGTCGTTGAATACGCCCGCTTTGACCCCTTTGCCCGCTCGCGTCTGCATGCGGTAATCGGCGGGATCGGTGCGCTTGCCGTAGCCGTTTTCGGAGACGGTGAGAATGTCGAACCCTTCCTTCAGAACGAGCATATCCACCACTGCGTCGCCTTCGCCCAAATTGATGGCGCGCACGCCCATCGTGTCTCTGCCCATGGGACGGACATCCTCTTCGGAGAAGCGGATGCACTTGCCCGAGCGGGACGCCACGATGATCTCGTCCGTGCCGCTTGCGAACTGCACGGAAATGAGCTCGTCGTCCTCATTGATCTTGATGGCGATCTTGCCGCTGCGCATAATGCGGTCGAATTCCTTCGTCGCCGTCTTTTTGATGAGACCGTTCTTTGTCGCCATCACAAGGTAGCCCGTGCCGTTTTCGTAGACGGGAAGGATCGCGGCGATCTTTTCGCCCGCGTTGAGCTGCACGATGTTGACAATGGCTCTCCCGCGCGCCTGCTTGTTCGCCTCCGGGATCTCGTACCCTTTGATAGAGTACACCTTGCCGAGATTGGAAAAGAGAAGGATGGGGATATGGGTGGAACAGACGAACATCTGCTCCACGAAGTCGTCCTCCTTGGGACGGTGCCCCGTGACGCCCACGCCGCCGCGGTTCTGCGCACGGTATTCGGCGACGGGGAAGCGCTTGATGTAACCGCCGTGGGTCATGGAGATCACGACGTCCTCCTCGTCGATGAGGTCCTCGTCGTCGATCTCGCCGTAGTCGACGGAGACCTCCGTTCTCCTCTCGGAGGGGTATTTTGCCTTGATGACTTCGAGGTCGTCGCGGATGATCTTCATCACCCGCCACTCGTTGGCGAGAATGTCTTTGAGATCCTCGATGGTCGCACGGAGGGAGGCGAGTTCCTCTCTCAGCTTTTCCACTTCGAGGGCGGTAAGGCGTTGCAGGCGCATTTCGAGAATGGCGTTTGCCTGCTTTTCGCTGAGTTCGAACGCCGCGGTGAGCTTCTCGGTGGCGTCGTTTTTATCACGGGATTCCTTGATGATGCGGATGACTTCGTCGATGTTGGCAAGGGCGATGACGAGCCCCTCCACGATGTGGGCGCGCTCCTCCGTCTTTTGCAGGTCGTACTTCGTTCTGCGGCGGATGACTTCCTTTTGGTGAGCGAGATAGTAGGTGAGGATCTCGCGCAGATTGAGAACTTTCGGCTCGGTGCCGTTCTCGACGAGCGCGAGAAGGATAATGCCGTCCGACGTCTGCAAGTTGGTATGCTTGTATAAGGTATTGAGAACGACCTGCGCGTTGGCGTCCTTCTTGCATTCGATGACGATACGGAGCCCCTCTCTGCCGCTCTCGTCGCGGATGTCCGAAATGCCTTCGATGCGCTTATCCTTCACCATGTCGGCGATCTGCACGATGAGCTGGGCTTTGTTCACCTGATAGGGAATTTCGGTGACGACGATGCGGGAACGGACGTTTGCGCCCGTGCCGTGTTCCTCAATCTCGCACTTCGAGCGGATGATGATGTTGCCTTGTCCCGTTCTGTACGCCTTACGAATGCCCCCTCTGCCCATGATGACGCCGCCCGTCGGGAAATCGGGCGCGGGGATGTACTCCATGAGTTCCTCGACGGAAATTTCGGGGTTGTCAATCATGGCGATCGTACCATCGATGACTTCGGCAAGGTTGTGAGGAGGAATATTCGTCGCCATGCCGACCGCGATGCCGTCCGACCCGTTGACGAGCAGGTTGGGGAAGCGGGAAGTGAGCACGGCAGGCTCCATTTCGATGCCGTCGAAGTTGGGGAAGAAATCCACCGTCTCCTTGTCGAGGTCGCGGAGCATTTCGGCAGCGAGCTTGGTAAGACGTGCCTCGGTATAACGCATGGCGGCGGGCGGGTCTCCATCCACCGAGCCGAAGTTGCCGTGACCGTCCACAAGCGGGAAGTTGATCGTGAAGTCCTGTGCGAGACGGACGAGAGCGTCGTACACCGACGAGTCGCCGTGGGGATGGAATTTCCCCATGACGTCGCCGACGATACGCGCGCACTTGCGGTATGCCTTGTCGTTATACAGCCCCATTTCGTGCATTGCATAGAGAATGCGGCGGTGGACGGGCTTTAAGCCGTCTCTGACGTCGGGAATGGCGCGGGACTTGTTGACCGCCATCGCATAGGCGATGAAGGAGCGTTTGAGCTCGTCATTCACCTCCACGTCGAGGATCTTGGTCATCTCGAGCGTCTTTTTGAATTCTTCGGTAAGTTCGGGACTTGTTTCACGTTTCGCCATAATTCCTCCTTCACAGATTTCTTTTCCCTGCCGCTTGTCTCGCTTCGCTAAAGCGAGCGAGAATGCGTTTGTCGCTCCGCGTCGTCGCCGCTCGAGCGCTTTTTACGCTTTCAAAAAGCTATGTTTGCTCTCGGCGTCTCCTCTTCCCATAAAAGTACTTCGTCCTTTTACGGGAGCCCTGTCGCTCCAAACGTGAAGCGGCATCGTAATGAAAAGAAATCTCGTGAGTTATCAATGTCGTTCGCCGCTTTACGCGCGAAGTGAATTCGCGCTACGGCTCTCGGCAATTCAATGAATATTGTTTTATCGGTTCCGTTAAAACGCGGAGAAGCAAGCAAGGCAAGAAGCATTCCGCATTCTCTTTTCTCTTCCATTGCTGCCTTAGGCGGAATTCACTTCCGCCGTGGGCGACCCCATTTGTTGCACTCTTGCAACTTCTTGTATGGCAAGACGAACGAGAGAGCAACTAAGTTAAAACAAACAAGTAAATTTCCTCACGGAAAAAGATTTTGCGTAGCAAAAGATTTTTCGTGAATTTTTCAGATGTCCAAATCCGTTACAAGGGTGGCGTTTTCTTCGATGAACTTCCGCCTCAATGCCGGGCTCTCCCCCATGAGGATGTTGAACATCTTGTCTGCCTCCACGGCATCCTCCATGGAGACTTTGATGAGGGTACGGGTGGCGGGATTCATCGTGGTATCCCACAGCTGTTCGGTGCTCATTTCGCCCAAGCCCTTGTAGCGCTGGTATTCCACTTTGTTGTTGTTCGCCGCGTCGAAGAGCACCTTTTCCTCCTCGGAATAGAGATACACGTCCTCCTTTCCCTTGACGCTCGCCTTATAGAGAGGCGGTTTTGCCGAATACACGTGCCCGTGCTCGATGAGGGGGCGCATGTAGCGGAACAGGAAGGTGAGGAGAAGTATGCGGATGTGTGCGCCGTCGACATCGGCATCGGTCATGGAGATGATGCGGTCGTAGCGGAGCTTGCTCTCGTCGAAATCGTCTAAAATGCCGCAGCCGAATGCCGTGATCATCGCTTTGATCTCCGCGTTTTCGAGGGCGCGGTTGAGGCGTACTTTTTCGACGTTGAGAATTTTGCCGCGGAGGGGCAGGATCGCCTGAAATCTTCTGTCTCTGCCCTGTTTTGCGGTGCCGCCTGCGGAGTCGCCCTCAACGATGTAAATTTCGCAAAGTTCGGGGCGCTTATCCGAGCAATCGGCAAGTTTGCCGGGGAGGGTGGTGCTTTCGAGCACTCCCTTGCGCCTTGTGAGTTCACGGGCGTTTCTCGCCGCGTCACGCGCCTTCTGCGCCGTGATACAGCGAAGAACGAGTTCCCGTGCGACGGAGGGATGTTCCTCGATGTAGGTGCCGAATTCGTCCGCCACCGCCTTGTTGACGAAGGGACGGATGAAGGAATTGTTGAGTTTATCCTTGGTCTGCGACTCGAACTGCGCGTCTTCGAGTTTGACGGAGACGACGGCGGTGATGCCCTCGCGCACGTCTTCGCCCGTGAGACGGTCGCTCTCTTTGAGCAGGTTGAGCTTCCTGCCCGCGTCGTTGATGACCTTGGTAAGCGCCAATTTCAAGCCCTCGACGTGCGTTCCGCCGTCGATGGTGTTGACGTTGTTCGCATAGGAATAGATGACTTCGTTGTAGCTCTCGTTGTATTGCAGGGCGACCTCGCACACCGTGGTGCCGTCCTGTGCCTCGAAATAGAGCGGCTGTTCGAACAAGACTTCGCTGCCCTGGTTGAGCTCTTCCACGAGTTCGCGGATGCCGCCCTCATAGCAGAAGCTGTCCCGCCGTTCCTTTTCGCCGCGCAGATCGGCAAGGGTGATGGTGAGTCCCTTGTTGAGGAAGGCAAGCTCTTTTAAGCGGGTTTTGAGCGTTTCGTATTTGAACGTGATCGTCTCGAAAATTTCCGCATCGGGGAAGAAGGTGACTTTGGTACCCGTCTTTTGGGTGTCGCCGACGATCTGAAGAGGACGCTGAGGCACGCCGCGATTGTAGACCTGTTTGTAAACATGTCCGTTCTGGCAAACTTCCGCCTCCAACCATTCGGAGAGCGCATTGACCGCTTTCACGCCCACGCCGTGCAGCCCCGAAGAGACCTTATATCCCGAATCGCCGCCGAACTTTCCGCCCGCGTTCACTTTGGTAAAGACCACCTCCACGGTGGAGATGCCCTCCTTGGGGTGAATTTCGGTGGGAATACCTCTGCCGTTGTCCTCCACGGTGCAGCTGCCGTCCGCGTTGATGGTCACGTCCACGCGGTCGCAATAGCCCGCCAAGGCTTCGTCGATGGAATTGTCGACAACTTCGCTGACGAGGTGGTGAAGTCCCTTTTCGTCGGTGGAACTGATGTACATGCCGGGGCGCTTTCTGATGTGTTCCAGCCCGTCGAGTACCTGAATTTGTTCGGCGCCGTAAGCGCCCTCTACTTTTTCCGCCATGATCTCTCCTCCGCGCGCATGCGCGTGCATGCCCGCGTGCGCGTGTACGCGTGTCACAATTTATTATAACATGCGTTTGCGAAATTGTACAGCGATTTTCAAAATGTTTTTATAGGGAAGCGAAAAAACTTTGAAAAAAGGCGCGGGGGCGTTCCGTTTTCCGGAATGCCCCCGCGACCACGGGTTCATGTTTCCTCGGAGGGCGACGCCGCTCCGCCTTCGCCGAAGATCTCGGCGGCGTATTTCGCCACCTCCTCCGTCGTTTGGGCGGTAAACAGACGGCGCTTCCATTCCGCCGCCCCGCGCCTCCCTTTTAAGTAAAACGCCGCCATTTTGCGCATGAATACACAGGCAAAATGTTCGCCGTAGAGCCGTTTCGTCTCTTGAAGCTGCACGGGAAAGAGCTCGGAAAAGGGCGGCTCCTCCCGCTCGAGGATCTCCGCGAATACCTGCGGGCGGTAGAGTGCCGCGCGGGCGATCATGACGCCGTCCACGCCCGTGTTTTCGAACATTTTACGGGCGTCCTTGTCGTTCCACACGCCGCCGTTGCCGATGACGGGGATCTTTACCGCCTCTTTCGCTTCGCGGATCTGCCCGAAGTCGACGGGTCCCGCATAGATCTTATCCCGCGTTCTGCCGTGGACGGTGATCATGCACGCGCCCGCCCCCTCGCACAGTTTGGCGAATTCGGCGGCGCGTCTGTCGCCCTCGCATACGCCCACGCGGAATTTGACGGAGATGCGCTTTCCGCTCTTTGCGCATTCCGACACGATCCTCTCCGCAAGTTTCGGGTTCTCCATGAGTGCGTTTCCCTCGCCGTTTCGCACGATCTTCGGCATGGGACAGCCCATGTTGATATCGATGAGGTCGAACGGGGAGAGCTCCTCGCTCTCACAGGCGGCGCGCATCAGAACGGGTTCGCTGCCGAAGAGCTGCATCGCTTTCGGGCTCTCGTCCGCTTCCGTGTACAGCAGACGCCTGCTCTCCTCTCCGCCGAACGCAAGCCCCTTTGCGCTCACCATTTCATTGAACGCAAGCCCCGCGCCGAGCCCGCGGCACATCTTGCGGAAAGAGAAATTGGTGTATCCCGCCATGGGCGCCAAAAACACATTGTTTGCGAGCTTCAACCCCGCGATGTCGAGCTCATGGATCCGCATGCTTCGCCCTCCGGTAGTACTCGTCCTTCTCCGCCTGCGTTAAAAGCGTGGGGTCTTTTCCGTCCGCGCGCACGAGGTTTTCGTAACACGTATAGCGTTTTTGCATCTTTTTCACGGTGTCGAGAAGCGCCATTTCGCAGTCCTTCCCCACCGCGCGCCCGAGTTCCACGGCGCAGAACAGCACGTCTCCGAGCTCTTCGGAGATCGCTTTCTCGTCCCCCGCGCGCACCGCCTCTTTGAGTTCGCCGTACTCCTCCTTGAATTTCCTTTCGAAGTTCTCGAGGGTGGCGGCATCCCACCCCCCTTTCTCCACCCGCTTTGCGATCTTCTGCGCCCTCAGGAGCGCCGGGAAGCAGGCGGGCACATCGTTCACGGCGTCCGAATAGGTGGTCTGATGCTTCTCCGTCATCTTGTTCTTGTCCCAGACGGAGAGCGCGCCTTCCGCCCCTTCCGCCTTGTCCGCACCGAACACATGGGTGTGCCGCGTGATCAGCTTTTCGCACACTTCGGAGAGCATATCGTTCGCCGTGAAATTTCCCGCCTCTTCCTCGATGAGAGTGTGGAAGACGGACTGCATCAACACATCTCCCGCCTCCTCACACATTCTTTCGGGGTCGTGCCGATCGATGGCGTCTACAAGCTCGTACGCCTCCTCGATGGCATTGATGCGGATGCTCTCGTGCGTCTGCACCCTGTCCCACGGACAGCCGTCCGGTGCGCGCAGGCGACGCAGAATAGCGAGAAAATCTTCAAAATCAAACCGCTTCTTTTCGAGGAGCGGGATCTCGTAGAGCACCAGCGCGGTGCGGGGAGAATAAATGCTTTGACGGTCGGCTTCGTACAGGGGGATCCGCTTCACGCACTCCCCTTCTATGTAGCAGGCGGGGGCTTCGTCCCCGAATTTTTCGGCGAGGAGCAACTTCACATCTCCCGCAAGGAGGGGGTCGTCGAGATCGTACACCACGAGGGGCAGAGCGAGTTTTGCTTTGCCGATGTCGTAGGCGGAGACCGTCCCGTATCCCCCTGTGAGCCCCGCCGCCGCGGCAGCCGACGCCGACTTGGAGACCCCTTCGATGACGGCAACGCTCTTCAAAAGGGAGGCGGCACGGTCTTCGAACACTCCTCCCTCCACGCAGTAGCAGAGGTCGCACCCTTCGGCGCGCCGCTTGACCTCCGCGGCGAGGTTTTTGGTGAGCGTATCGAAATTGCGGCTCTTTTCATAGACGAAATCGAGGGTCTCGAAGGGGATCCCCTCGTCAAGCAAGGTCTCCGCGGCGGGCGACATATTGCGCACGAGCACCTTCTGCGCCCTCTTCATGGCGGCGATCGCCCGCGCCGTTACGTCCCCTTTTTTCGTTCCCAAACCGATGACCGTGATCATGTCTCTTTCCCCGTTTTTTCTTTACAGTATAATACAGATCGAGAAAAAAAGCAACCAGATAACAGGCATTTGCGGCGATCCCCGCCCCTCCCACGGAAAAACGGGGGACGAGCGCAAATTGAAGGGCAAATTTCACGCACACCGCGACAAACATGGAAAATGCCGCCTGCTTAGCCCTGTCCATGCCCGTGAGACAGGCGGCAAGCGTATTGACTCCCGCCAGAGACACCGCCGACACGGACACCGTTTTCACCAAAGAGACGAGGGCATCCGTCTCCTCCCGGGCAAGTCCGCCGTACAGCAGTGTGACAATGGGGCGGGCAAGAAAAAAGAGCCCGAGCGCGCAGGGTACGGCGAAGAGGAGGGTGAGAAAGAGGGAAAATACCGCGCGCGTTCGTCCCTCCTCCTCATTCCCGAGCGCATATGCCCGCGAGACGGCGGGAACGGACGCCGCCGAAAGACCGTAGCACACCGTGGCGGGCAAGGACACGAGGGAGAGCGCTCCCCCCGAAAAGAGCCCGTAGAGGGTGACGGCGCGCGGCGTCTGCGCACGCAACAGACGCACGAGGAGAACGCTGTCCACCGTCTGTGAAAGAGGGAGGAGCGCGGTCGCCGCCATGACGGGGAGAACGGTAAACAAGATCTCCGTTCCCGACACGCGGCGCGCGGAAAGCGTCCTCTTCCGCGGCTCACCGCGGCTTTTCCCGAGCAAAAAGAGGAGTGCACAGCCCTCGGACAGTGTTACCGCAAACAGGCAGAAAGCAACGGCTTTTGCGGGCGTTTGCGCATAACGGGAGGCGAAGTACAGCCCCAAAACCGATTTTACGACCTCTTCCACGAGCTCGGAGAGAGCGGTGGGCGACATGTCGTTCTTCCCTTGGAAGTACCCGCGAAACACGGCAATGAGCGCCACCAAAAAGACCGCCGGCGCAAGCGCAAAGTAGCAGGGAACAAGTTCCTCATCGCCCTGCATCGCGCTCATATAGGGCGCAAAGAGACACATGAGCGCCGTTCCGCACAGCCCGAGAAGGGCAAACAGCCGAAAGGCGGTGCGGAGGGTCTGTCCGCTTTCCCGCCCCCTTGCCACATCGTGTGCGATCATGCGGGAGAGCGCCGATGGAATGCCCGCGGAGGAGAAGGTGAGCAGCACGCAAAAGAGGGGGTACGCCATGTGATAGAGCCCCATGCCATAGCCGCCCAACAGCCCCGTGAGCGGAATGCGGTATAACACCCCTATCCCCTTTGCGAGAATACCGCCGAAGGAGAGCACCGCAGCGGATTTGAGAAAGTCGGAGCGTTTCATATATGTACGCGTATGTACGCGTGCTTGCCCACCGCCCGCGCCTTTTGGCGCGGGCGGTGGGGGTCATTCCCCCAATGATTGCGCGAGAAGAACCACGCTTCTTCACTGCGCTTTGGGCGGCAGGTACCGCCGCAAAGCCCGTCGGCGATGCCACGCTTCCTGTCGCGGCGCAGCTCACAGTCCACCGGGCTGTTGAGCAGAATTGCGCCGCTTCACCCAATTTGCCGCACTCTTACGGCTTAGTGTACAATCCGAGCGAATGAGAGGTTAACTCAGTTGATGCACAAAGCAAGTTTCCTCGCCCGATTCTTTTCCTTATTGTCATACCGAGCGGAGCGTGAAGCGCGAAGTCGAGTGTATCCCCATGGTTTTCAGCGACCCGAACATCGGAAAAGAATCGGGCGACCCCCTCACGGAAAAAGATTGCGTAGCAAGCTTTTTTGTGAACTTATTCAAATTGATTCGCGATAATGTCCGACGTAAGCCGCGCAAGTTTCACCGCAGACGACTCCATGATCGCGCCTTCATCGGTGGAGAGGAGCACGACCGCCCCCAAACAGTCGCCGTTCGAGACGACGGGTACGATCACCTGCGCCGTGACGGTGAGGTCGCTGTCTGCGGCAATGGGCAAAATATCGCCCCCCTCCGCCTTGTTCGCAAGATAGCTCCTGCGGGAGAGCATGACCTCCGTCATTTTATCGGAGACCGACTTGCCCGCGAGCGATTTCTTCCCCGTGCCGCTCGCCTGCAAAACGCCGTCCGTATCGCAGATGACGGCAAGGTAGCCGCTCTGCTCGTTCAAAGACTTCGCCGTCCCCTTTGCAAACTGTTCGATGCTTGCGATGGGCGAGTACTTTTTGAGCATCAGCTCGTCGCGCTCGGTGAAGAGCTCCAAGGGGTCCCCCTCCCGAATGCGAAGCGTTCTCCTTATTTCTTTGGGGATGACGACCCTTCCGAGTTCGTCGATCCTTCTTACGATTCCAGTTGCTTTCATATAAAACCTCCGTATACTTTCAATATGCGGAGGTTTTTGGTTTTCTATGCAAAATTTGCGCCGCGCGCATTTCGTCCGCCCCATTGACAAAAAATCGCACGTTCTCTATAATTTTTTTGTAAGATTTCCCCTTTCAAGTTATCTTACCGACGGAAACGCGCGATGAAGGACATTGAAGAACTCTACAAAACCTATGGCGGCAGGCTGTACGCCTTTTGCCTGACCCTCGCAAAGAACAAGAGCGACGCGGAGGAACTTGCCGCGGAAACCCTTTTCCGCGCAGTGCAGAAGGAATCTTTCCGCGGGGAGAGCGACTTTTTCACCTGGCTGTGCGCGATCGCGCGCAATCTCTTCCTCGCCGAGGAGAAAAAACGCAGGAGAAAACCGAAAGCCGACCCGCCACCGGACTTCGACTCCGCGCTTGAGGATAAGGAGGACGCGACGCGCATCCTCCTTGCGATGAACGCGCTCGAAGAACCCTACCGCGGCGTGTTCTTTTTGCGGACGGTCGGCGCGCTCCCGCCCGAAAATATCGCGCGCATCTACAAAAAGAACGTGAATTGGGTGTACGTCGTCTATCATCGCGCGAAGCTGAAAATTTTGGAAAAATTGGAGGGAAACCGTGAATAAATGTAATTTAATTACCGATTTATTGCCGCTGTATGCGGAAAACCTGCTCTCCGAGGACAGCAAACAGATTGTGGAACACCACCTCGCAAAGTGCGCGGAGTGCTCCGGAAAATTAAAACTTCTGAAAACGCCCGCCGCTCCTTCCCCCCAAACCGAAAGCGCCCCCGAGGAGCGGGAAGTGCTGAACAAGACGAGGAAAAAGCTCAAAAAGCACACTGCCGCAGTCGCCGCCGCCTCCGTCTGCCTCTCCCTCATCATCGTTTCTTGCGCCGTGTTCTTTCCCATGCGGATTTGGGAAGTAAGAGACATTCTCTATCCTTACGGCATCGACGGGAAGCCGACTGATTTAGAGAGTGTATGGACATATCCTACCGATTCCATGATCAAGCTCGGAAAACCGATCGAGACGCACACCCAAGCACCGCCCGAGGACGGCGAGCTGTTCACCTTTGACAATTTTTACGGTTTTTCCGAACCAGACACGCCCGCAGTTACCCTCTTTCTCCCCGAGACGTACCGCCGTATCGATGAAGGCGCAAAGCTCGAAAACGCGAACCTCTTTATCTGGGCGCGCGAAAACTCCTTTGAGAGCGTGTTCGGCGTCCCGCAGGAAGGCGTTTCCTTGGACATGCCCGTGGCGGTATATTGCAAGGAGCATTCTTTGACGACGTGGACGCAGATCGCGGACTATGCGATCACCTACCGAAAGAGCGAGTTTTCTCTCCTCTTCTCCCCGAACAGCACCGTGCGCTATACGGCAGACATTCTGCGGGTGCGTGACGCCGTCATCGGAACGTGGACCGTAAAAGACGGAAGATGTTACCCACAGGTCTACCACCCTTTCCGCGGCGCCTTTGAGGGATACGCGTTCTCCCATGAGGGGGCGCGGGGGAATTGGGACGTATTCGTCACGACCGAACAATTCGTCTACCACATGCAAATTTTCAACCTCGAAGGGGAGAGCGTTCTCTTCCCAGACGAAGAAAGCATTGCAAACCTCCTTTCCACGGCAACATTCGCATGAGGAACTCCGTATAAGCGCCGCGCCGCGCGCATTTTTTGCGCGCGGCGCGGCTTTTCCTTGACAAATTTTGCTGTTTTGTGCAAAACTTTGTAAGGTTGGGCGAAGTTTTACGTCTTATTTACGGAAGCCAAGCAAAAGAAAGGGGCGGTATGGACCTCGAAACTCTATACAAAACCTATTACGGCAAGCTGTACGCCTATTGCTTTGCCCTCGCAAAGAACCGCGAACGGGCGGAAGATCTGACCGAAGAAGCCTTCTTCCGCGCCATTGACAAAGCGGAGAGTTTTCGCGGCGAAAGCGATTTCGGCGTTTGGCTGTGCTCCATTGCCCGCAACCTCTTCCTCGATGAAGAGCGCAAGAGAAAGCGACCGCAAAAGTACGACCCGCCGCCCGATCTCTTCGGCGATTGGGAGGACCGCGAAGACGCAAAACGCATCCTGATTGCGATGAACGCCCTCGAAGAACCCTACCGCGGCGTGTTCTGCCTCAAAGTCATCGGCGGGATGAGCGGCGCAGAGATCGCAAAACTGTATCGGAAATCGACAAATTGGGTCTACGTCATCTTCTGTCGCGCACGGCTCAAAATTTCGGAAACGTTGGAGGAAAACCGTGAATAAATGTAATTTGGTTTCGGACTTGTTGCCGCTGTATGCGGAAGACTTGCTCTCCGGGGACAGTAAGCAATTCGTGGAGCGCCACCTTGCAAAGTGCGCCGTGTGTTCAAAAAAATTAAAAATATTGAATGAACCTGCCCTCTCGCTCCCTTCTCCCGAGTGCTTGCCGGGGGAAGAGGCGGCGTGCCGTTCTCTGAAAAGCATCAAACTGCGTTTCCGCAGGCGCTCCGCCCGCCTTTCGGCGATCTCCGTGTGTCTTTCCGCATTGATGATCTTCTGCGCGGTGTTCTTCCCGCTGTACTCGCAAAAACAGAGCGTGGAACATGCGGCAACCGCGGCGGCGGAAGAGCGTTTCGCGCGGGAATTGCAGAAGTATCTCTTCGGTTCTCTCGACGACGGCTTATTCGACAGAGCCGTCCTTCACCCCGCGTTCGAAGTGACGAAAGAAGACACGGACGGCGCGGAGAAGGCAGCGTTGCAAACATATACCGCCGACGGATCCGCCACGCTGGTTTTGCCGGGCTTTGCGGAGTTCGTAAAGCCGCGTACGTCGAGTATCTGGTTCTATCAGAGGGAGAATTTTGAGGGATGTGTTTGGGCGGAGGACACTTCGCGAGCGCTCTCGTACTGGCTCGAACATTCCGCACAGGACCCGCCGTGGTACCTCGACGACGAAATGGGCGCCCGCTCGATGGCAGCGTTCGCCGCGCTCCGGGATACCTGGGAAACGCCCGACTTCCCCGACGCCGTTCGGCGCTTTCTTGCGGACGGAAAGGTCCTCCGCGCCGACGACCCCTCCGCCGAAGTGCAGGACAAGATCCATATCGCCCGATCTTTTGCGGAAGAATTTCTCTCTCTCCTCTCTCTCCCCGACCCCGCGGTGCACTGTTACTCCTTTACGGGTTCCGTGGAGGGCTTCGCCTTCTGCGCTCCCCTTTCGCGCGAGTGGTTCCTCTTTCTGCAACAGGGTGAGCTTACTTGGAAAATCTCTTTTTGCTTTTCGGAAGAGGTCCCCTTCCCGTCGGACGGAGAAGGGTTGCCCCGCTTTCTCTCGGCGATCGATTTCCGATCTGACACCAACCCGACCGCATAAAACGCCGCGCCGCCTGCGTTTCGCAGGCGGCGCGGCATTCTATGATCGTTTCTCTACTTGCGATATTCTTCGATGAGCGCTTTGAAGGCGGGCAGGCTCCGCCTAATGACGGAGCGCTCCACGCAGTAGGAGATGCGCACGTAGCCCCCGACGCCGAAGCTGTCCGACGGGACAAGCAGAAGCTCATACTTTTTCGCCCGCTCGCAGAACTTCTTCGCCTCCGGTTCAAGCGCTTTGACAAAGAGATAGAATGCTCCCTCGGGCGAGATGCACTCGTAGCCGTATTCCTTTAAGGCGTGATATAAAATGTCGCGGTTTTTCTTGTATTCGCCGACGTCCGACGATTTGCCGAGACAGACTGCGACCACCCGCTGGAAGAGGACGGGCGCGCATACAAACCCGAGCGCGCGTCCCGCGCCGCAGACCGCCGAGAAGAGTTCCTCCGCCTCCGCGCACTTTGGCGAGACGGCGATGTAGCCGATGCGCTCGCCTGCGAGCGAAAGAGACTTGGAGAAAGAGTACAGCACGACGGAATGGGCGTAAAAATTCATGACGTATGGCACTTTTGCCCCATAAGTGAGTTCGCGGTAGGGTTCGTCCGCAAGGAGGAGAATGGGCTCTCCCCGCTCCTTCGATTTTTCTTTGAGCAATGCGGCGAGCGCTTCGATCTCCCCTTCGGAATACACGGCGCCCGAAGGGTTATTGGGGGAATTGAGGAGCACCGCCTTCGTCCGCTTGCCGATGTACGGTGCGACTTTTTTTACGTCGATATGAAATTTTGCGTCCGTCGGCACGACGACGAGCGTTCCTCCCGCCCGCTCGACGAACACCCGGTATTCGGGGAAGAAGGGCGCAAACACCGCGACCTCGTCCCCTTCGTGCAGAACGGCGTTCAACGTCACCGTGAGGGAGGCGGAGGCACCGCAGGTCATATACACAAGGTCGGGACGCATTTCCGCGCCGAATGCCGTTTGAATGTAATTTGCGACCGCCGCCCGTACTTCGGGCAGCCCCGGAGCGGAGGAATAGCCGTGCAGAGCGACGGCGGGCATTTCACGCACGAGCCGTTCGGCTTCGTCCTGCACACATTTGGGGGCGGGCACGCCGGGGTTGCCGATGGAGAAATCGAATACGTTTTCGTTCCCGACGATTTTTTTGCGTTGCAGACCGTATTCGAAGAGTTCGCGGATATCCGACCGCTCTTCTCCCAATTTTCTCATTCTTTCGTTATACATGGATCGCTCCTTTTTGATGTTTGGTTTTGGTTTACTCGCTTCCCTTGCTGTCCCCCGCAGAGCGGGGTGGAGCATTGCATTCTGCCAACAGTTGATAACTGTTGGCGCAAGGCGACATGAGTGAGCGCATTTGCAGCGCGAACGGTGCCCGAATGCGGGGTTCTACCCGCATGAGAAAGTACCCGAGTGAAACGAGGGGGAAAGGGGAGCGGTATACCATGCAAGAAAATAAGGTGCCTCCTTCCTTACCCTTCCCCCAACAAGTTGGGGGGAGGCAAGAGGGTGGAACGAGAAAAGAATTGTGCGAAACATTACAACACTTTTTTCAAAAATTGCCCCGTGTAAGAATTTGCGACGGCGGCGACCTGCTCGGGGGAGCCCGTGGTGACGACGGTGCCGCCGCGGTCCCCGCCCTCGGGTCCGAGGTCGATGATGTGGTCGGCGACCTTGATCACATCCAAATTGTGTTCGATGACGATCACGGTATTGCCCGCGTCCCGCAACTTCAATAAAATTTTCACGAGTTTATCCACGTCGAAGCTCGAAAGCCCCGTGGTCGGCTCGTCCAAAATGTACACCGTTCTGCCCGTGGAGCGCTTGGAAAGTTCGGTGGCGAGCTTCACCCGCTGCGCCTCGCCGCCCGAGAGGGTGGTGCTGCTCTGCCCGAGTTTGATGTAGCCGAGCCCAACCTCGTTGAGGGTGGAGATCTTGTTGTACACGGTCGTGACGGGTTTGAAAAACTCGCACGCCTCCTCCACCGTCATGTCGAGCACGTCGGCGATCGTCTTGCCCTTGT
>CANQRP010000028.1 GCA_947626305.1 uncultured Clostridia bacterium | reverse complement strand
AATCGGTGCCGCTCATATCGCTGACGAGCACAATGGTGTGGTTCGCCCACGAAATGCCGCTTGCGGAGACGACGATATGGTCGGGCAGTTTCCCGTCGCGGTCGGCGTATTCGCCGCAGAGGTCCGCGTCAAACGTGAACGCGGGAAGGCTGTCGGGCACAAAGTAGAGCGCAGTGGTCGAATTGAGGGAGAGTTGGAGCATCTTCTCGCCCGCGCTGTTCCATTGGAGGGTGTACGTCTTGCCCTCGAAGGTGACGTAGTAAGAGGTCTTGCCCGCCATCGATGTGGACGCCTGCGAGGTGACGATCGATTCGATCGGCGTGCCGTTCTTTTTCACGGTAAGATTGCCGCCCGTGATGCTGAGGGAGTAATCGTTCTCCACGCCCTGCCAGTTGCCGTTGAATTCATCGGGGAGAGTGACGGCGGGCGCCTCCGCTTTGAGCTCGACTTTGAGGGTGACTTCGCTTGCCGACGCGCCGCCGTATCCCATCACGTTGAAGGTATAGGCGATGCCCGCAATGAGCTCGTAATCTTTCGTCGCGCCCACTTTGCTTGCCTGGAAAGAGGCGAGGGTCGACCCGTTGCTCCCTTTGAAGGAGGAGATGTAGAGGGTGGTCTGCGCCGTGAAGGTGTAGGTGCCCGTATTGGGCGCGGTGAAGGTATAGTATGCGCTCCCCGAAGACGTGAGGGCGAGTTTGTTGTCGCCGAGGATGTTTTCGATCTTGAAGGGCTTATTCGCGCTGCCGTCGCCGGGCTCTTCGGGGTTCTCGGTCTCGGGGGTGCCGCCCTCTGTGATCGTGAAGTTCACCACGAACGCATTGTTGCCGTCCAGCCCGTCGCCCCCGCCCATCACGCCGAAGAGATAGGTCGTTCTCGCAGTGAGGGAGATCACCGCCGTCTTATGGGAGGTGCTCAGCGTGTAGTGTTTGCCGCTGTCGGGCTTGCCGTTGTTGTAATTCCGAAGCCAGAAATCGAACCCGTCCGTGTCCTCGAGCGTTACCGTGTAATTTTTGGTCTCGGTCGCCGCATATTTGAAGTACACGCGGTCTGCGCCGTGCACTTCATAGCTGTCCACGAGGGTCGTCACGAGGAAGGGATCGTCCTTTTCATATCCCGCCGCCGAGGAGAACTTACCGCTGCCCTCCCACTTGGGAAGATAGCCCGTGAAGTCGCCGATCGTGAAGGAGACGGTCACGTCCGCAGTCCCCTCGTCGTCATAGGGGGAGAGAACGAACACATAGCTCTTGCCCGCTTCCGTCGTGAAGAGCGATTGCTCGGAAGAAGCGTCGCCGCCGCCCATATAGGACTTATTTCCGACCATCATGAAGAAGTTTTGATCGGAGGAGTAGATCGCATAGTTTGCCGCCGCCGTCTCGGTATATTTGAAGTAGACGGGAACGTATGCGCCGTTTTCGTACTTGATCTGCACGCGGTAGGTGCTTTTGAGCGCGGTGATGAGGTAGGGGTCCGCCTCCGTGCCGCTGCCCGTCCAAGGGATGTTGGGAGCATCGCCGCCCTCTTGCGTGTCGCCCTTGGTCACGGTGATCTCGTAACCGAACTGTCCGCTTTCCGCAAGCGCGCCCGTTGAGGTGCATTCGAAGGTATAAACCGTCCCCGCCGTGAGCGTCACGGCGATGTGGGTATCCGAGCCGATCAGCCCGTCTTCGAACAGGTCGCCCGTCACGTTGACGTTGTAATTGTCTGCGTCGAAGGAGTACAGCCCGTTCTCTCCCACAACGAGGGAGCAGTACACGGGCGCGTCGCCGAGCGAAGTGAGCACCTCCTCGGTGAAGGGCAAATTATTTTCGCCCACGGTCCACGCAATGGGAGCCGCCGCGGAGCCGAGCTTCTCGTTGAGGGTGATCGAAGCGGTCGCGCCGTTTACAGAGAGCGTTCCGCAATCTTGCCCGTTCACGGAGGCGAGGTAGGAGCCTGCCGCGAGGGTTTCGAAGTGCGCCACGCCCGTCCCGTCCGTCGTCGCGGACGCGGCGGGGGTGAGATCGGTCTCGGAGCGATAGAGTTCCACTTTCGCGTTTTTCAGGGCGGTCTCCGTAATGTCCGCACCGAACACGTCCTTGCCCGCAGGCACCTTTACGGCGATGTCCACGGCGGAGGAAGCCGCGGTCGCGGTCAGCGCGATCGTCACGGTGGAACCGGGAGCGGAGATCGTCTTGGGCTCATAGGTATAGCCCGCGGGAACGCCCGTAAGAGTCACGGTGTAATCGCCCGGTTGGAGCTTGAAGGTCGCCGTGCCGTCCGTGAGCGGCTTTTCCTCGGCGACAACGGAACCCAGCATGAGAACGACTTTCACCCCCGAGAGGACGGCTTTGTCCTCGCAGGTCACGTTCACCGTGTAGGAGACCAGCCCGTCCGCGGAATGGTCGTCCTTTTTCGTGAGGGCAACGGTGGCGCTCGGCGCGCTCTCCGTCACCGACTTTTGCTCGTAGGTGTACGCTTCGGGCACCCCCGCGAGGACTACGGTGTAGGTCCCCGCTTCGAGTTCGAAGGTCGCCTTGCCGTCCGTGAGCGCCTTTTCCTCGGATTCGGCGGTGTCCTTTTTGAGTTGTACCTTCACCTGTCCGAGAACGGAGGCGTCCTCGCAAGTGACGGTCACGGTGTAACTTACCGTTTTTTCCCCGCCGCAAGCCGCAATGCCGAGCGAGAGCCCGAGCGCCATCACGGCGATGAGAACGGTGAGGAGCAGTTTTTTCAATCGGTACATGGTATTCCTCCCGAAAAATTTTTTCGAATTTTGTGCGTGCCCCCGAAACAGGGCGCCCCGCATCCGACCGACGTCGGATGGGATATTTATAAATTAACACATAATTTATAAAAATGCAAGTAAAAAGCATAGGTTGCGTAAAACTGGAAAAAAATTTACAAAAAAGGGCAATTCTCTCTATATTATATGACAAAAACCGTCAAAAAACGTGAAAACGGAAAGGAAAAGCAAAATCTCACGCGGTAAAAATATAAGTTTTTTTAATAGTTTATGCAAACGTTATAAGTACGGCGAATGCCCCCTGCCGCCGATTGACAAGCCGTTCGCAAAATGATATAATGTCTCCGTGGGCGTAAAATTAAAACGCCGGGCAGAGCCCGACGTTTTAATGAGAAAAAATATGGGATGTGTAAGCGAGTTCCTGCGGATGCGCTTCCGCGCGGGGTGCGCGAACCGCATCACAGGCTCCATTATAAAAAATGCCGAAAGATGTGTCAAGCGATTTTCCCTCTTTTGGCGCAAAAAAGCGCCCTCAAAATATCAAACATTTACATGGGGTGCAAAAACGCACAACAAAATGAGGGGAATCGATGTTCCATGTGGTCTTGGTAGAACCGGAGATCCCGCAGAACGCGGGCAACATCGCGCGCACCTGCGCCGCCACGGGATGCGTGCTGCATCTCGTAAAGCCGCTCGGCTTTGAAATTTCCGACCGCTATCTGAAACGGGCGGGGCTCGACTATTGGGACCTCGTGGAGGTGCACGTCCACGAAGACCTGCCCTCGGCGCTTGCGGCGCTCGGCGGCGCGCGGCTGCATCTGTTCACCACCAAGGCGCGCACGGTGTACACGGAGGCGGAATACGGCGAAGGGGACGCCCTCGTCTTCGGCAAGGAGACGCAGGGGCTGCCCGAGGAATTTCTCAAAGAGTTCAAAAAGGAGTGCGTGCGCATCCCCATGCTCGACGGGCTGCGTTCGCTCAATCTGTCCAACGCGGTGGCGATCGCGGTCTACGAAGGGCTCCGCCGCAGCGGGTTTGCCGGCATGCGGACGGAGGGGGAGTTGCATCGGTTGAAATGGGAATAAAAGCGGGGCGCAAACAGAGCGCGATCGGAGCTCTCATCTTTGCGGCGGGGTATCTCCTTGTCGCCCTGCTCTTTGTCTTTCCCCTGCCGCGGGCGGCGGAGGAAGGGGAGGCGTACGAGGCGGTGTGGGAGAACGGCATGGTCACGCACGAGCGCTATGCCGCGGCATATTCCGCCCTTGTCGGAGCGGACGAGGACGGTATCCTGCTCGAAAACGGCGGGCTGCGCGGCAAAATCGCGGCGGCGGGTCCCTTCCGGGAGGGGTACCGCGTCTTGATGGAGGGAGAACTTCTCGACCTTCTCACGGCGACATTCGACGGGCTCTCTCCTCTCGAACGCACGGCGCTGTTCCGCACCTTCGGCGGCACCCTCTATTTTTCGGCAGACTGTTATGCCTTCGACGGCGACCGCGTGTTCCGCACGGCGCGTGAGGCATTCGAACGGGTGGCGCTGCTCGACGGCCCGATCTCCTCGGAGCAGCTCCGCACGTCGGGGGCTACGGCGCTTTTGTTGCATGCGGGGGCGCAGTTGGAGGCGGCGGCGCTGTGCGGCACGGCGGTGAACTCCGTCACGGCGCAGGCGCCCTATGTTGTCGAAGGGGATGCGGTCTGTCTGCAAACGGCGGGCGGTCGACGGTTGGTCGCGGCGCTGCCGCAGACGACCGAACTGAAAGCGACGTACGACTTTTGTGACAAAGGGGCGCTCGCACCCTGCACTGCGCTTCGCTCCGCCGAGCTGCCCTTCGCGGGGAACGCGCCGAAGAGCGCGGGGAGCGCATTCGACGGCAGGTTGCTGTGGGCATTCGGCGGGAAACTGCCCGAAACGCTCAAACGGGTCAAGCTCACGGGCGGCGTCATCGCCCCCGACGCGTTTGCGGGCTGCGGCGGGCTCGAAGAACTCGACCTGTGCGGCATTCCCGCCGAGAATATTTCCGCCGCGGCGTTCGAACGCTTGGGCGGGCTCGTGCGCCTGCACACCCGAAAGGAGCTCTCCCTTGCGGGCGCCGTCCGTACCCTGCTCCCCTGCGGCTGTTATTTTTACGAAAGGAGTCAAACGTGAAGCGATATTTCAAGATCATTTTCAGTCGGTTTTTCATCATCGCGATGACGATCATTCTGACCTTTGCGGTCAACGCGCTCATCGTGATCTTCGCATTTTATCTGGCGGAAGAGACGCTCGCGGCGTACTTTCCCGCCGCCTCGCCCTATGTGCATCTCCTCTTCTGGGTGGCGCAGTGGGTGGTCGTGCTCATCACGGCGCTCAGCGTCGTCAACCGCGACATGCTCCCCGAAACAAAACTTCCGTGGCTTTTGTGCGTCGTCGTGCTCAACGTCTTCGGCGTGGCGATCTACATCGTGTTTTCCTACAACCGCCCGTCGAAGCGGCAGCGCAAGCGGTACGCCCTTCTCAACGAACGTTCCCGTCCGTTCGCCCACCGCTCCTTTTCCAAGGGGGCGCTTGCGGGCAGGATGGGGCGGTGGGCGCCCCTTTCGGAGGAGCTCTATCTCGGCAATGCCAACGCCGTAGCCTATTCGAACACCAAAACGGAGTATTTTCCCTCCGGCGAACCCTTCTACACCCGCCTTTTGGAGGATCTTGCCGAGGCGAAGGAATACATCTTTCTCGAATACTTTATCCTCGCGCGGGGCAAAATGTGGTACACCGTGCTCGATCTGCTCAAAGAGAAGGCGAAAGAGGGGGTAGAAGTGCGGGTCATGTACGACGACATCGGCTGCATGGGCAAAGTGCGCGCGGGGTACTACAAAGAATTGCGGAAGGCGGGCATCGCCTGCGTCAAATTCAACCCGCTCGTCCCCGTCGTCACCAATCTGCACAACAACCGCGACCACCGCAAGATCGCCGTGATAGACGGCAAAGTGGGTTACACGGGCGGCATCAATCTGGCGGACGAGTATATCAATGTCGAGCAGCCCTTCGGCGTCTGGAAGGATACGGCGGTGCGGCTCGAAGGGGAGGGCGTCAAGGGGCTCATCCTCATGTTTTTGCGCCTTTACAACCTCGCGACCAAGCAGGCGGAGGACTTTTCTCCCTATCTCCCCCAAACGTACGAAACGTTTGAGGGCGAGGGGATCGTGCAGCCCTACGGCGACGGACCCCGTCCGCTCTACGGCAGACATCTCGCGGAGGACGTCTACATCGGCATTCTGTCGCAGGCGAAGCGCTATGTGTGGATTATGACGCCCTATCTCATCATCGATTACCGCATGCGCGCCGCCATGCTGTCCGCGAGTGCGCGCGGGGTGGACGTCCGCATCGTCACCCCCCATATCCCCGATAAAAAGATCCCCTTTGCGCTGACCCGTTCCAACTACATGGCGCTCATCCGGGGCGGAGTGAAAATTTACGAATACACCCCCGGGTTTCTGCACGCCAAGAGCTTTCTCTGCGACGACGAGATCGCCGTCGTCGGCACCATCAATCTCGATTACCGTTCCCTTCTGCACCACTTCGAAGACGCCGTGCTCATGTACAAGACGAGCGCGAACCGCGAGCTCAAAGAGGACTATTTGCGGACCTTCGGCGAATCGCGGTTGCAGACGGAGGAAGACGCCAAGCGGAGCGTCGTTTGGCGGGGGATCTGCGAACTTGCCAAAGTGTTCGCCCCCATGTTTTAAGGAGGAAGAATGATCCATTCGTTGAGCGGCGGAGTCATCCGCGACAATTTCAAATATACTTTTGTAAAAGTGGAGATAGACGGCACCCCCTACTGGTATCTCTCGCCCACGTCCGCGATCGAGGCGGGCGCGCGGGTCAGCGTCCCCTTCGGCAAGGGGGATCTCCCGCGGGAAGGGGTGGTGCTCAAAACGGAGCAGGCGGACGCGCAGTGTGCGCCCGTCCCCATGAATCGGATCCGCGGAATTTACGGTTTGGTGCGGTAAGCGCCGCCGCGGGGCGGATCTCCGAAAAACGCTTGACATTTTTTCGCACAAGTGTTACTGTTTTACTGTCGGGAGGGAGTAGTCCCCGCGCCGCGGCAACATACCCCGGGCAAATGCCCGTGTCACGGCGGTTCGTAAGAATGACAAGACTTTCGGCATCCCTTTTTTCGAGGTCTTTGGGTATGGGAATGCTTATTTTGCAAATTTTTCTGTTGGTACTCGGCTTCGCGCTCCTTGTGAAGGGCGCCGATTGGTTTGTGGACGGAAGCGCGGGCATTGCCGCAAAGTGCAAGATCCCCACGCTCGTCATCGGGCTCACCATCGTCGCTTTCGGAACGAGCGCTCCCGAACTTTGCGTGTCCGTCACATCCGCCATCCAAAAATCCACCGATATTTCCATCGGCAACGTCGTGGGGAGCAATATCTGCAACATCCTGCTCATTTTGGGCATGGCGGCGCTCTTTCACACATTGCCGGTGCAGCGGAATTCTCTCGTGCTCGATCTGCCCGTTCTGCTGCTCGCGAGCGTGCTTCTGATCGGGCTCGGCATTTGGGGGAACGCCCTGCAATGGTGGGACGGGCTGATCTTTCTTGCGGTCTTTGCCGTCTACATGGTCGTGCTTGTACGGGGCGCTTTGAAGGAACAAAAAAAGACGAAGGCGCTCGAAAAGAGCGTTCCCATGGGGGAGCCCGAAGAAAAACCGCAAAAGAAAAAGGGCGCGATCGCGCTTTGGTTTGAGAAAATGGAGCAAAAAACATGGTTTTTGATCCTCCTTTCTCTCGTCGGACTCGGCATGGTGGTGGGCGGCGGCACGCTCTTGGTGGACGCCGCAAAGTACATCGCGAATTTCTTCGGCGTTCCGGAGCGCATCATCGGGCTCACCGTGGTAGCCATCGGCACCTCTCTTCCCGAACTCGTCACCTCGGTGGTGGCGGCGATCAAGGGGGAGACGGACATCGCGGTCGGCAACATCATCGGCTCCAACATCTTCAACATCTTTTTGGTGGCGGGGGCGGCGGCGCTCTTCTGCCCCCTTACCTTCACGACCGCGGGCGCGGCGAGCAACCTCATCGACGCCTGCGTGGCGCTCGGCGCGGCGGTGCTGCTGTACGCGCTCGCCCTCTTCAAAGGGCATAAACTCGGCAAGATCGCGGGCTGCGTCATGCTCGCCTGCTTTGTCGGCTACTACGTCTATCTGTTTCTTGTCTGAGGTCTCTCTTGAAGCATCTGTTCCGTTGTTTGAGATCCTATCGTAAGGAGGCGATCCTCGCCCCCTTTTTCAAACTGCTCGAAGCGTGCATGGAGCTCACGGTCCCCCTCGTCGTGGCGGCGATCGTCAACACAGGGCTCGCGAATGCGGACAGGGGTTATCTGTTGCGCGCCTGCCTCGTGCTCGTCGCCTTCGGTGCGCTCGGGCTCTTCTTTGCGCTCACGGCGCAATATTTTGCCGCGAAGGCGGCGGTGGGCACGGCGGCGGAGCTCAGGGAGCGGCTCTTTTGCAAATTGCAATCGTTTTCGTATGCGCAGATCGACAAGATGGGCACTTCGCGCATGATCACGCGCATGACGAGCGATGTCGTTCAGGTGCAGACGGGGGTCAACATGACGCTCCGTCTGTTTTTGCGCTCTCCGTTCATCGTATTCGGCGCCATGGCAATGGCGTTTTTCCTCGACCGCGGCGCGGGGCTGGTGTTTGCGGGGCTCATCCCGCTGCTCGCCGCCGCCGTCTACTTGGTCATGGGCGTCTGTCTGCCTCTCTTCAAAAAGGTGCAGGAACGGCTCGAAAAGGTGTATCTCTCCACGCGGGAAAATTTAGCGGGCGTGCGGGTCATCCGCGCGTTCTCGTTGGAGGAGAGCGAAGAGCGGGAATTCGAGGAACGGGAGCGGGCGTTAAAGCGGTCGCAGAAACTTGCGGGCGCCGTGGCGGCGCTTTCGAACCCGCTCACCTATGTCCTCGTCAACCTCGCGCTCATCGTGCTCCTCTATGTCGGCGCGCTGCATGTCGACGGCGGCACGCTCTCGCAGGGCGACGTCATCGCGCTCTACGGCTACCTCGCGCAGATCTTGGTGGAGCTCGTAAAACTCGCCAATCTCATCGTGACGATCACGAAGGCGATCTCCTGTCAGAAGCGCATCGGCTCCGTGCTCGATACGGAGGGGGAGCCTTCCGTCTCCGCTTCTTTCCCCGCGGCGGAGGGAGCGTCCCATCCCGCCGTCTCCTTCAAAAACGTCTCGTTTTCCTATGCGGGCGGCGGAAAAGTGCTCGACGGGGTGGATCTTACCGTGCAGCGGGGAGAGACGGTGGGCATTTTGGGCGGCACCGGCTCCGGGAAGAGCACGCTCGTCAACCTCATTCCCCGCTTTTACGAAAGCACGGAGGGCGAGGTGGAAATTTTCGGAGAAAACGTCAAAGCGATCCCCGCCGAGGCGCTCCGCAAGCGGATCGGCACCGTGCCGCAACGCGCGGTCCTCTTCAAGGGCACCGTCCGCTCCAATCTGTTATGGGGGAACCCGCACGCGGACGACGCGGCGCTCTGCCGCGCAGTCGCCCTTGCGCAGGCGGAGGATGTCCTTGCCGCCAAGGGCGGGTTGGACGGAGAGATCGCGCAGGACGGCAAAAATCTCTCGGGCGGGCAGCGCCAGCGGCTCACCATTGCCCGCGCGCTCGTCAAAGAGCCCGAGATCCTCATTTTGGACGACGCCGCTTCCGCGCTCGACTATGCAACGGAGCGGGCGCTCCGCCATGCCGTCGGGTCGCTCGGGTGTACGGTCTTTCTCGTCTCTCAGCGGGTGACGTCCCTCATGCACGCCGATAAAATTCTGGTGCTCGACGACGGAAGACCAGTGGGGCAGGGCACGCACGAAGAGCTTCTGCAAAGTTGCGAGGTATACCGCGAGATCTACCGTTCGCAGGTACGGGAGGAGGAGCGATGAAAAAGAACACCTTCCGCGGGATCCTGCAATATCTCAAACCGTATGGCGGTTTGCTCGCGCTCACCGTCCTTCTCTCCCTTGTCAACGTCGCGGCTACCCTCGCCGTGCCCTATCTCGCGGGCGTGGGAATCGACCGCATCGCGGGAGAGGGGAACGTCGATTTTGCGGGGCTGTTCCGCATTTTCGCCGTCATCGGCGGGTGCATCGCGGTCACGGCGCTCACGCAGTGGCTGCTGAGCGTTCTGAGCAACCGCGTCGCCTACCATGTGCTCGCGGACATCCGCACGGACGCCTTCCGCAAACTTCAGATCCTTCCCCTGAAATATCTCGACGGCAGGGCGTACGGCGAAACGGCGAGCGTCGTCATCTCGGATGCGGAACAGTTTTCGGACGGGTTGCTTCTCGGCTTCAACCAATTCTTCACGGGGATAGCCACCATTTTGGGGGTGCTCGTCATTCTCTTTTTGATGCGTTGGGAAGTCGCCCTCGTCGTGCTCTTCGTCACCCCGCTGTCCCTTCTCACGGCGAAATTCATCTCTTCGCGCACCTATTCCATGTTCAAAAAGCAGAGCGAAGTGCGCGCCGAGCAGACGGCGTTCATCGACGAGATGATCGGAAACCTCAAAGTGGTAAAGGCATTCTGCCACGAAGAGGAGAACGAGGAAGTGTTCCGCGAGCTCAACGAACGCTACCGCAAATGCAGTTTAAAGGCGGTGTTCTTCTCCTCGACGACCAACCCCGCCACCCGCTTTGTCAACGCCGTGGTATACGCCCTCGTCGCCCTCGTGGGCGCGCTGCTCGTCCTCGCAACGGCGGGCACGGCTGCCGCGTTCACCGTGGGCAATCTTTCCTCCGTGCTCTATTATTCCACCCAATATACCAAGCCGTTCAACGAAATTTCCGAAGTCGTCACCGAATTCCAGAACGCGTTCGCCTGCGCTGCGCGGCTGTTTGCGCTCATCGGGGAGGAGGCGGAACCCTCCGATGCGGGCAACGAAACTTTGGGCAGGGCGAAGGGGGAAGTGAAGCTCGAAGAGGTCGCGTTCTCCTATACGCCCGAGCAACCGCTCATCGAAGATCTGAATGTCTGCGCTCCCGCGGGCAAGCGGGTGGCGATCGTCGGTCCCACCGGCTGCGGCAAGACGACGCTCATCAATCTTTTGATGCGTTTTTACGACGTAAACGGCGGCAAGGTGACGGTAGACGGCAAGGATGTGCGCGCCGTCACGCGGCGGTCTCTGCGGGAAAATTACGGCATGGTGTTGCAGGAGACGTGGCTGAAAGAGGCAACGGTGCGCGAAAATCTGTGCATGGGCAACCCCGAAGCGACGGAAGAGGAGATGATCGCCGCGGCAAAGGCGGCGCATTGCCATAACTTCATCATGCGGCTTCCCGAGGGGTACCGTACGGTCATCGGCGACGACGGAAATCTTTCGCAGGGGCAGAAGCAACTTTTGTGCATTGCCCGCGTCATGCTCTGCCGTCCGCCCATGCTCATTTTAGACGAGGCGACGAGCAACATCGATACGCGCACCGAATCGAAGGTGCAGGACGCCTTTCAAACGCTCATGGAGGGGCGGACCTGTTTTATCGTGGCGCATCGGCTCTCCACCATACGGAATGCGGATCTGATTTTGGTGATGAAGGCGGGCAAGATCATCGAGCAGGGCACGCACGAAGAGTTGCTCTCCCGCCGCGGGTTTTATTATGAGTTGTATAACGCCCAATTCGCAGAGTAAAAATTTCGCGCTGTGAATTTGCTTCGCCATGCTTTGTCGCGCTGCGTTTTTCTCGGTCATGTACCAAATAGTACACTCCGTCGAAAAGCCTCGCGCTCCTCGCCTTGCTCGCAACTTCGCACCGCAGAGCGAACATTCGTTGATTTCTTTGCTCGCTTCGCTTCGAAAAGAAAACCGTAGGCGGTGCGGCGCTTTTCGGGGGGAACTCCACCGACGGTGGAGAAATTCCAACCCGTTCTCCTTGATTTTCGGCTCCGCATCGGTTAGAATGAAAGAAAAAAAGGAGATCGTATCATGGCGAAAAAGAGTATCGGCGCATTTTTGGCGGCGCTTCGGAAGGCGAACGGCTTTACCCAACAGGAAGTCGCGGACCGACTTTCCGTCTCCAATCGCACAGTCTCTTCTTGGGAATGCGACAGCGCCCTTCCCGACATTCTCCTTCTTCCCGCCCTTGCGGAGCTCTACGGGGTCACGGCGGACGAAATTTTGGCGGGCGAGCGCAAACAGGCAGCCGACGGCGCGCAGACGTCCGGACTGTCCGAAAAAGCGGAGACAAAGCTCTTAAAGCGCAAACTCGCCAGGTTCTCGGCGCAGGCGTACGTTTTTGCCGGGCTTTTTGCGCTCGGGCTCCTGTTTTTCTTCCTCGGGCTGTTTTTCGAACTCGTCACGGTCGTTTGGACGGGCTTTGCCTGGTGGCTCCTGCTCCTCTTCGCGGGGTTGACGCTCGCCGCCGTCTCCCTCTCCTGTCTGTTCGCCTTTTGGCGGAGCGCGGAGGTCTCCGCCGACGAAGAACTCCCGTCCTACGGCGCCTATCTCATTCTGCTCCGCCGCAAACTCTCCTTTGCGCTGTGTCTTTCCGCGCTTCTGCCCTGCGGATTCGCCGTATTTTCCCTCGTCATCCTCTTTGCGGGGACGAATCATCCCATCCCGCTCCTGCTTGCGGCGTCTCTTGCGGCGGCTGTCGCATTGCTGCTTTCGGGGAGCCTGCTCTCTCGTTCGGCTGTCAAAAAATACGGAGGGGAAGAGGCGGCGTCGCTCCGCGTCCGCAATCGGAAGCGGTACAAAAAATGCGCGCTCTTCTGCCTCATCCCCGTCCTGCTCGGCGCAACGGTCTTTACCGTGTTCGCCTTTTGGAAACCCGAATCGCGCGCGGTCTATTTCAGGGGCGACGCTGCGGGGCTGACGGAGTATTTGGAGACCCTTTCGGTAAAGGAGCGGGAAGACCGCCCGGACGGGTCGTATACGGCGGTGTTGCGCGAGTATGTCCTGCCGCTCTCCGAAGTCGCGAAGACCGCAAAAGAGTGGGAGCGCTGCGACCTCGGGGACGGATTTTCGTGCATCTTCCGCGACGGTATGGAGAGCTGCACGATCTACCGCGACGAGCCGTTTACCGTGATGGACTCGGAGGCGGCGATCTCCGAGCTCACGGTCTACCGTTTTTATTCGGAGGATCGGACCTTTTCGGCATACAACGCCCGATTTAACGCGAGGAACATGAAGAAGTGGATCGCGGCAACCGATTGGCGGGGGGACTCCGTGCCGCGGGAGATCCGCATCGTGAAATACGGGGACGGATTCGAGCTGATCGGCAGTTTCAACGAAGATTATTTCCCTCTTGCCGCACCGATCGCCCTTCTCGTCATTTTGTTGGGCGTGGGAGGATGTATTCTCGTCTGTGCATTCAAGCGGGACCGCTTGAAGGTAAAGTTGTAAAGAGCGTTCTTCCCGCCCCGCCCTCGCGTAAAGCGAGGGCGGGGCGGGAGCATATCGAGCTACCACACCTGTCATTCCGACGACCGAGCCTGCGAGGGAGGAGTGAATCCCCCCGAAGATACAAAGACCAAGGGGATACACTCGCTCCACTCGGTATGACAATGGGAAGAACATGCACACGGGGCGGTATGACACAATTCGGCATAAAGTATAGTTTAAGGCGGCGTGCGATAGTTTGCACGCCGCCGTTATCAATTATTTTTATGTTTCCGTGTAAAGAGTCTTTCAAAGGACGCTTTGAAAAATTGCGATATTCGAATTATTTCGGACGATAAGCAGAACAGTTCGGTCTTTTCCCGACCATTTGACAATGTGCGTAAGAAGCACAGCTATGGCATTGGCGCATGGTTTGAAAGTGCTCTTTCTCTTTTTCCCACTTTTCCTCTTGTTGTTTTTTCCTTTCTTCTTCCCGTTGCGCTTCTTTTGCCCGTATCCGAGCGTCTAACTCCGCGATTCTTTCACTTTCCTCGCGCTGTCTTTCCTCTTGTTTTTGTCGGATCCGGCTTTCTTGCTCAGTTTCTTCGGGGTCTCTCGTTTGGATATAATCCAAGAAATCGCCCAATTGCTGGTTTGTTTTGATTTCAAGAAAATCATCTATTGTAACATATTCATCGGTCACGACCCCGTTTTTGCGCCGAAACATGCCGTATCGTTCCAAGCAATCGGGGTCGTTCATCATAAGAACAACATTTGCTTTCGCTCTTGTAAACGCACTACCTTCTTGTTCGTTGGTTTCGTATATCCAAGGATTATAGACGGGGTGATGTTCGTTCATGATGTCTTCGTCCGTTAAATTTTCTATATAATCTGCGCCAAACAGTGTAGAAACGGGCGGGTAATGACCGGGATTCACACGCATGTAGTTTGCGGCGAACAATAGCTTGCGGTTGATCGAGACGATGGCGCCGTTTTCGTCATAATGATAGCAAGCGCCGCCTTCACCGACCCATTCTTTGAAGCCCCAACTCATATTTTTTAATTTTTCTTCGGGGATATCAAAACCGCCGGCACTTTTGGGGGAGCTGAACAGCTTCCGTCCGTAGAGTACATAGAGGTAATCAAGTTCCTCCTTTGATTGAATTTTCCATTTTTCTTCCAGCGACTTCGCAAGATCATCGAGGCTCTTTGAGGCATATTTCGCTTCATATTCTTCTTGCCGCTTTTTCTTGTCGAGGTCTAAATTGAAATTGGTTTTTAAGAATTTTTTAACACCTTCCACTAAATTCATTTGTATCGCTCCTTAATTTATTAAAAAACACATTTTCCATATTCGGATAATATATCCCAATATGGGATATTTTTATTATACCGTAATGGTATGATATTGTCAAGAAAAAAATCAAAGAAAATAAGAAAATCGTAAAGTCGATGAAGCGGCTACGGGAATTACGGGAAAAAGCGGGCATTTCGCAATTAAAACTTGCAATGGACCTTTCCCTTAATCAAAACAGCATTTCACGGTATGAAACGGGAGAGCGGGAAGCGGATTATAAAACGCTTATCGCATTAGCCCGATATTTTAATGTTTCTGTTGACTACCTTTTGGAAATAACGGACAATCCGAAACGGCAATAAAGAAAAAGAACGGGTGGGAAGCAAAAACGCATCCCCCTCGCGTGGAGCCGTCGTATTCCGCCGTATTTGCCGCGCCCGCCGAAGTGTTCGGCGGGCGCGGCGTTTCTCTAAAAATTTCCACCCGTCCGCAAGTATATCCGCGCCGCTTCCTGCCCACAATAATGGCGAAGGGAGGACGAACATGGAATTCACCGAAACGCGGACATATCTCAACTTGGCAAGAGGATTTGCGGGAGAATGTCAGGCGGGGATGCGGTACCAACTCACGGTAAAAGCCGCGATGAAGCAAGGCTACGAAGTTCTTGCGGACACCGTTCGCACGATTGCGAAGAACGAGACCAATCACGCGAAGGTTTTCTTTGAGGCGATCCAGCAATATGCGGGGAGCCGGGACAATATCCATATTGACGCGAGCTTTCCCTTTCATGCGGGAACGCTCGAAGAAAACTTACACTTTGCGGCGATCGACGAGCAGGATGAAGCCGAAGTGCTCTATCCCGAATTCGCAAAAATCGCGAGGGAAGAGGGGTTTGCGCAACTCGCGCTCAAATTCGAACAGGTAGCGAAGGTGGAGCAAAATCATCGGATCATCTTCGAATACCTCTACGAGGCGTTCAAGGACGGCTCCCTCTACAAGCAGGAACGACCGATGTTGTGGATCTGCGGCGAATGCGGCTATATGCACACCTCCAAAGAGGCATGGAACATCTGCCCTCTTTGCGGCGCGTCCCAGGGTGAAGTGGAACTTCATCTTCCTTTCAAAAAGGAGAATCTATGAAGAACAAGCAAGAGAGTTCGAACACGCGGAATGCAAGCAACAAGCAGACCGAAACGCAGAACAAGACCACGGGCAAGGGCGGTTGCGGCTGCAAAAAGAGTTCGGGCACGAAGAACTGCGGCTAAAAGAATGAGCGGCAAAAAAAAGGCGCTCGAAAAAGGCGCAAAAATGCGTTCGAAAGAGGACAGCCTCGGCAGCTACACGGGCATTTGCACCGACGGCGCATGCGAGGTACCCATTCAGGATGCGGACGACCTGTAACGGTCGGAAAGGGAAGGACGGCTTCGGTCGCCCTTCTTACTTTTCGCCTTCCGGCAGTCCGAAAAAACCCGAAAATCACAAAATTTTCACACGAATGTTGACAAACCAACAGAATTGCGCGTATAATAAACTCTGTATCACAGAGGTGAAACCATGAAAAAAACTTCGATCTTCGCGCTGTCCCTGTTCGCGGGCGCGCTCCTGTGCTCTCTTGCGGGCTGTTCCGCCCTCGGCAGCAATCCCTATGAGGTGGCGGTCCGGGAAGAGAACACCAACATTACCCTCTCCCAGAACGGGAGCAAATCGCAGGCGCGCGTCATGTACGAAGAGGCGCGCGCGGACGGGTACACGGGCAGTTTTGTCCAATTCCTTCGGGAGATCGGCTACTCGGCGGACGATTCGTTTGCCGTCAACTCCACCCTCCTTTCCGCCGTGGAAGTGTACGCGGGTTTCGCGCCCACGCGGTACTCCTCGGGCGGCGGCGTCTATTACAGCATCGGCTCGGGCGTCATCCTCGACCTCGACAAGAACGCGGGGGACGCCTACGTCGTCACAAACTATCACATCCTGTACAATGCCGACAGCAACGGCGACGAGAGCATTCCCCATGTGAGCGACGACATCACCCTCTATCTCTACGGCAGCGAGACGGAGGAGCGCGCCATCCGCGCGGA
>CANQRP010000027.1 GCA_947626305.1 uncultured Clostridia bacterium | reverse complement strand
CGCGGAGTCGAGTGTATCCCCTTGGTTTTCAGCGACCCGAACATCGGAAAACAATCGTGCGAGGAAACCTTCTTCCTACATCAACAGAGTTACTCTCTCATTCGCTCGGCTTTAACACTAAGCCGTAAGTGTGCGGCAAATGTTGTGCGCTTATGGAAAATGGCGATTTTCCAACGCGCAGTGATTTTGGGGAACAACCCCCACCACCCGCTACGCGGGAGCCTCCCCCTTAGAAAGGGGTATGCCTTACTCCACCCCGAAAAAAGGTAGGCTTGTCAAAAACATTTGCCCGGCGCACGGCTTTTCCGTATTTCCCATCATATCATAAAATTTCGGGAATGTCAAAGTATATTCCGCCCGAAAATCAAAAAAAACAAAAAAAATTCCCGCGGAGTATTGCAGGCATTCAAAAAATATGGTAAAATGTTGCCCAAAAGGAGATACCTATGAATATTTGGCATGACATCGACCCCGCGCGCATCGCTCCCAAGTCCTTCGAGGCGCTCATCGAGATCCCCAAGGGCTGCAAAGCAAAGTACGAACTCGACAAAGAAACGGGGCTTCTGCGGCTCGACCGCGTTCTCTACACCTCCACGGTGTATCCCTCCAACTACGGTTTCATCCCGCGCACCCTCGCCGAGGACGGCGACCCGTTGGACGTGCTCGTCCTCTCGGGGGAGACCATCTATCCCATGACCCTCGTCTCGTGCTATCCCATCGGGGTCATCAAGATGATCGACAGCGGCTCTCTCGACGAGAAGATCATCGCCATCCCGCACAAGGACCCGACCTATAACGACTATTACGACATCAAAGAACTGCCCAAGCACGTCTTTGACGAAATGATGCACTTCTTCGAAGTTTACAAGACTCTCGAACACAAAAAGACGACGGTCAAGGAGATCGCCCATCGCGACGAAGCGATCGAGATCATCGAAAAGTGCCTCAAAATGTATCATGACAAATACGGCGCATAGCCTTTTACAGGGGGGAAAATCATATGAAGATCGTATTTTTCGGAGACTCCATCACCGAGTCCAACCGCAACCTGCTCGACCCCGCCGACCTCGGCGTGGGCTATGTGAAGATCGCGGCGGGCAAGCTGCGGCTGCTCTATCCCGAGGTTCCCTTCGAGATCCTCAACCGCGGCGTGGGGGGAGACCGCACCGCCGAGCTCCTCGCCCGCGTTCAGACGGACGTCCTCGACGAGCATCCCGACGTCGTCGCCCTGCAAGTGGGCGTCAACGACGTGTGGCACCGCTTCCTCTTCGGGAAGGAGGTCACGCCCGCGCAATTCACCGAGAACTACACCCGCCTCACGGAGGAGATCGCGGGCACGGGCGCAAAGCTCTTCCTCCTCCAACCCTTTGTGCTGAACATGGGGGATAAGCCCCGCCTGCGTCCCTATCTCGCCCGCTTCAACGCCATCATCTCCGAGATCGCCGCGCAGAAGCAGCTCACCCTCATCCCGCTCGACGAAATTTTCAACGGGCTCACGCAGGACATCGATCCCGCCCAATTCTCGGTGGACGGCGTGCATCCCACCCATCGCGGCTGCCGCTACATCGCCGACCTCGTGATCAAGGAGCTCAAAAAATATCTATGAAAAAATTGCTCATCGTTGTGGATATGCAGCGCGATTTCGTCACGGGCGCGCTCGGCACTCCCGAAGCGCGGGCGATCGTGCCCCGCGTGGCGGAATTGGTGCGGGCGGCGGAGGAAGTCGTCTACACCGCCGATACCCACTCCCAAACCTATCTCAACACGCGGGAGGGGCGCTTTCTGCCCGTTCCCCACTGCGTCAAGGGGACGGAGGGCTGGGAGATCCTGCCCGAAGTGTACCGCCCCGGGGCGAAGATCTTCGAAAAACCCGCATTCGGCAGTCTCGACCTTCTCTCCTACGTCAGGGAAGGGGGGTATGAAGACATTACCCTCTGCGGGGTGTGCACGGACATCTGCGTCGTCAGCAACGCCCTGCTCGTCAAGGCGGCGCTGCCCGAGGCGGAAGTGCGCGTCGTCCCGTCCGCCTGCGCGGGGGTGACGCCCGAAAAGCATGAGGCGGCGCTCGTCACCATGGCGAGTTGCCAGATCCTCATGGAAGAATAAAAAAAGCGCCCCGCGGGTGCGTACGATTTTTTTGCGGAGGACGCCATGACAAAACAAGAGCGGTCGGAAGTCGATACGAGACTTTACGGAATTTATTGCGGGATACTGTGCACCGCGCCTCCGCTTGCCGAAGGGTCGGAATCGTGGGTGGACTATCGTTTCGGCTGTCCCGAATATGCCACGCTGTGCGCCCGCTATCCTTTGGAGGAGATCGCGGGGACGGGCGGCGAATTCAAGAGGGGGCTGCGGCTGTGCCGCTGGATCGCCGCCAACGTGGGGCACGAGAGCGGTTTCTCGCTCAGGATGTCCGGGGAGGAAATGCCTTTCCACTCGCTCGCGCTTCTTTCTTACGCCTACGGGCGGAAGGACCGCGGGCTCGATTGCGGGAGCAAGGCGAAGATCCTCGAAGAGTGCTGTTTGGCGCTCGGCATCTACGCGCGGCGGGTGAAGCTGTTCCCCAATTCCCCCTACGACCTCGACGATCACATCGTCACCGAGGTCTACGACGGGAGGATGCGCCGTTGGTGCATGCTCGACCCTACCAGCGGCGGGTATTTCTCGGACGGCATCCAGCCGCTCAGCTGTCTCGAAATGCGGGAGACGCTTGCGGTGCGGGAGGGGAGCGCGGTGCTTCCCCATCAGGCGACCGCGCATTTCAGCCGCCTCACCGAGCGCAACATGGACTGGAACTACTATTACGCCAAGAACAGTTACACGCTGGCGGTGCCCTTGGAGGCGCGGTTTGGGGGTCCCGCCCCTCGGGAAGCCTACCTCGTGCCGGATGGCTTTGATCTGCGTGCGCGCAACGTCCGCAATGCGGAATATCTGCTCGATAGGGCGCTCGAATGGCATTGGGACCAAACGTTGCTGCAAAAGCTCTCCGTGCAGATCGACCGTCAGCGCAAGAAGGTGCTTTATTTCGGCAGCAGCGAGCTATGGGACGCGCCCGGGAAGTACGGTTTCCGCAACAACCGGCAGAAGATCGTCGAATAGGGGACGGTCGAAAGAAAATGCCGAAAAAACAAGCCGAAAAAACAAGCTGAAAAAATCGGTTGAAAGAATAAGCCGCGCGCCCCGAAAGACGCACGGCTACCCACAGTGAGGATGAGCAGGTTTCATTTATTATACACCCCCACCGGGGGGATGTCAAGGGAAAAGAGTATAATTATTTATTATACTGTGTATAAATTTATAATAACCATCGGAGTCCCCCTCCGATTTTTTTATATTCCTTTGCTTCCGAATCATCACCACCTCAGTCACCTGCGGTGACAGCTTCTCCTGAGGAGGCGCCTTCCTCGCTGCCCCCCAACTTGTTTGGGGGGAAGTGGCGAACGCAGTGAGCCGAAAGGGGGCACCTTATTTTACTGTCATTCCGCCCCGCCCGCACGTTCTATGTTGTCGAAGGGCGGCACGAGGAGCGCCAGCGACGAAGTAGTGAAGCGAAGCGGAATCGAGAAATCTCTACAATATTTTAACACTAAGGTAGAGATGTCTCGACTAACGCTCGACATGACAACTTTTTAGAATAGCGCGGGGCGACATGACATTTTAAGAATTGTCACCCTGCCCCGCGCGCTGTTCTGATTCTCTAAGCGCGGCACGAGGAGCGTAAGCGACGAAGTAGCGAAGTCGAAGGGTCGCCTTATTGATAAAACCAAGGCGATGTTTCGACTACGGCTAACGCCTCCGCTCAACATGACATTTTGGAAGCGGGGCGCCTCCGCTCAATTGCGTCCCTCCACCTATGCGCTTTTCAGCAACTTTACGGCGAGGACGGTCATGTCGTCGGCGGCGGCGCCGCGGTAACGGGAGAGCGCATTTTGCAAAATTTCCTCGGCGAGCGATTGCGGATTGACATGCCGCAGCCCGCTCAAATAGCCGAACAACTCCGCCGAGGAGCCGAATGCCGCCGTTACGCCGTCGCTCATAAAGAGCAAAAAGTCATTTTCTCCCATCCGCGCCCGCATCGTGGCGGGGTGTACGGCGTCGAGCATCCCCATGGGCAGAGAACTCCCTTCAAGCACCCGAAGTTCCTCCCCGGACAGCAGAAACCCGATGGGCGAGCCGATCTTCACGATGTCCGCCTCTCCCGTGTCGAGGTCCACGGCGGCGAGGTCGAGGCAGGTAAAGGTCTCCTCGGGCGGATAGGCGATGAGTCGGTTCACGGTCGCAAGCACGGTGTCGGAGGGCATCTTCGCCTTGTAAAAGCTCTCGAGGAGGGTGAGGGTGCGGTCGGAGACGTCGCGCGCGTTCTCCCCGCTGCCCATGCCGTCGGAGAGGGCGATGAGGAAACGCCGCTCGTCGATGCGCAGGATGGAATAGGCGTCGCCGCAGGCGCTCTCCCCCTGTTTGGGTCGGCACGCCACCCCGAACGCCGCGTCGTAGCAGGGCTTTCTCTTCAGAATAAAGCACGCTCTCCCCTCGGCGAGGGGAATTTTTTCGGTCAGCGCGAGGGGGACGTCGAGCACCTGTCCCGCCACGGCGCAGAGGGTCCCCGCGTTCACGTCGGGGGAGAGGGTCATGGAGACGGTGAGCGAATCTCCCTCGCCGTACACGAAGATCTCCGAACTCATCATGCCGTGTTGGGCGAGTGCGCGGGTGAGTTTGCTCTCTCCCTCCGAGAAGGAGTACTCCTCGCTCTGTTCGAGCGCCATATCCCGCAGGATCTCGCTCACGCCGTGCGCCTGTTCGGCGAGGAGGCGGCGTCCTTCGCGGGCGCTCTGCATCTCGCGGGCGGCGGCGCGGTAACTTGCGAGGAGTTTGTTGCAGGCAAAGAGCAGTCCCGCGGCATTCCCGCAGCGTGCGCCCACGCTCTCGGGCAGGTCTACGAGGCTCACCTGCCCCTTGGAATAGCCGATGGCAATGAGTTTATCCAGCCCCTCCGCCACATTTCCCTCCTCGCAGCGGAAGCGGCTGGGGCAGTCGCGGCAGAGGGTGCTTTTGAGTTTTTCGCGGATGAAGGGCACCGAGTTGTCCTCGGGCAGGTCGCCGAGAAAGGCGCCCTCGATCTCGCGGAAGAGGGCGGAAACTTCGTACAGCCGTTCGCCCACGGCGCGGCGGTTGCGGTTGACGGCAACGCGGGGCAGGGCGTTCTCGCGGTAAAAGAGGAGGCTCTTTTTCGCCTTCGCGTACAGTTTTTCGGGGAAGCAGAGGGCAACGGCGGCGGCGAGCACGCAGGGCAGCAGAGAGAGGACGCTTTCGAGCGCTCCCGCGTAAAACACCCCTTGCAGGAAGGCGGCGCCGAGGTAGGTGAGGAGAAAGGCGAGGGCGGAGGCGATCTTCCCGTAGGGGGAGAGGAGCACGGCGGCGCAGGCGTACACCGCATAGAGGGCGAGGGGGAGGAAGCTCGCCGACACAAAGCAGGGGGGCACGGCGAGGGCGATGGAGAAGGGCACGGCGGCGGACCCGCGCAGGAGGACGCAGCCGACGAGCAGCACCGAGAGGGCGAGGCAGGCGTAGGCGGTCTGTCCGAGCGCGCCGCACACCCCCAGCCCGAACACGAGCCAGAGGAGCAGGAGCTCGGAGAGCTGTCCCGCGGAGAGGCGGCAGCGGAAGACCCGCTTCAAGAGCGATTCGAGCGCCCCCTCCGAGAACACGGAGAGGAAGAACATCGCGGCGGCGAGCACCGTCTTTTGCAGGAGGGGCGAAAAGGGGAAGAGGGCGTACCCCGCGTGCGGAAAGAGAAAGAGGAAGGGGAGCTGCGCGAGCGCGAGGTAGAGGAGGCGTTCGAGGCGGAGAGTGCGCCGGAAACGCTTATAGAGGGTGAATACGAGGAGGAGAAAGGCTGCCTGCACGGCGGCGGAGAGGGAGGCGTAGGCGCTCATCGCGGCGGCGGAGGAGACAAGGTAGCCCGCGCTCATGAGGAGGGGGTCGAAGCCCATGCCGAGGGCGGCGTAGTAGAGGGGGAAGGCAAAGGGTTCGCGCTCGGGCAGGGCGAAATTCATAAAGGTCATGGCAACAAAGAGCGCGAAATATTTGCCCGCCGTTTTGAGAGAGAAGGGGGGCAGCTTGCGACGTTGGAATTTCATCGGGACACCTCGAAAAAACGGTTTTTGTTCCATTATACCTGCGGAGCGGGGGGAGAAGATGGGGAAATTGCGTCTTTGTTTGTCGAAGGAAGGGGGATCGGGCGGCGGAAAGGGGAGTCGCAAAAAAAATCTTAAAAATTTTTCCGAAACCGCTTGACAAATTCCCGATCTGTGTTATAATGAAGCCAGAAAGAGGAAAATAACAACCAAAAGTTGTTACTTTCCAACAAGGAGAACTACTCCAATGGACAGGAAAGCCTAAACAGTTCGGAAGCAACCTTACGAAGAAAGGACGGAAAAGTCTTACGCTCGCAGGGAGACCGGCAAGGAGGTAAGGTCTCCGAGGGACTCATCATAACGGGAGGTACAGACGTTATGAAAAAATCCGGGTACTTGAAGATCAGGTAAATGGAGGACACGCCAATGTACACGTTTTGCAACGGGGCGGAAAAGTAAAGATCGGCTGCCAAAAGCAAGTGCGGAGGAAGTGAGAGCCGCAAAGGGAAATTTCCCACGAGATAAGTCGAGTTTACGCCGCGAAGGAAGTTCCGAGCGGCTCCGCCCGACACAACTGAATCACAGGAACGGCTCTCCGTGCGGTGCATGGAGAGCTTTTTCTATTCACGAATTTCTTTGCTTGCCTACGGCTTCGAAAAGAAATTCCGTGAGGAAACCTTCTTTATGTCTTAACTTTGTCTTCCTCTTGTTCGCGTTGTCGAACAAAAAGGCAAAAGGGTTTGCCAAATTGTGGCGCGCAGCGCAAAAGCGTGGTTTTGCTCGCGCAAGTGATTTAATTTCGCCCGATTGTTTTCCTTACTGTCATACCGCCCCGCCCGCACGTTCTATGTTGCCGAAGGGCGGCACGAGCCCGCAGGGCGAAGTACCGAGGCGCTTGCGCGGAGTCGAGTGTATCCCCATGGTTTTCAGCGACCCGAACATCGGAAAACAATCGTGCGAGGAAACCTTCCTCCTGCATCAACAAAATCATCCTCTCATTCGCTTGGCTTTCACAACAAGCCGTAAGAGTGCGGCAAATGGGGGGCGCTGCCGCAGGGGAACCCTGCTCCGCGCAGTGATTGAGAAATGCCCCCTCCAAGGGGTGGAGCGGCGCAATTCTATTCAACAGCGCGGTGCGCTGTGAACTGCGCCGCGACAGCCGAGCCGGTAGCGAGGCGGGGTTACGGCGGGCGCTACCGCCGTAACGGGGCACCTTATTATGACCTGCCCCCATTTATGGGGGCGGGTGGCGAACGCAGTGAGACAGGTGGGGGCAAAAATGCGGAGCCCCCTTTCGGCTCGCTTCGCTCGCCACTCGTCTCACACGGGTAGAACCCCGTGTTCGGGCACCGTTCGCGCCGCAAATGCGCTCACTCATGTCGCCTTGCGCCAACAGTTATCAACTGTTGGCAAAATGCAAGGTTCCACCCCCGCTTCGCGAGGGACAGCACCCCCCACCACCCGCTGCGCGGGAGCCTCCCCCAACAAGTTGGGGTAGGCTAATGCCCGACCCCTTTTAGGGGGAGGGTGGCATGGCACAGCCATGACGGGTGGGGGTGATCCTGTCATACCGAGGCGCAGCCGAGTGTATCCCCACGGTCGATGAACGCCCAATGGGATTCACTCCTCCCTCGCTTCGCTCGGTCGTCGGAATGACAATAAAAAGCCGTCCCCCGCTGTGCGGGGGAAGGGTAGGGAAGGGGGCACCTTATTATTGTCCCCCCCTTTCGGCTCGCGTTGCTCGGTCGTCGGAATGACAATAAAAAATGCGGTAGAGATTCCTCGACAAGCTCGGAATGACATTTTGGGAACAGCGCATCCCCCCGCTGTCATACCGACCGAGGCGCAGCCGAGTGTATCCCTTTGGTCGTTCGTTTGCCCAATGGGATTCACTCCTCCCTCGCTTCGCTCGGTCGTCGGAATGACAGACGAGCCCCTCTTTCCCCACCTCACGCTATTTCATGGAGTGGACGGTTGCGGAAATGGCGGGCTGCACGGCGTCGAGCAAAAAGTCCTTCCACTCGCCGTATTTTTTCAGCGAACTGCGGTACAGGCTCTTCTTCAACTCCAACAAATCGCACCCCGTGTCCTTAAAACTCTTCCAAAGTCCCTCGAGGTACCCTTTAAGCACGCCGCTCGCGCTTTGCAGGATCTCCTCGGAAACGGCGTCCGACGAAATGTCCTCGATGGGGGCGGAAGTCCCGCGGCAACACAGTCTGCAAGTGACGTCCACCGAAAGCTTCGCCACGGGCGCTCCCTTCATGTCGAGAGAAACGCCCCCTCCGTTGCGCATCACGGTGAGGGTGACGGGCTTTCCCTCGCTCTCGGCGGGAAAGGTCCCCGCAAACACCTTCCCTTCGAGGAGCGCCAGCGCCAGCGTCTGCTCCGCGGGCAGTTTTCCCACCATCTTCCCCCCGGAAAAGAGCGCCGTCTCCTCGGCGGTATAGATCTGCTGTTCGTTCCCCGAACCCGAACCGCCCGAACCCGAACCGCCCGAGCCGCCCGAACCGCCCTGCGCGTCCGCGCCCTGTTGGGGGACGGTCTTCACGTAGGGCAGGGTGCTCGAGCTTCCCACGCCGTAGTAGTCGATGGCAAAGTCCTTCAAGGTATTGGGGAGCACCTTGCCCGATTTTTCCGCCGCGTCCGAGAAGAGTTTTTCGATGGCGAGGGAGGAGGCGTCGTCGATGGCGCTCTCGGAGGTAAGCAGCGCCTCCGCCGTTCCCTCGCAGACGGCGAGCAGGCAGTTGTCGGGCATGTATTCGTTGCGCAGAAAGTAATTGAGGTAGGACACGGCGTCCTCGCGGGCAGCCTCTTCGCCGAGCACGATGAGGTCGCAGAACACGAGTTTGGGCACCCAACCCGTCTTGGAGAAGAGGGCGGTGATGCAGTCGGAGACGGTCGCGCCCTCGGTGGTGATGTTCACGCTCGAAGTGCCCCCCTGCGCGCGGTCGGTGCCCTTGGGAACGGCGATCTGCGATGTCACCGCAAACCCGCGCTCCGTTTTGTCGATGCCGGCGGCGAGGATGACGGCGGTCTTCTGAATGTCCACGAGCCCGAAGTCGTTGGAGAAGAAGGAGAAGAGGATGACGGCAAGCAGCAGCAGCCACAGTTTTTTGGGCACCGTTTTGAAAAATTTACCCGCGTTCATGCGTTTTCTCCTTTTTTGTCAAGAGCAAGAGGGGAGGCAGAAGGAGGGTAAAGAGGGGGAAGAGGGCGCTTCCCCGCTCCGCGATGGCGTCCGTCACCTCGCCGAAGCGGAAGTCGAAGAGGCACACGAGCAACAGGCAGAGCGCCGAGAGGACGATCGCAAGGGAGAGGGTGAGGGAGCGCTTGCGCCCGAACGCCTCGGCTGCGCTCTCCACGGCGGCGGAGAGGGGCAGGGCGGTGTAGAAGGCGGTCACGAGGGAGAGGAGAAAGATAAAGAGATAGTCCGCTCTGCCGAGCACGGTAAACCCCGAAAAATATTTGCTCGTCTTGGTGAAGGCGAACAGCTGATTGAGGGCGGTCCCCTCGAAGATGCCGTAGAAGGTGACGAGGAAGAACACGACCGCGACCCCTCCCGCGAGGTAGCACAGGGCGCCCTTCCACGCCATGCCTTTGCGGTAATCGAACTTGCCGAGCATCATGAGAAGGAGGGCGGAGTCGAAGAACCAGGCAAAGGAGAAGGCGCCTCCCTTGGCAAGTCCGCGAAGTCCCGAAGCGCCCACGGGGAGGACGGCGGCGTAGTCGGCATTTCCCACCGAGAGGAGGAGGATGCCCGCAAAACTCACCGCGGCGATGGGGGCGAGCAGGTCGAAGACGCGCCCGTAGCTTGCAAGCGGTTTGCCGCAGAGGTACGCCGCAAAGAGGAAGAAGGGGGCAAAGGAGAGCACGGAGGGGAGGGTATCGTAAAACACCCCCTGCACGAAGAGCTTCTGTTCGAGGAGGGGCAAGAAGCCCGCATAGAGGAGAAAGACGCCCAAAAGGAGGGTGAGGGCGGTGCCGCACACCCTGCCCAAGCCGTCCGAGAGGAGGGCATAGAGCGACTTTCCCCGCTTGGCAAGGAGGAGCACGCAGAACACGGCGCCCGCCTGCACCGCGAATTGGAAGAGGGCGGGCAGCCACAGGTCGTTGCCGCAGTAGCCCGCAAGGCGGGCGGGTAGCACGACGAGCTTCCCCACGGGCGCAATGCAGGCGAGGAAGAAATAAATTTGCCGTCTCGAAAATTTCATGTGCGGAGCCTCCTTTTGTTCTTGCTTTTCAGGGTGCGGGGGCGGGTCTCGAGGGACCCGAGGTCGTACTTCACGATGCTGTCGCGCAGGTCTCTTCCCACGAGGGGGGAGAAGGGCGCAAGCACGGGCACGCCGAAGTTTTCCGCCGTGACGAGGTAGAAGAGGACGAACGCCGTGGCGAGGATGATGCCGTAGGTGCCCACGCTGCCCGCCACGAGGAGCATCACGAGGCGGAGCACGCTCGTCTGTTCGATGAGGTTGGGCACGGCGTACAGCCCGATGCCGCTGAACGCGATGATGATGATCGCGGGGGTGGACACGAACCCTGCGGACACGGCGGTCTCGCCGAGCACGAGCGCCCCCACCACCGAGAGCGCCATTCCCACGTACTTCGGCATGCGGATGCTCGCTTCGTTGAGCACTTCGAGCACAAAGAGCACGAGCAGCATCTCGAGGGAGGGGGAGAAGGGGATGTCGCGGATGCTTCCCGAAATGGTCATGAGGAGTTTGATGGGGAAGAGCTGCAACTTAAAGAGCTGTGCCGCGATGTAAAAGGCGGGGAGGTACACGGCAACGAGCAGGGCAAGGAGGCGCAGCAGACGGGTGAAGGTGGCGCGGTAGGAGGGGACGAAGTAGTCCTCGCTCGACTGAAAGTCCTCGATGAGAAGATAGGGGGCGGTGAGGGCGATGGGGGAACCGTCCACGAGGATGCCCACCCGTCCTTCGGCGATCTTGGCGCAGAAGATGTCGGGTTTTTCGGTGGTCCCCACCTGCTTCAAGAGGGAGTAGGGGCGGGAGGAGAGAAAGCGGGTGAGGTAGGAGGAGTCGGGCACGATGTCGATGTCTATGGCTTCGAGCCGCCGTTTGATGTCGTCCACCGTGCGCTGGGGGGTAGTGCCTTTGAGGTAGCAGAGGGCGACGAAGGTATCCGAGCGGCGCCCCACGTTGAGGAATTCGATCCTCAGCTCCGGGGTTTTGAGGCGGCGGCGGACGAGGGAGGTGTTGATCTTGATGTCCTCGATGAAGCCTTCGCGGGGACCTTTCAAGGCGACGTCGGTGGAGGGTTCGGCGATCGCCCGCACGAACACTTTTTTGGTGCCCACGACGAGCGCCTCGTCCATGCCCTCGAAGAGGAGCACGGGGTTGCCCGCGAGCACTTCTTGGGAGAGTTTTGCAAGATCGCTCTGGGTGCGGACCTCGGGGGAGGTGAGGCGTTCGGAGACGGAAGTTGCGGTGGGGGCGCCGTCGTAGTCGAGGAGGGGGCGCACCACCTGTTCGCCGAGGAGCTCCTTGTCGGTGATGGGGTCGGCGAAGAGGAGGGTAAAGGGGAGCCCTTTGCGGGAGGAGAAGTCGAAGGAGAGGATATCCTCGGCGGGGAGGAGTTTTTTGAGGGCGGCTGCGTCCTTTTTGAGCGAACCCGAAATTTTCATACCACGAGTATGGCAATTTGTTGCCTTTTTATGCAGGGAACCCCCCACCCGTCACTCGCTCCGCTCGTGCCACCCTCCCCCAAACGAGTTGGGGTAGGGTCTTTTAGCCTACCCCTTTAAGGGGGAGGCTCCCGCGAAGCGGGTGGTGGGGGTAAAACCCGACCCCTCTTAGGGGGAGGGGGGCACCTTATTCTTCTCCCACGTTTACCCGTCGGGGCGGTAGCAGTCGCAGGCGCGACCGTCGGGCAAAAACCCCGTGTCCGAACACTTCTTGCAGGCATACCGGGGCAAAAGGTCCTCCTCCGTCAGGTGCAACCGCAACATCGCCCGTGCCCGCCTCGTCTCTGCCGCATGCAGTCTCTCGCGCAGCGCGGCGGTATCCTCTCCCTTGGCTTCCGCCCGTCCGATCGCCGACCCCGCGCTTCTAAGCTCCCGCTCCGCCTCGCGGAACTCCTCGTCTTTTCGGGCAGCTCCGCACACCTTCTCGGCGGCGTCCTCCGCCCTCTGCCGCCGGATGCAATAAAAGCGCTCCCGCGCCGCACGTGCCTCGGTAGGGTCCTGACGCACACGGGCGCTTCCGTCCCAAGCCCCGTGGGCGCTTCTTTCTTTTAAGTTTTTTCTTTCTTTGGGTTTCTCCGTTTCATTCTCATTCTCATTATCATTATCAGCTTCGTTTGCTTCGAATGCTTCGATTGCTTCGTTTGCTTCGCCCATCGCTGCCCGTCTTGCCTTCCCGGAGGCGATCCCGCCCAACCTTCCCGCCTCCGCCCGTTTGCTGCATGCGGTGTCGTAACGCGCGTCGTCGCGGTCGATCTGAGCGGTGATCACGGCGAGCAGCATCTCCGCCGCCTCCGTCAACCGGGGTCGCTCCCCGTTTCCGTAGCGGGCAAAGAGGGCGAACATCAGGTTGCCGCACTCCTCCGCACTCAGCCGCCGGAAGAAGTCGCCGTAGTCGCTGTACAGAATAAAACTCTTTTTCATGCCTCTATTATACCAAACATTTGTTTGATTTCGAGCGGTAACTGCCAACTTTTTTTGAAAAATCCGAATTTTTTTTGCGTGGGCGGGGGGTGTTCCCTATTTTATTTGCCTTTTACTTGCCTTTTTGCCCGCGCGTGTGATATAATAGAAGAACGGAGAAAAAATGCTTATGAAACACGCGATGAACAAATACGGTCCCGTGGCGCTGTGCGCGCTGCTGCTGGGCGGAGCGCTCCTGCTGCCGCTCCCGCTTCGGAACGCCTTCGCCGACGAAGCGCCTGTCGCACAAGTGGGGGACAGTCAATATACATCTTTCGACGAGGCTCTCTCGGCATGGGAGGAGGAGGAAAATTCCACCCTCGAATTATTGCAGGACGTTGAAGTATCAAATACGATTACGGTAAACGGAGAGGGCAAGACTCTCGACCTCTCGTCGCACAAACTTACCATTCAATCCGAAGCAAGTGCTTCGCTGCTGGAAGTGGAGGGCACCCTCACGGTCAAGGGGGGCACGCTCACGGGCGGAAATGCGGACCGCGGTGGCGGAATTTATGTAGACGTCCTCGGAAATCTTACCCTCGAGAACTGTACGGTTTCGGGGAATACGGCGCCGCAGGGGGGCGGCGTGTTTGTCACGGGCAGCCTCACCCTTGCGGGAAATACCGTGGTCGAGAACAACACGGCTACGGGCAACGGCGGCGGGATATATTCCAAGGGCGGAACAGTGATTTTTCAACAGGGCACCATTCGACAGAATTGCGCTTGCCGCGGCGGCGGAATGTATTTCGATAACGGAAAATTACAAATGTGCGGCGGGGAAATTTCGGGCAACACCGCCAAAGAATGCGGCGGGGGAATCAGTTTTGAAGGGAGCGCGGAGACGATTCCCGAGCTTGATCTCTCGCAAGGCAAGGTCACGGAGAATAAAGCGGGATACGACGGAGGAGGGATATACGCGTATCACTGCGATATGAAGATACGAGGCGGAGAAATTTCCGGGAATACGGCTACGGGCAACGGCGGCGGGATGTATCTTTCGGGCGAAATGCACGCCGAGATCGATACCGCGAACGGAGAAGCGGGCGCGGTATTGATAGAGAGAAACCGTGCCGATTTCTTTGAGATCGAGCAGGGCTGCGGCGGTGGAATTTATGTCGAAACGGACAGTTGCCTGCGCATGAAGGGGGGAATCGTAAAGAATAACCGAGCGATCGACGGCGGCGGGATTTACGTGGATCACGGCGCGGAAATGGCGATCGAAAACTCCGAGGTCGTGGGAAATACGGCGGTCGGGGTGGAATATCATACCGAACATGGCAACGGAGGGGGGATCTGTCTTTCGGACAAGGGTCGTATTAAAATTTGTGGTAACGTTATTATCAAAGACAACGGCGGACATAAGGATGATAGCAACAACCTCTATCTCTGCGGCGAGCGTTGCGTAGAGTTCAATAGGATCGGCGAAAAAACCGAGATCGGAATTACCGTCGATTATTATTTTCGCGGCGAGCGCTTTGTCGTTTGCGAGAACATTTCGGACGAATGCAATGCGGAAGACCTCTGCGCATGTTTTTCATCCGACAGAGAAAGTTTTGTGATAAATTATAACGTTGCGCAAAAATGCCTTTGCTGCGAACAAGGAGGGCAAGATGAAATATAAGAGCTTAACGGTTGCTTGTTTTTTTGTTTTTTTGTTTTTCGCGAGTCTTTCGACGTTTTCCTTTTCACTTGACACCTTGCGCGTGCAAGCAGAACAGTCACATGAATGGCGGCATGATGCCGCACAGGAACTGAAAGCGGACCCGGAAGAGTGGAATGGAAATTATTATCTTTCCGGCGATGTTACGTTATCCCAAACGGTCAACATTTCGCGCGGTGAAGTCGAACTGTGCTTAAACGGGCATACGTTGACGCTTTCGGACGATGCATCTATCAATGTCGGACAGGACGCTTCCCTCACCGTTTGGGATCATGACGAGGAAGGAACCGACACCCGTAAGGGTCAGATCGTCGGCGGGAAAAAAAGTATTTTCATGGTGGAGGGTACTCTCACGGTCAAGGGGGGCACGCTCACGGGCGGAAATGCGGACCGCGGCGGCGGAATTTATGTAGACGTCCTCGGAAATCTTACCCTCGAAAACTGTACGGTTTCGGGGAATACGGCGCCGCAGGGGGGCGGTGTGTTTGTCACGGGCAGCCTCACCCTTGCGGGAAATACCGTGGTCGAGAACAACACCGACGGCAGCGGCAACGCGAGCAATATTTTTCTCGCCAGAGGAAACACGATCAAACTCAACGGCTTTACGGGGCGGGCGGGCGTCACCGTCATCTCGGTGGAAGCGCCCTTCGCGGAGGAAGACGAAACGAGCACGGGCACCTTTGTCCCGGACGATAAGAGCTACATCGCGGAGGAGGGCAAGCTCAAAACCGCGCCCCTTCAAAGCGTCACGGCGACCTATGTGGGAACGGGCAAGGTCTTCCCCACCACTTCGCTCGAAGCGCTCAAAGAGGACATCGCGGTGGAGGGGACGAACTGCAACGGGGTGCGCTATTCGGGGGAACTCACCGTCACCCTCGAGGGCGACCTCTTTGTGGGAACGTGCGAGATCACGGTGACGGCGGAGGGCGAAGACGGCGAACGCGCGGAGCCCGTCACGGTCACGGTGGAGGTGGTCGCGCCCACGCTCGAAACCATCCAAGTGGAGGCGCCCGACCCGCTTCCCAAAATTTATTTCGACAGTCCGCTCTCAGCGCTTTGGGAGGGCGGCTATGCCTTTCGCGGCATCTATGACGACGGGAACCCCCGCTATCTGAGCCCCGCAAGCGAGGAGAACGAGGGGGGCTATACCCTCGAAGGCGACTTTACAAAGCGCACGGACGGCAAGGCGACGATCACCGTTCGGGTGGGGTCGGTATCCGCCTCCTTTGCGGTCGTCGTGAGCAAACACACCGTCACCCTCACCGCGGAGCAGATCAAAGAGCTCTCCGCGCTCGAAGGCGGCGCGTTCAACGTGCGCGACTTTGTTCCCGGTCTTCCCCTCGGGGCGGACGTGGTGGCGGAACTCGGCGGCGCGCCCCTGAACTTTTCCTCTCTTCTTCCCGGCGTGTACGACGTGCAGCTGCGCTTTGCGGTCACGGACGAGGAGAACTACGAGGAGATCCCCTTCACTTTCCCCACCCGCCTCACCGTGCTGCGCAGGGAACTCACGCGGGAAGGGGAGGGCGGCTTGTTCTCGGTGACGAAGGAGGGCGGGCTCTCCCCCCTGTGGCAGCTGCGGGCGGAGGACGTCACCGAAGCGGTGCCCGTGCTGCTCAAAGGCAGCCTCGAAGCGCAGGCGGTATACGAACTCACGGTGGAGGAGAACGGGCTCGCGGTGGAATCGCCGGGGGCGCTCACCGTGCGCATCCCCCTCGCGGAGGAGTGGAAGGGCAAGGGCGTCACCCTCTTTCTTCTCAATTCGGACGGAAGCCTCACCGAGGTCACGGCTACCCGTGACGAGAGCGGCTTCACCTTTGCGGCGAGCGGGCTCGCCCATGCGCGGTATGTGCTGGCGGTGGAAACGGCGTCGCAGGTGTACCTCATCCTGTCCATCGTGTTCGGCGTGGCATGCGCGCTCGGGGCGGCGGCGCTCCTCTTCTACCTCGTCGTCAAGCGCAAAATGAGCCTGCGTTGACGGCATAATCTCTCTTTCCGCTTCATACGATGAAAGCATGAAAGAGATGTACAAGCTCACCAAGCGCGAAG
>CANQRP010000026.1 GCA_947626305.1 uncultured Clostridia bacterium | reverse complement strand
ACGCAAATCAGGCGGGAGAACTCATTTACATTCGGTCGGGATATTTGGCAGAAGGGCTCGCTCGAAACAGCGGTGCGCGTACTGGGAAATATTCGCTCCGAAGAGCGCGTCAAGAGCGCGTTCGACGCCTATCTCACCGAAAAGCGGCAGAGCGGTTGTTATTCGGATGGCGCGCTCGGGGAAATGTCCGCCCTTGTGGAGGATTTCCGGGAAGCGCTTGCCGGGATCGACCCCGAGGACGTGGAGAGCGGGGCGCGCATCGAGGAACTGTTGAGCGGCGGCATGGAGCAGCTCGATGCCGTGTGCGCCGATTATGTTGTGAGCGGCGGGGGAACGCCCGCCGAAGCGCTCTCGGACGACCGTGCGGGAAGAACATCGGAGTTGCACGGATATTTGAAGCGGGAAAACGGTTTCCGCGGCGAGAGCAAACTCTCTCTGTTGCTCTTCCGCGCCGAGAGCCCTACTCGCAGCGATCTCGTTGTCTTGTTCGGGGTAAAGGTGGAACTCACCGGAGCAGAACAGATAGGGAATGCGCAGGTGGCGCTTCTCCTTCCCGCGGAGGCGCGCGGCTATATGGGCTACCGCGTGATCGCAAAGGATGGAAACGGCGAGATGCTTTCCGCCTCGACGGAGGGGAATGTACTTCTGTTCGATACGGACGGCGGTGCGGAGTTCCTCGTGCTTGCCCAAAAGCAGGTCGATCTCGTTTGGCTCGTGGTCCTGCTCTCCTGCCTGTGCGGGCTGGAGACCGCGGCGCTTTGCTATGTCGTATGGTATCTGATCGGAAGCCGCACCGCGTCCTTTGCGCCCCTTCTTGCGGTCGCCGTCATTCCCGCGTCCGCAGTCACGGTGTGCGCGGTCTTGGGAGCGGTGTGTGTGGGGGAGGGGATCGCCCTTATCTTGCTCTTGCGAACCATTCTTCGCCGCGAAAAGAAGCGAGCGGTCTCGTGACCTTCTTCACTGAAAAGAATCGAGCGGTCTAATGACCTTTTTCATTGAAAAAAATCAAGCGGTCTCATGACCTTTTTCATTCAAACAACAGGTAAGCTCCCGGGCGATACGCCCGGGAGCTTCACTCTCACAAGCCGAATCTTTATCTCCTTTTTTTCTCGCGGCGGGAAAGCGCTTTGCAGAATGGGCGGCGGGGAGCAAATTCACATAAAACAGTTGCAATTCCGTTGTGAATATGATACAATAAATAATGATTTTTCAGGATCGTTTGCGGAAGAGAATATGATTTATTGGATCGTGTGGCTGTGTGTTTGCATCGCGTTTCTTGTGCTGAACGCCGTTACCGTTTTGCCCATATTATTCCGTTGGCTGGCGGGGGCTGTTTTTTGCACGGCGGATCGCGGTTTGGAGAAATTCAACCTTAAAAACGGTGTGGCTGTTTTATATGAGCCGGACCGCATTACCGCACGGTACATCAAACGGTATCAGCTCTATAAAAGGACGGAGGAACTCTGTGCCACCGTCTTTGTCGGAGAATGGGCGCGGCAGATCAAGAGCGCAGAATACGAGCTTTCCGCCTACGATCGTTACGATCTGCTTCTTGCCAAAAAGCGAATCGGTCAAACCCCTCAAAGGACCCGTTTTACGGGCGCTGTTTTACTTCCTTCGGAAACGGATCGAGTCTCCCTCACCGTGCGCTCTGCCAACGGTGAGCGGGTATCTTCTCCGAAGCGTCAAAATCCTTTTTTTCTGTTCTTTCTTACACTCTTTGCGCTTGCCGCCGTTTTCGAACTTCTCGGGATCATATTTGTTGCTACCGTCTTTTTGTCGCGCGCTTTCGGCGGATTCGAAGCGGAACGACTTCCTTTAACATCATCCCTATGGTGCCATTTGCTCCTCCCGTCTGCCTTAGCACTTTTTGCGCTGATTTTTACGGCGGGATGTTTTTATGCCTATCGTGCAAAACTTTTTGCCCGGCTGTCGAGATCCGGTAAGCGTCTGCGGTCGGTTTTTAACGCTCCGCTCGAGAAATGCGCCCGTCTTTGGAGAAGATGTACGTCGTCCGTGCGGGCGGTTTTTATGAGATGCGGCTGCGCAGTCTTGAATTCGTTTTCCGGCTTTTTACAGAGCGGCTTTTGCCGTTCTCTTTCCGGTGCGGTCTCTCGCTTAAAGCGTTCCGTTGCCATGCGCAGGAGGAAGAAAAATGTCCGACATTGAGGTTTTGTATCGGGAAATGGGGCAGTCTTGCAGCGACGACCCCGTCACCGTCGCGCGGTTGCTTGTCCTGGGCGGCGCGCAGGTGCGCCTTTTGGTTCGATTTTACAACCGCAGTCGGAAGTTCGTTACCGGTCTCAGGATCGCCATTCGGCGGCTCGACGAAGACGGGGATTCTCAGATTTGTCGCGAATTCGAATTTTGCGGTTTGTTTGCGAAACCGGATACGGAATTCCCCGTTCCCGACCTCTATCTTCCGGCGAAGTGGCGGAAAGTGTGCGTTGAAGTCCTTGCGGTGCAGATGACCGATCGGGAGTACGATTGCGGCGATGGAACGGTCCATTATGTCGGACTCACTGCACGCAAACACATCAAGGAACAAAATGAGGAACGTTCGCCCTTAAAAAAGTATGCGTTGATCCTGTCGTTGTTGATCGCTTTTCTTGTTCTGTTGCCTCTATGGTTTTGCTTCGGAGAGAGAGTTCAAAGCGAGGAGCTGGACGCACGATTCGGTATCACGGCGGTCGCAGGTGAGGAGAGATATGCTGAAATATAAAAATATATTGGATAAATTGACGCAGCGACAAAAGATCGCGCTGGTGACAGACCTTTCCGCGTTGTCCGATGCTGCGATCGTTCGGGCTGGGGTCCCCGAGGTGCGGTGGGGGGAACTTGCCGCGTTTGCAAACGAGCAGGGAGTCTCTTACGGGAGCCTTGCAAACACTTGGGATCCCGAACTTGTGGAGGAATTTACCGAGAGCATTGCCGCCGTGGCGCGCGGAAAGGGATATAAAATGCTCGAGACGCCCGATCTGAAAACGGTACTTGATCCGTATGCCGACGGATTGTCGGAAGACCCCTATCTCAACGGTGCGCTGGGCGGAGCGATGTTGCGGGCGATACGGAATGCCGGCGCTGCCGCGGCGCTTTCCTCCTTTTCCGTTGCGGAAAGGGATGTCGCTTATCTTGATGTCGCACAAGACGCACGGGCGATACATGATCTTGTAAAAAAACCCTTTGCGGTAGCGACCGAAATCGCTCCCTGCGATGCCATATGCGCTTCTCTCGAGGGAGTGAAAAACGGCTATCAATCGGTGAACGCTTCGCTTTTCGGAGAGGCGGTCAACGGAGGCTCGGAAGGGACCCCCTTCGTTTACAGCAGACCTGCGTCGGGGCTTCCCGATTTTCACGCTTTTCTCGAAAAAGGAGCTTGTGTGGGCGGCGGCGAAGTTGCGCTTGAACGTGCGCTCGGCAGATACGATCGGCTCATGCTTGACCGCAACGAGGGAAGCGCGACGGCGCTTGAGGTGCAGAAAGCGATCGACGCAGGGCTTGCGATCGACAAGGAAACACTTGAAGAGGCTGCGGACCGAGTGATAGATTTTGCCTTTCGGGCAAATCGAATCGCGCCGCGGGGGCAAAGCGTGCGGGAGGACCCCGGGCGCAACGCCGCGCGGGAATCCATCGTACTTTTGAAAAACGCGGGGCTGCTGCCGCTCGCGCGCGGAACGCAGATCGCGGTAATCGGAGACGACATCGGTTTTGCCAAAGCATGTTCTGCATTTGAGCTTGTGGGGACCGCGCGCGGCAATGATGCCGGGGTGGCGCAGTCTGTCGCTATCGACGAAGCGGTCCGTGCTACGGAGCGTGCAAAGGCGGTGGTGGTATTCTTGCGGACGCAAAAAGGACCGAGTTTGCAACTTCCGCCCGATGTTCTTGCCCTTGTCTCCGCACTTACACGGACACGAAAACGTCTTATAGCCGTCCTTTTGGGTGACTTTCCTGCGGATCCCTCCTTCGATTTGCCCTTCTCCGCAGTCCTTTGCGCACCGTGGAACGGCATAGGTCGCGCGGAAGCGATCGCGGAAGTATTGGCGGGGAAGTTTGTTCCCTGCGGGCGGCTTGCACGCAGCGTACCGGATGATGCGGATGCGTATTATTCCGTTCTCAAAGCGGACAAGGAATACGGCAGAACGAAGGTCGGTCCCTTTGTCGGGTACCGATATTACGATACCATCGGGTATGCGGTTCGCTATCCTTTCGGGTACGGACTGAGCTACACCCATTTCCGCTACTCACAATTGGAACTGAAAAATGAGGAAGTTTGCTTTACGGTAAAAAATACAGGTTCATATGGAGGAATCGAGACGGCGCAGGTATATGTGGGACATCCGAAAGGGGGCGCACTTTCTCCGAAAAAAGAACTGAAAGCGTTTGCGCGAATTTCGCTTCAAGCGGGTGAAAGCAAACGAGTAAGCATCCCGCTTCCCCGCAGCCGCTTCGCTTCTTTCGATCCCTCCGTCATGCGCGAGAGCGTCGAAAAGGGGACCTATCTCGTCTATGTCGGGTCCTCGGTGAGCGACATCCGCCTCAGGGGTACGCTGTCTTTGGATGGCGAAAGCAGAGAGCCCATCAAAGAATGCGCAAGTGATTATTTCCGGGATCTTTCGAATATCGGCAGCAATTATCGTTTGGGAACGGCGGAGGGAAGGAGCAGTCTTCCCGCTAAAACGAAGTGGTTCCGTTTCGGCGCTATGTCCGTTTTGTTCCTCACGCTTCTGATCGCGGCGATCGCCGGAGTGGTGTATCTGCGTTCGGATAGCCCGTCCGTGGGCGGAATGATATTTCTTTTGAGCGATCTCACCCTTTCTCTGTTTGCGGTCGTTGCGTTGATCGGGGTAAGACGTTACCGAAAAAAGCGATTGAAAGAGGAGATCGCCGAACAGAAGTTGAATTTCCCCGAGGCGCGCATGGTCACTACGCCGGGCGACGTGTTCGATGCGGTATTCGCCAAAAAAGAGGCGGAAGCGGAGACCGTGAGCAAAGCAGATGAACCGTACTATTTCGACAAGAGCTTTTCTTTCGAGGTTATGGCAAAAGAACTGCGTCTCTACATGGTGGAGAGGGGTCTTTTCCTCGAAGAAAAGGAGATCCGCGCTCTGATTGCCGCATTTGCCGCTTCGCATCGCATTCTCATCTGCCCGGAAGACGGAAAACGGTTGACGCGCTTCTTCGAGTTCCTCTGCGCCTATTTCGGTACCGCTCCGCATATAGAGGGCGTTTCATCCGGAGAGGATGACCGAGGCCGCAAAGGAACGCAATATTCCGTCGCCATCCGTGCCGCCATGAAGGATAAAAGCCGTATCTGCCTTTGTCTGTTGCGGCACACGGAGGGAAGGGTGCTATCGGATGTCGCGGCAGACGGTGACGGGAAAGAGGCATTGCCTGAAAATCTATTCCTGATCGCGGAGACGGATGAGCTTGCGGGATCCGTTCCCGAGTGCGCTGCGGTGTTGCCGATCGGCGGCAGAGAAGCGTCTCCCGCCGCCGCTCTGACGGAAGTTCGACCGATGGGGAGCTATCAATTTGAAAATCTTTGCCGTGTCGTACGGGATGAATTTCCTCTCGACGAGCGATTGTGGAAACGTGTGGACCGTCTCGAAGAATTATGTGACGCAAACGGCGGATACCGGATCCCAAATCGCTTATGGATCAAACTGGAAAAACATTCGTCCGCTTATCTTGCCTGCGGGGGCACGCCGGAAGAGGCGCTGGACTCCGCAGTTGCGACCGAACTTCTTCCCTTTATCGCAGAGCGGTTGCGTGAGGGCAGAACGGACGACGAGGTAATTTCGCGGCTTGAAGAAATTTTCGGCGGAGAGCAGGTCGGCGAATGCCGGGAATACATACGCCAAACAGAAAAGAAACCGACAATCGAGAGAGGAAATAAGAAAAATGGATAATCAATTCGATAAGATATGGGATCAGTTGGCGCAGCCCCGATTTATCATTATCTATATTGCGATCATCTTACTCGTCGTGTTCGCCATCGTCATTTCCGTTATGGTCAACGAGTACCGCTTCAATAAGGTAACAAAGCGGATCAAAGAGAATTCCGATCATGCCGAAGAACAGCGAAAACAAGAAAAAGAAAAGCGGGAAGAACCGCCCTGTCGGTTTGACATGCTGACGCATCAGGATGAGGAAAAAGCAAGCGTTCCGAAAAGAACGTTTGAAGAGGATATCACCCTGAGACGCATTTGTGAAGAGTTCCGCATGTTTGCGGCAGGAAAACTCGGGCTCTATTACGAGATCTCCGATATTCGCGAATTCATTTCAGGGCTTGCCGTGTCGCGCATTTTGATCTTGCAAGGGATGTCCGGTACGGGCAAGACCTCACTAGCCTATGCCTTCGGAGAATTTCTCGAAAATCCTTCGACCATCATCCCCGTCCAACCGATGTGGAAGGAGCGCACCGACCTGATCGGGTACTATAATGAATTCACCAAGCGTTTTAACGAGACGTTGCTTCTGCAAAAGATGTACGAGGCGAACGGACGGGAAGAGATGTACATCACCATTCTCGACGAGTTGAATATTGCTCGTGTGGAATATTACTTCGCGGAATTTTTGTCTCTTTTGGAGATCCCCGACCCGGAATCTCGCTATCTCGAGGTCGTATCAGATAAGTGGAAGAATGACCCGAAGGGGCTGAAAAACGGAAGGATCAAATTGCCCGAAAACATGTGGTTTCTCGGAACGGCAAACAACGACGATTCTACCTTTGCGATTTCGGATAAAGTTTACGACAGAGCAATGGTGCTTGACCTGAACAAGAAATCGGAGCCCTTCCAGGCGGTAGGCTATCGCACCCTGCCCTTCACGGCAAAAAAATTCACATCGGTCGTTGCGGAGACGATCGCTTCCGGTTCGGTGTCGGACGACGTATTGGAAAAGTTGACCAAGCTCGACGGTTATCTCATCGAAAAATTCCAGATCACATTCGGCAACCGTATCATGCGGCAGATCAAAAGTTATCTCCCCGTTTATGTTGCATGCGGCGGGACGGAACTCGAGGCGCTTGACGACATTCTTACGAAGAAAGTCTTGCGTAAGCTCGAAACGCAGAACACCGCGTATTTGCGGAGCGAAGCGGAGGAATTGTGTAATTTTATCGATTCTGTGTTCGGCGAAGAGAATATGAAGCGATGCAAGGAATATATCAGACGCGTCGCAAGAAACATTTGAGGAGCGCGGGATGACACAGTTGGATCTTTTTTATCGCGCCTTCGGCGAATATATGGTTGCGCTCAAAAAAGACCGCGAAAGCGCGCTCTTGCGCGATGCCGTTGTGCGAGCGGATGCACGGGACAGAGTTTGCGTACTCCGTACCGTGTGTACCATTGAAAACGACTGGGTGGAGGCGATCGAGCGCGGGCTCGTTTTCATCGGGAAGGCGATCAACGAAGATCGGCAATTTATTCGTTCCAACGGGGAAGTCGATCCGATCGAGAAAGTCAAGCATGTATCGCGGGAATCGGTAGAACATCTCGCGCGGCACAGCAACCTCATCACCCGCGAGCAGGAAGGGGACGATATTCTGCCCGAAAAGCTGTATACGGTGGAGAGACTGAGCGATTACGCCGTGTATGAGAACAGATTTCTCTACATGGTGCTCTGCCGTCTGAACGAATTTATTTCTCTGCGGTACAATCGTATCATTGCGCTGACAAACACCTATCACGGCGAATTGAAAATGCAAAAAAATGTCGCCGCGGGCAAGACGAAACTCGACTATGAGATCTCTTTTCGCGAATCGCGTGAGGACGACTGGTATCTTCGTACCCACAATTCCGTAAAAGATGTACTTGAACGGATCGAGCACACACAGCGTTCCGTCTATTATTATTTGCATACGCCGTTGATGTCGGAGGTCGCAAAGGCGGACAAACTCAAACCGCCCATTACCAAGACAAACGTCTTGCGTATGGACAAAAATTTCAAAGAAGTGGTCGCGCTATATGAATTTTTGTCCTCATACAATAAAGACGGCTATCTCGTCACACAGGAAGAGCATTTGCTCGACCCCTTGAAAGATTCCGTTGCGGAAGAACTTGCCCATGCCACGCTCCTTTTGTCCTTTTTGTCTTACGAACACGGGCTTGGGTTGGAAAAGTACCTCAAAGAAGAATACGAAAAAGAGGAACAGCGCCGACGCGAAGAGGCGGAACGGCTCGAACTCGAACAGCTCGCCGGTTTGAAGAAACGCATCAAAGAGGGAGGCGGAACGGCAGAAGCGTATATGCTTTTGCTCGAAAAGAGGAATCGGGAACTCGAACAGGACAGTCACCGTTTGCAACTTGCGCTCGGAGAGATCGACGGGCTTCGGTCCGAGATCGAGAGTTTGCGGGAGCAGATAGAAGCTTTGCATGCGGAGATGACCGCACGCGAAGAGGCGCATGCCGAAGAGATCGCAGAGTGCGATCGCAAGATGGAGGAGCTGATGGCGCTTCGGACGGAGGAAGCTGCGCGCCATGCAGCTGCGCTCGTCGAGGCAGAGCGGGAAAAGCGGGAGGAGATCGCCGGGATCCGCGCCGAAGCCAACGAGTCGATCCGCGCGAGCGAAGAGCGCCTCGCAGAAAAACAACAAGCGCTGGATTCTCTTTCGACCGATCTTGCGGCACTGAGGAAGGCAGATGACCTTCTTCATGCGCGCTTTGTGGCACTTCGGAAGGAGCATGGTCTTTTGACGGATGCGGACGATTTCACTTCCGAAGAAGCATTTACCGAACTCGAGCGGCAATTCGAAACGCTCGGTGAATTGGTGCGCGGAGAATGGAAGAGTGCCAAAAAGCTGTTGCGAGAAGAATTTTTGCGTACCCTCAAAACTTCGCTTTCGGAAAAATTGAAGCGCGGTGCGAAAAAACAGACGGCTCCCGCAGAGGAAACACAGGCGGACGACGACCCTGCGGAAGCGGAATGCTCCGCGGTGAAAGACGGGGAAGGAAACGAGACCGATGCGGTCGCGGCAGAAGAAGGTGATCCCGATGAGCAATAAGATCTATAAGAAGCCGAAAAAGCATTATAAGGCAGACATATTTTTCCTGGCGCTCGGCTTGCTTTGCGGTGGACTTCTGATCACCGCGATCATTTACAGTTGGCAAACGGGACAACTTGCGGAATGGCTTGCTATTGTCAAGGAATTTCTCGTCGCGAGTCCTTTCATGAGCGCGATCTTGCTGATGCTCATTGTCGTCATCCCCATTCTTCTGATCCTTCTTCTCATCATCAATTCGAAGAGAAGGCGGAAATTCCGGGAGATCATGTTCAGTTGGCAGGAGGCGGTGCGTCTCGCTGCGGAGCAAGAGGAAAAAGAGCGCCGAGCGGCAGAGGCGGAAAAAGAGATTTTGCCGGATCCTCGGTTCGGAATGCTGAATTTGCTCGATACCCGTTCTCCCGTTGCAAGCGGGAGAGAGGCGCGCAGGGAGATCCGCTCTTTAAGCGAACTGTGTACGTGCTTTCGCGATTTTGCGGCATCAAAACTCAAACTCTATTATGCGATGTCGGACATCCGCGAATTTATCGCGGGGCTGTCCGTCTCCCATATCCTCATTTTGCAGGGCATGTCCGGTACGGGAAAAACCTCCCTCGCTTACGCATTCGGAGAATTTATCGGAAATCATTCCACGATCATTCCCGTTCAACCCATGTGGAAGGAACGTACCGACTTGCTGGGGTATTATAACGAATTTACCAAACGCTTCAACGAAACCCCGCTGCTGCGGAAGATGTACGAGGCGATCGATCGTCCGGAGATCTATATCACCGTATTGGACGAGTTGAACATTGCACGCGTCGAATATTATTTTGCGGAGTTCCTTTCATTGTTGGAGATCCCGGATCCCGAATCCCGTTATCTCGACATCGTGACGGATGTTTGGAAAAACGATCCGAAGAAGTTGAGGCAAGGGCGAATTAAACTGCCCGAGAATATGTGGTTTATCGGCACGGCGAACAACGACGATTCTACCTTTGCCATTTCGGATAAGGTTTATGACCGGGCAATGGTGCTTGACCTCGACCGAAGATCCGAACGGTTTACGGTGGAAAACGAACGGGAAAGTATGCGTGCGGTTTCTATCACCGCGGAGCGCTTCAAAGAGCTTGTGGCGCAGGTGCAGGAGCACTACGAGATCACAACTCGTAACGAGCGGCGCCTGAAAGTATTGGACCGCTATCTGATCGAAAAATTCGGCATCACGTTCGGGAACCGTATCATGCGGCAGATCCGCAACTATATCGCCGTATATGTGAGTTGCGGAGGAGAAGAGTTGGAAGCGCTCGACGATATTCTCTGCAAAAAAGTTCTCCGTAAACTCGAAGCACAGAACGCGGCTTATGTAAGGAGCGAATCGGAGGCGCTTTGCCGATTCTTCGATGAGCTTTTCGGCGAAGGGCGTATGGAACGTTGTCTTCGCTACATACATCGCATCGAACGGAACGGATAGGAGGGAGTTATGACAAAACGGACCAAATGGCTTTATGTGATCGGAATGATGATCGTTCTCATTTTCTTATGTGCCATGATCGTCATTCTGCCTTTCCTCGGATTCGGCGGGATGCCTATGGGGGGCATGGGCGGTATCGGCGGTGGCGGCAGTGGCGGCAGTGGCGGACCGAACAAGCAGTGCGAACATGTTTTCGGCGAATGGATAGTGGAGCGGGAGCCGACTTGCGGTGAGAGCGGACTGGAAGTGCGGACATGCGAGCGCTGCAACAAGCAGGAGGAAAGAACGATCGAAGCCACGGGAGATCATCGATTCGGCGAATGGATAGTGGAACGGGAGCCGACTTGCGGTGAGATCGGACTGGAAGCGCGGACATGCGAACGCTGCAATAAGCAAGAAGAAAGGATGATCCAAGCCACAGGCGACCATCAATTCGGCGAATGGATCGTCGAAGAACCGCCTTTCTGCGGCAACAAAGGACTGAAAAAGTGCGTATGTGAACGGTGCGGCTTTAAGAAAGAAGAACCCATTGAACCGCAAGATTCCCATCAATTCGGCGAATGGATGGTGGAGCGGGAGGCGACTTGCGGTGCCGTCGGACTGGAAATGCGGACATGCAACCGCTGTAATAAGCAAGAGGAAAGGACGATCGAAGCCACAGGTGAGCATCAATTCGGCGAATGGATCGTCGATGAACCGCCCTTCTGCGGCAACAACGGGCAGCAAGAATGTGTCTGCGAGGTCTGCGGATATGTTGTGCGAGCGGAGATCCCCGCAACCGAAGAACATCTTTTCAGCGAGTGGCGGAGAGTGGAAGAACCCTATTGCGGCAATGCGGGGTGCGAAAAACGAGTATGTGAACGCTGTAACAAGGAAGAGGCTCGCAGCGTGCCGCCGGAAGGGGAACACCGCTTCACTATAGAGGAGATCCTCCAAGAGCCGTATTGCGGAAATCCCGGAGAAAAGCAACTTACTTGCGAAGTGTGCGGTGCGACACGGGAAGAGACGATCCCACCCATCGGCGAGCACGATTTTGACGAAGGAATCATGATCGTGGAACCGACTTGCACTTCAAGCGGAGTCGTCGTATATACATGCCGTATCTGCGGGGCGAAAAAGGTTGATAAAGTCTCGGCGGGGCATTCGTTCGGCGATTGGACGACCGTCGAGGACCCGGATTGCGGGACGAACGGGAAGGAAGAACGCGTATGTCCCGACTGCGGCGAGACGGAGTTTCGCGATATTCCCGCCGAGGGAGAACATGTCTTTTCGGAATGGACGGTGGTGGAGCCTGCAGACTGCGGAAAAGAAGGGAAAGAAAAGAGCCATTGCGATTTCTGCGGAGCGGAGCACGAACGGACGATCCCGTCTACCGGCGCACACGTATGGGGCGAACCGTATGTGAAAAAGCAACCCGAGTGTGGAAATCCGGGGATTTTGGCGTCGGTTTGCGAAGTGTGCGGGCAGGAGCAATATACCGAGATCCCTCCCACCGATGAACACAGATTCGGAGATTGGGCTACGGTCGCAGAGCCGTATTGTGGGAATCCGGGGAAAGAGAAACGCGTCTGCGAAGTCTGCGGCGCGACGGAGTTGAGAGAGACCGCACCCATCGGGCAACATAACTTTTCCGAATGGGAAACGGTGATAGAGCCCACGTGCGGTCAAAGCGGGATCTGTCGGCTGAAATGTTCCGTGTGTCATGCGGAAGAAATCATAGAACTTCCGCCGACCGGGCTCCATCAATTCGGGAATTGGACCGTTACGACGCCTGCTTACTGCGGTGAGAGCGGTTGGCGAACGCGCACATGCGCGGTGTGCGGCGCGGTCGAGGCGAAAGAGATCCCCGCGCCCGGAGAACATCGATTCGGCGCACTTATCGTGATACAGGCTCCCTTCTGCGGCAACTTCGGGATAGGGAAACGCGTCTGTGAAATTTGCGGTAAGGAGAGCTTGGAGCCGATCGCCGCTACGCAAGAGCACAGCTTCGGTCAGTGGGAGATCTACAAAGAGGCAACCTGCGAAGCGGGCGCAATGCGGCGTGTGTGCAAAGTGTGCGGTTTGACCGAGCAGAGAACGATCGACCCGAACGCGGATCACAGTTTCGGTGCATGGATCGAAAAGACAGCGCCGTTTTGCGGAAATGAGGGACTGGCTGTCCGTGCTTGCGGGGTTTGCGGAGAAACGGAGGAAAAACCGATCCCCCCGAATGCCGAACATGAATTCGGGGAGTGGGTCGTGGAGGCAGAACCCTATTGCGGCAATGCGGGAATCAAGACGCGCGTCTGCGAAGTCTGCGGGATAAAAGAGGCGGAAGAGATCATTTCCGAAACAGAACACCGCTATGGCGATTGGACCGTATTGCGGGAGGCGAGATGCGGGGAACCCGGTATCAAACAGCGCATTTGCAAAGTTTGCGGCGCGATCGACGAGGAGATCATTCCTCCGACGGAGGCGCACGATTTCGGCGAATGGGTCATCGAGCAGCCGCCCTATTGCGGAAATTGCGGCTGGCGTCGTCGTTTTTGTAAAAATTGCAATGCGACCGAGCAAGAGCAGATCCCGCCCCGGTATCCTCATAAGTTCGGGGATTGGGTCATCGAAATATATCCTACCTGCGGCAGGGCAGGAAAGAAGTATCGTGTCTGCGAAATTTGCGGCTTTACGGATCGGTCGTCTATCTCGCCGACCGGAGAGCACATGTACGGCGAATGGTGGATCCTCACCGAGGCGACCTGTCAAAGAGAAGGGTTCAGAAGGCGTTTCTGCCGCGGCTGCGGAAAATACGATGACGAGATCATCCCCCGTGCGGAACACGATTGGGATGAGGGTATCGTGTTGCGGCAACCCACTTGCGGTGAGCCCGGGTACGTCATCTTAACTTGTAAAAACTGCGGCACGCAAACGCTGGAAGAGATCCCTCCCACGCAGGAGCACAAGTTCGGCGAATGGATCGTTGAAAAAGAGCCGACGTGCTGTGAAGACGGCGTGAAGAAACGGGTCTGCGGCGTATGCGGCTATGTCGAACGTAGTACGATAACGGCAAAAGGACACGATTTCGCGTGGGAGATCGTGCAACAAGCCACCTGCGGCACACCGGGAATGAAACGCGGAACTTGCGGAACTTGCGGGGAACAATTCGATGTATCGATTGCCCCCACGGGAGATCATCGATTCGGACCCGATGGGATCTGCGAGGTTTGCGGGACCTCGCGCACGCAATCGGAAAAACCGGACGACGGCGGCAGCATTGGCGGCAGCGGCGAGTTGATTGGAGACGGATTGTCCGATAGCGGTTCTCTTCTCGGTGGCACCAACGACAGTCAGAGCGTCATATTCACCATCATTTCCGAGGTTACGGCGAGTTTCCATATGCGGTATAAGAGCTTCGGAAATTATACGGGCACGGGATTTGACGGAGCGGAGGAATATCCGTTACTATGGAGCGGTTCCTACGGTTTCGGCTATATGCCGGGAGATATTCTTGAAATGTGCGACGCCCAAAGTTATTCTCTTACCGTCAAGATGCACTCGGGGAACCAATATTATCTGCCGTATTTCCCCAAGATGGATGGCAGCGAGCACATCATTCAAAGCAGCGATGTCTGTTACACCGGGAGGGGAAGCACTTATACTCTGGACTATTATCCCGCGAATAACCGACCGTCATTGACGTTGACGGGCGACGCCGCCGAGCGCGAGCGGGAGTACAGAGCGTTTGTGTATCGCAATTATCTCGATGTTCCCACGAGTACCGCGTTGCACTTACAAAAAATCATCGAAGAACAACACTTCGATGCGAACGACCCACAGATCGTATCCCGCGTCAGGGACTACGTCAGGAATGCGGCGCAATATAATAGCGAGTTCAACCGCGACATCAACAAAGAAGCCGACATTGTGGTAGCCTTCCTTGAAAAGTACAAGGAGGGGGTATGCCGTCATTTTGCCGCCGCTGCGACCCTGCTCTATCGTTGTTTGGGCATTCCCGCCCGCTATACGAGCGGCTTTTTGGCATCTGCGGCGGCAGGCAAGGAGACTCCGGTGCGCGGCTACAGCGCCCACGCATGGACAGAGGTATACATCGACGGTTTCGGTTGGGTATGCGTCGATGCGACAGGCAGCGGGGCTGCAAGCGGAGATATCTTCGATGACGAATATCATTCGTGCGAGCATGTGTTCGGCGAATGGGAGATCGTGCGGCACCCCACTTGTGAACGGGATGGACTCAAACGACGGTTCTGTAAATTATGCGGATTTGCGGACGATACGACGTTGGATGCGCTCGGGCATGATTACGGAGAGATTTTCGTTGGGAAAGAACCCACCTGCACGGAGGACGGCTACTACTTGCGCGAGTGCAGGAGATGCGGAAAACGCATTCGGGAAGGGTCGATCCCCTCGCTTGGACACAAATTCGGGGACGAAGTGATCGTCAAGGAACCGAATTGTGTCGAATGGGGGTATTATGCCATTGTCTGCGAGCGATGCGGGTATGCGCAGCAAAGAGAAACGATCCCGCCGAACGGGGTGCATGAATTCGGAGGCTGGTATGTCGGGAAGTATCCTACCTGCGTAACGCCAGGCTATTACGAACATATCTGTATCCATTGCGGGCGGATCGAGCAGGGAGAAGAAATTCCCCCGACGGGGAAACACGAATATGAGTGGAAGATCGTACAGGAGCCGAAGTGCACGGAAGATGGGGTGAAAGAGGGACGGTGCAAGAATTGCGAAGCCACAGACCGCGATTCGGTTCCCGCTTTGGGACACAATTACGGCGACAGCGGATTCTGCGAGCGGTGCGGTGCAAAACGTCCCGAAGAGCCCGCTCTTCTCGAGATCACCGTTCGTTCCGATTCCGCAAGTAAAGTTTATGACGGCGTAGCGCTCACCGCCCGTTCCGTTACACTTGTTGCGGGCGAATTGGCGGAAGGCGACTATCTGGATACTGCAATCTATTCTTCGTTGACCGATGCCGGCATTGCGGACAATCTCTTTTATGACCTTGTCATTCGGGATAAGTCCGGTGCAGATGTAACGCATCGCTATCACATCACCTATGAATACGGGACACTTGAAGTGACGCATCGTTCCGTGACGATCAAAACAGGCTCCGCGGAGAAAACATATGACGGCGAGGAACTTCGTTGCGAGGAGTATACGATCGACGGATTGCCGGAGGGATTCCGTGTAAAAGTGGTCTTTTCCGGCACCCAGACTGCGCGTGGGAGAAGCGAGAATACACTCGGATCGGTTACGATCTACGACGTGTATGGCAACGACGTCACGGATAACTTTACAGTCGAGATCGTCAACGGGATACTCAGAGTGAACTGAGTTCGGAGAGAAGAAGATGCTCTATCGGGAATACAAACACCGCCTTACAAAATGCATGGGCGCCTTTGAGGTCGCCTGGCGATTCCGTTATCTCATATTATCGGCGCTTGTGATGATCATAACGTTGATTTGTGTGCTTTGCGGGATCACGGGGAACGTCTCGCGCGTCAAATGCCCGGAGGAAATCGAATACGGCTCCGAGTATACGATCGAAGGGCATGCCGTTTTTCGTAGGGCGACGGTGCAATTTCGCGCCGAAGGGGCGGCGGATTGGTCTGAAGAGAAACCGAAACTCGTCGGTTCCTACGAAGTACGCGCTGTCTCGCATGGGATCTACGGCGGCATGCGGGTCGGCGCCGTCTCCTCCTTTCGGGTGACTCCCAAAACGGTGGAGTTGAGCGTGGAGGGGGATTCCTTTCTGTATGGTGAAATGCCGCAGGCGGCGGTCTCTCTTGCCTATCGGGATCGCCTTGAAGGGGAGCATTTCGAATATGATTGGAAAGACGGCGATCGCTGTGCAGTGACCGTCTATGCGGGGCGCATTCTCAACGAGAAGGGGGCGGATGTGACATCCTGCTATACGCTGGTCAGTGAACCGCGCGAGGTCTCCGTTTTACCTCGTCCGCTTATTCTTTCCACTGACGATGCAACCAAGGTCTATGACGGTGAACCGCTTACTTCGGAACATTACGAACTGATGGAAGGCACGCTTGCGGAGGGGGAGAGATTGGAACTTTCCTTCCCTTCTCTTCAAACAGACGCGGGGGAATGCAAAAATTTACCGGTGTGCAAAGTGTATGCCGAAGACGGAACAGATGTTACGCAATACTACGATGTCACCGTTCATTCGGGGACGCTGAAAGTGTTGCCTCGCCCGTTGACCGTAAAAACCGGATCCGAAACGTGGATCTACGACGGCTTGTCACACCGTTATGATGTCCCCGGTTCTTTTGAAGTTTCCGGTCTTGCAGACGGACAGACGGCATTTGTCAAAGATGCGGTGGAACTTACCGACATTACGGATACGCAGGAGGAAGTCGGCTATCGTGAGAACGTGCTGACGATCGGCGTCTCGGATGCCGACGAAAATGATGTAACGCAAAATTACGAAATCACTTATGAGTACGGCAAACTCAGGATCAAGACAGATCTTACTCACCGTATATGCGGTTCGGAAGATATACGACGGCACGCCTCTTATGTTCGACGAAGGAGATTTCTATGTGGTCAAACCGCCCGACGTGACGGTACATCTTGATCTGTCCGGGTTGTGGTTGACGGACGTGGGAAGCATTCCTTTAAGCGCGCTGTCTGCCGTGCCGCTCACCGTGACCGACCCGGCGGGTGAGGATGCAAAAGCGCAAAACCGTTGGCGCTTTGTCGGAGAGGAGGAAGACCCGGTCCTCACGGTCGAACCGCGCAAGTTGGAGGTTGCGAGTAAGTCCATTTCAAAGGTCAATCACGGACAGAGTCTCAATGGTTGGGAGACTCTGTCCCCCGCATGGATCTCGTACGGTACACTTGCAAAAGGACATACGATCGAGATTGAAGTAACGGGAGTCCTTCTTCCCAGGGCGAGCGCGACGGAAAACACGATCGCGTCGGTAAAGATCTACGATGCGTCCGGCACCGAGGTAACACAAAACTACGCGATCTCACTGCGCCCGGGGATCTTACAGTGGATCGGATGACCCGTCCACTGCCGACAGAACAGGCGGAGAAAATATGCAAAACAACAGAGCCGAGGGAAAGCGCACTTCCCATAGGGAACAAAAACAAAATTTTTAGAATTGTGCTTTCAAGCGATGACAAAAACTCTCG
>CANQRP010000025.1 GCA_947626305.1 uncultured Clostridia bacterium | reverse complement strand
GCGACTTCGATGGAGTGGCGGTAGACGTTCTGCCCGTAGCTCGTGCGGAATTTGAGCCGCCCGATGAGCTTGATGAGCTCGGGATGAAGCCCGAAGATGCCCACTTCGAACATCGCGTTCTCGCCCGCCGCCTTGATCTGCTGGTCGAGCTCTTTCGTCACCTTTTCCACCGTCTCCTCGATGCGGGCGGGATGGATCCTGCCGTCCGCGATGAGACGTTCGAGGGTGAGGCGGGCGATCTCCCTCCTCACGGGGTCAAAGCCGGAAAGGATGACGACTTCGGGCGTATCGTCGATGACGAGTTCGATGCCCGTCGCGTTCTCGATGGCGCGGATATTTCTCCCCTCTCTGCCGATGATGCGCGCCTTCATGTCGTCGTTGGGAAGGGGCACGACGGAGACGGTCGTCTCAGAGGCGTGGTCGGACGCGCAGCGCTGGATGGCGAGGGAGATGATGTTTTTGGCGTTCATATCCGCCTCTTCCTTTGCCTGCGCCTCCAAATTCCGCACCTGCACCGCGCAATCGCGACGGGTCTCATCCAAGATCTCGTCGGTGAGTTGCTTCTTCGCCTCCTCACGGGTGAGCTGAGCGATGCGCTCGAGTTCCTCCGTAACGAGCTCTTGCTGATGAGAGAGCTGTTCCTGCAATTTATCGACCTCTTCGGTCTTTCTCGCAAGGTTCTTCTTCTGGTCGTCGAGGGACTGCTCTTTGCGGGAAATTTCCGTTTCGCGCTTTTCGAGCTGGTCCTCCTGCTTGTTGAGACGGGATTCCTGCCGCTGTTGCTCGGCGCGTTTCTCCTTCATCTCCTGTTCGAATTCGCTTCTTCGCTTTTCTACCTGTTCCTTAGCCTCTAAAATCGTTTCCCGTTTTAATTGCTTGCAATCGTCCTTTGCTTTTGCAAGCATTTCTTCCACTTTCTGCGACGTTTCGTCGAGCTTTTGTGCATTTTTCTTTTTGGAAACCTGTTTGAGAACGAACCACGTGACGACGCCGCCGATGCCGAGCCCCACAATGAGGAAGACGACAAACAGCCCGGCTGCAAGCCCCGTGTTCATATCAAGGAGCAGGCTGACAAATGAGTTCATAAGTTCAGCCTCCTGATTTATTTTTCGACATTTATCCCAAAACGCCCCGAACAAGGGCATAGTTAGACATTAGTCGGAACTTATTATACTATATTTCGTATCGCTTGTCAATCAATTCACAAAGGGAAGTGACGATCCGCTTGATTTTTTTCAGCCGTTTTCTCCGCCTTTCCGTCTTTTTTTGCGTGCATGCGCCCTCATCCCCGCTCTGACGGAGCAAATCGCGATCGCCGCGGCAAAGGGGGCGACGCAGGCTCCCGCAAGCAACAGCTGCCCGACGGGAAGGGACGATCCTTCCCCGCCGACGGCATACACGCCGTCGATGCCGTACCAATTCTCCGTCTCCTCCACGCTCACATGCGCATAGCAGACGCTCCGACCCCGCAACGGGGCAGCGGCGGGTACGCGTTCCGTGCACGCTTCGTCTGAGAAATATTCCACATGCGCCTCCCCGAACTTCGCGAGCGGGAAATCGCCCTGCCCGAACTCTCTCGCCCAGCCGTTTTCCGCCTTCCGCACGGCGGAATACACGACAAATTCCTCCACCGTGAGATTCTCCGCGTCCTCTCCCGTGAGCCGCAGCGAGACGAAGACTTTTTTGTGCTCGCCCGCCTCCGCGTTCTCGAAGCGCGCGGTGTACCCCGCGATCTCCGCGCGGTATCCGTTCAGCCATGAGAGATCGGAGAAAGAAAGGGTTGCCTCAACGGTGCCGTCGTACGCCCGTTCCTCCGCCTCCACGCCCGTGGGAAAGAGCTCCCGCCGCGCCACCGTAAAGTGCGCAAGGAGACGATTTCCCGCATACAGGTACCAATTCCCCGCGTGCAAGCCCTTGTGAAAGATCGAGCGGAGCGCCTCGAAGAACCCCTCGTTTGCGGTGAAATACATCACCTCTTCCTCCGTTTTGAGGGCGAACGAACAGGAGACCGCGGCGCGCGTTGCGGCAAATTCGGGCTCCTCGCCGAACGTCTGATCGGGGATCTCGGCACAGACTCCCCACACCGCATACAGCCTTATGATGCCGTTCGCGCCTTCCGCCGCGGAAAATTCCTCCGTGAAAACCCCCTCTGCGGAGCCGACGGGCGCGCTTGCGAGCTTACTGTCCGCCGTCCAACCGAGAAAGGCATATTCCCGTGCGCCGAGCACGGGCAGAGCGGTCTTTCCGCCCGCCCGATACGCGGCGTCCGGCAAAACTTGTCCGCAGAGGAGGTCCCGGAACACGAGCACGTCGTCCCGCCAATCGGGCACTCCGTTGCGGTTGCCGTCTTCTCCCCATACCGCATAGAGGGTGATCTTTCCCTCGCCGTCCGCCACGGAAAGGTCGACGGGATAGCCGCTCTTTGCGGTAAAGAGCGGAGGAAGGTCGTCCGCACACGCAAACAACGGGTGCTCGGGGGCGTTCTCCGCCCAGCCGAGCAACACGTACTCCCCGCCGTCGCAGCTGAGGCGTAGCGCATACGCCGAAAGATCCACCGAACTCCCCTCCTCTACGGCGAGGTCGCCCGGCATCCCGCCCGAGACGGTGCCGCAGGCGGTGTTGGCAAAGTGCACGCGGAAGGTGCGCGAAAAGTCGGGCGTACCGTTGCGGTCGTTATCCACCGCCCAGACCGCATACACTTCGATGACCCGCTTCGAGGCGAAGACGGGATCGACGGTGTTTTCGGAGAAGTACCCGTTCAAAGCGAGCACGTCTTCCACGGCGGCGCAGAGATGCGCTCCCGCGCGGTAAGTAAAACCGAGCAAGACATACGCCGTGCCTCCGACGGTGCGATACCCGCCCTCGGGGGCATGAAAACGCTCTCCTTGGCGAAGGTCGCTCTGCAAGGTACGCGCGATAAATTCCGCTTCGGTGAGCGTCTCGCCCGCATATTCGACCTCTCCTCCGGGCAGATAGCGCACCGTATACCTCTCCTCCCAATCGGGGATACCGTCCCCCGTGCCGCCGTCGCAGTCGACCCCCCATACCGCATACAGAACGATGAGCCCGTCTCCGTCCGCGTCGTCCGACGCCGAGACGGGATATTCGTCGCAGAAGATCTTCTCCTCGGGCGAAGGCGCCCGCAAGCAGGTTTTCCCGCGCGAGAGCGACCAGCCGAATGCGAGGAAGTGCCCCTCCTCCGACGTACGGAAAAGGCTCCCCGTGAGCGGGACCTTTGCGTCTGCGCCGACCTGTACATCGGACGGAAGTTCGCCCTCGCACTCCGCGCCCGCAACAAAGCGGACGGTGAACGTCTCTTCGCGGTCGGGAACGCCGTTGCGGTTCCCGTCCTCCGCCCACACGGCATAAAGACGAATGTTCTGCCCGTCCGCATCCGCTGCGTCCACGCGATAAGTACCTCCCGCGGGAAGTACCGCGGAGGCGTCCTCCCGCAGCGTCCAACCCGTGAGCGTGTAATGCTTGCCTGCCGACTCCGCGGTGCCGTATGCGGGCAGATGGATCTCCGTCCCCTCCCTCACTCCCGAGATGAAGGGAAAATCTCCGTAGACCGAGCCGAGCCCGCCGACGAATTCGACCGCATAGACCTCTTCTTCCCAATCGACGATACCGTTGTGATTCTCGTCTATCCCCCACAACGCGTAGAGCGTTATCACTCCTTCTTCATCCGCATCCTCCGCCCGCACCGCATACTCTTGCACCAACGGAACAGAGAAGGGTCCCTCGTGAAGAGTTTCCCCGGAAAGGAGGGTCCAACCGAGGAGGACGTAGTGTGCGCGCTCCGTGTCGAGTGCATACCCCGTGGCGAGCGCGACCTTCCCTTCTTCGAAAAGGGCGGCGCCCTCCACCGTGACGGACGCGGGCAAGTCGGCGGGAGACAGCCGTCCCGCCGCCTCATTCGCAAAGCGGACGGTGAACTTCTCTTCGCGGTCGGGAATGCCGTTGCGGTTCCCGTCCTCCGCCCATACAGCGTAAAAGCGCACCATCCCCTCCTCTTCCGCGTCTTCCGCGCGCACCGTGTAGCTCTCTCCCGGCAGAAGGAAGCGGGACGGGACGTTGCTGTTTTCGGGAGTCGTCGTCCAGCCGAGGAGAAGTCCACTCTCCCCTTCGAAGAGGAAGGAGGGCGCACTCACCGCTTCCCCCGTGCAAAGTCCGCGGTAGACGCAGACGGACTCCGCGTCGGACAGGGCATTTCCGAAGCGCACGGTGTACCGCTGAGACAGATCGGGCACTCCGTCGCCGTGACCGCCGTTCTCGACGTCCGCCGCCCAAACACCGTAAAATACGACGTCTTCCGTCACCGGATATTCCCCCGTTCGGACGGGAAGCCCCGCCCCGAGATCGCATACCCGTTGTTCCGTCCAACCGACGAGCAGGCAGCGCTTTCCCTCCCATACGGCGGAATAGAGGTAGGAGCCGTCGAAGAGGACGGGCAAACGGACGGTAGCGCCCGCAAGAAGCCCCTGCATGTCTTCGAACCGAAAGTCCCCCGCCCCCGGGAAAAAGGAGACGCGATATCGCTCTTCCAACCAATCGGGCGTGCCCTCCCCGTTCGCGTCCTCGACCCAGACCGCATAAAGGGTGATGACGCCGTACTTGTCCGCACGGCTTCCGTCGAGTTGCGCGGAGCGCCCCGCAGGGAAGAGTTCCCCAAAGGCAGAGCCGAACTTTTCCCCGTCCGTAGCGTTGTAGAAGTGCTCGCCCTCTCTTTCGTAAGTCCACCCGGCAAACAGGTACCGGGTGCCGAATGCGTTCAGACGGTAGCCTTCTCCCGCGTTCACCCGCATGAGGTCCGCCTCTTTCAGCCCGCAGATTGCGGACGGAAAGCGGGGACCGACCAGCTCGCAGCGGCAACCGTCCGGAAGGGAGGGAGAAAAGACGACGGTGTAGCTCGGCTCCCGCTCGATCGCCCAGACCGCGTAAAAGACGATCTGCCCGCTTTTATCCGCGTCCCGCGCAAGGAGGGTATATTCCCTGCCCGCTTCCAACACGAGTATGCCGCCCGCCGTCTCGATATATCCTTTGGGGTCGTCGAGAAGATACCGCCCCGGGCAGAGCGTCCACCCTACGAGCGTATAGCGGCGCTCCCCGTCCTCGGCGACGAGTTGCCTCCCCGCGGGAAGGATCAGGATCTCCCCGACCCTCCTTTTCTCCGAAGCGGGAAAGGAGGGGGTGAGGTAGCCGTCCGATCCCTCGTCGTACACCACTTCGAAGAGCTGCTCGTAATCTTCCGCGCCGTCGGTGTTGTCGTCCCTGCCCCACACCGCGTAAAAACAGATCACCCCCTCACGGTCCGCGTCGGCGGGATCGAGAAAATAGGTATCGAAGAAGGTGCCGGAAAGAGCGTTCCGCTCCTCCGTGCTGTTGCAAAGCGGGGACGGGGGCGCGTTTCTCGTCCAACCGAGCAAAAGGTACCGCTCTCCCGACGCAAGCGCGAGCGTGTAACCGCTCGGGAGCAACTCTCCCGCACCGCGACTCTTGCCCCGCCCTCCGAGGTCGTAGGGCAATGGGTGCAGCCCGTCCGTCGCTTCCCCCGCCACGCCCGCTTCGAGACGGTAAATGAAGTTCTCCTCGCCGTCCGGAACGCCGTTTGCGTTCGCGTCGGGCGTCCAGTGCGCCTGCAAAACGATCTTGCCCTCTTCGTCGGCATCCTCCGCCCGAACGGCATATTCGCCACGCGGAGGGAGCGAAGGCTCCGCCGCACCGCCTTCCGCCGACCAACCGAGGAGGGCGTAATTTTTCCCTTCGCTCCCGAGAAAATATCCGTACGGAAGGGTGATGTATGTTCCGCACCGCCGCGCTTCGGCGGGATGAGGCAATTCCCCGGGCAAAAGCGTGCCTTCCCGCCCCTGCGAGAAAGAGACGGTGTAGCTCTCGCGGTAATCAGGTACCCCGTTGCCCGTTCCGCCCTCACGATCCTCCGCCCAGACGGCGAACAGCGTAACGACGGTGCAGTCGCCCGTTTCCGAGAGTGGCGCGCCCACTTCGTAAAAATTGCGGAATTTGACGGAAGGAGCGTCGGCTCCCCCGAGAAAATAATCGGAGAGGGAGGCGTCTTCCGTCCATCCCGCGAGCAAATATTTTTCTCCGCGCAGAAGGAGAGAAGTTTCATACCTCCCCTTTCCGCCGCCGCGCAGAGAATAAGCGGCGGGATCGAGGATGTTGCCGTCGATCCGTTCGAATTTTCCGCCCGCATCCGGCTGCCAGCCCTCCACCGTACCCTGCATGAGGTTGCGATAGCGGACCGTGCGTTGCGGTTCGTCGAAATCGGGCGTTTGGTTGCCGTTTTCGTCTGCGCACCACACCGCATGCAGCGTGATGAGCATCTCCTCGCCCCGTTGCTGCGCATAGCAGGCGTCGACCGTAAACGGTTCTCCCGCCGCGACAGCCCCCTCTTCCGGCAGCCGTCCGTCCTCCGAGAGGTAATTTTCGAGCGGCTTTGCCGACCAACCGAGGAGCGTGTACCGCTTGCCGCCCGTTTTCAGCGTATATCCCATACGGGTCGCGATTTGGGTGCCGCCGCGCTGTCCGTACAGCGTATAGGGCAGGTCGGCGGGCGAGAGCTCTCCGCCGAGGTCCGAAGAATAAACGATCTGATATTCCCGCAAATAATCGGGGATGCCGTCGCCGCGCCCCTCCTCTCCGTCGTTGTCCGCCGCCCACACCGCATAGAACTTTACGGTGCGTTCGGAGGCACTGCTGTTTGCGAGTCCGTACTCATCCACGCGGTACTCGCTCCCCACGGGGAAGTAGCTGTGCCCGTCAAAACCGTCGGGCGCCCCCGAAAATAAAAAAAGATCGGCAACGGTCGTCCAGCCCACCAACAGATAGTGTTCCGTTCTTCCGTCCCGCTCTCGCGCGAGCGAGTATGTGTAACCGTGCTCTCCCTTGCCCGGCAACAGGACGGACGTGCCCTCCGGGATGTTCTTTACGGGGGAGATCTTTTTGGGAACAGAGGTCGTTTGTCCGTCGATGATGAAATTGAACGTCAGGGTATAGCGGTACTCCTCGTCGAAGTCGGGGACCCCGTTGCGGTTTTCATCCGCCGCCCACACCGCGTACAGCGTGATGACCCCGTTTTCGTCGGCGTCCTCCCAACGCACGGTATAGCGGTCCCCGCCGTCGTAATAATAAAATTCGCCGCCGTATTCCGCGAAATAGCGGGCGATGGGGTCGTCGTCTTTGGGAACGTTCCCCTCCCACACATGCTGCCCCGCCTGCGCCGTCGTCCAACCGACGAGGAGGAAGTTTTTGCCGCCAATCGAGGTCATGAGCGGCACTCCGGAGGGATTGGGGTCGTCGATCTCCTCCCCTTCCCGTCCCAGCGCGGGCACGGGCATGAGTGTGAGCGAATCGCTGTCCGCGTCGCTCAAAAACCGTACGACATAGGCGTCTTCCGCCCGCGCCGAAAGGGGCGTTCCCCCGTCCGAAAGCATTCCGCCCGTCACGAGCGCGGCAAGCAGCAGCCCGAACAGTGCCAAGCACAGCGCTCCCCTCTTTTGTACGTCCTTCATAAGTTCCTCCATGCGTCCTCCGGATGTGTTGACGCTTTCTTCATTATATTGATTATTATCTACTTTTTTCGGAGGTTGTCAAGCAATGCGAAAAAAAACGCTTAAAATTTTGAACAAAACGCAACAAAAAAGCGGAGCAGGACCGCTAAACGGCGCCGAACTCCGCTTCGAGCAGCTTTCCGCCGAGCGGAAAAGTCATGCGCAATACCCCCTTTTCATACGGAAAAACATACTTCTTTTCCCTGCCGTCGACGACGACGGAAAAGAGGAAGGCGTTCTCCTCCGCCGTGTACCGCCCCGTCTGCTCTCCCGTGGCGCCTCCCTTTTCCGCATAGGAGAGAGTGGCGTCGCCGAAATATCCGAGCGTGAGTTTGATGGATTCGAACCTGTCGAGCAGTTCCTCGCCGCCGAGTTGCAGTTTTTTGCACTTGTATTCTGCCGCATATGGGCGGGAAATGTCGCGAAGGCTGCTCATATCTTCCGCCGAACATCCCGTGAGCAGCAAACAGGTGAGGGCAAGGATGGCAATGATCTTCTTCATGCCGAAAGTATGCGCAATCGGGGACGAAATCATTTGTCCGGACGACAAGAAAGCGCGGCGCGCGCCGTTTGTACGGCGCGCGCCGCGCTTGCATAAAAAATATTACAGCTTTCCCCGCTCTTTCAAAAGGGTTTCGAGGAGTTCCGCCGCCCCGTACACGAGGTCGGGACAGGGGCGCTTTTTGTAGTAAGCGGGCGTGCGTTCCTCCGCCTGCACGGACGTATCCGCGCGAATGCCCGCGCCCGCGAGCAATTCCCCGCACAGACAGCTGCCGAACCGCTCCGCATACCGCCGCGCATACTCCTGCACGAGGGCATAGAGTTCGCTCTTGGGAAGATCGGGAAAAAACAGCCCGAGCGCCATGACGCCGCCAGACACCCCGCCGCAGGTGAGCCTGAGCCGCCCCATCCCGCCGCCGAACGGACGAGAGATGTTTCTGAGCGTCTCCTCGTCGGCGCCGCACCCGTCGGCAAAGGCGAGAAGCACCGCCTGCGCACAGGTATCGCCGCCGAGAAAGTTTTGCTTTGCCCGTTCCGCTCTCGTCATATTTCGTACCACTCCCCCGGCACGGGCACGATGGCGCGGGAACCGGGCAAACGTTTTTCGACCGCGGAGACGAATTTCTCCGTTTTGACCGTGCGGGGAACGGAGGGAAACACGTCGTCGAAGCAGTCGATCATGACCGCCTTGGGCGAAAATTCGCCGAGCAGCGGTAGAATATGGCGGTGCATGCGGGAGTGCCCGCGGTAGGGAAGCACCAAAAGGTCGGCGCCGCCCGGGTATTCGGTGTTCTCCTCGATGGCGGCGGAGCCGAGCACCATGACCTTCTTCCCTTCGGCGGAAAATTCGAAGGCAAGGATGTCTTCTCCGCCCGCGCGGAAGTGTTTTCGCATCTTGCGCAGACGGGCGCGCTCCTTGCGGGGGAGCAACCCGCCGGAGGGGGCGAACATCGCGAAGAGTACCGCCGCGGCGTCCGGCTTGCAGAGACGGCTTCGAAGAGTGTATACGGTGATGTCCCCCACCGCGATCTTTTCGTTAGCGGAAATGGGGAACATCCTGCCGTCGGGAATGTTGTTTTCGCGCGCAATGGCAATGCCCCGCTCCGGGACATACACCTTTTTCAAGCCCTCGGCGAGAAAGACGCCGATGTCCGAAAACCGGTCGTGATCGGGATAGGTGATGAACGCCGCGTCTGCCGCCGCGCCCTCCCCGATGGGGAAAGCCGACGAAAAGGCGTCGTGCCGTTTCAGGTACGGGTCAACGAGAATGCGGGTATCGCCCGCCTCGATGAGAAGGGACGCCGTGCCGTACCACTTGATTCTCATGAATGATACGCTCCAAGAATACTCCGTGCTTTATTATAGCAGTTTGCATTCCCCTTGGCAAATTTTTTTTGGTCAAAAGGGAGACAACGGTGAAATTTTTTCGTATTTTCTCCCCGCTTCCGCCTCCGCAAGCTGTGCGGCGCGGTTATGGGAGCCCCCCTTCCCGTAGAGGAAAAAGCGAAATTCCCGCGTGCCGGCGGCAGAGGGAAGGATCTGCCCCTGATAGCCCGTGTTCCCCTCCGCCTGTCCGAGCGCCGAAAGCGCCACACGGTATTCGGAAAGAGCGGAATCCGCGGCGCCCTCGAACAGGGAATAGTTCTTGCCTCCCCCGTAAAAGGCGACGCCGCCGTGGACGTACCGCTTGTTCCCCTCCTCGTCGAGCAGGTCGCCGAAGGTCGCGGGATCGCGCGCGGCGACGAAGGAGAGCATCGCCGCAAGGTCCAGTTTGAGCTCGGGGAGCTCCGTTTCGATGAGGGTGGAACTGTCGATCAGGGAGAGTTCCTTCCAATCGTAGAGACGGACGTCCCCGCGGAAGCGGAGCACGGAGGCATAGGAAGTGCCGCCCGTCCCCGCCCAGCCGTCGAAGCCGCCTCCTCCGCCCTCCGCGAGCAATACGCCCGAAAAGTTGCTCTCCGCCCCCACGCAGAAGAGCCCGCTCTTTTCGAGCACGCTGTCTTTTAAGGTGACGTCCGTAAAGACGCAGTCGCGGTAAAAGGCTTCGTCCCCCTCATAGGAGCCCCCGTAGGGATAGCCGGGAAGGTCGGGCTCGGGGTCGTCCGAGGAGGAGCGGACGGCGGCGTTGGCGCCGATCTTCAACAAAAATTCTCTGCCCTGCGCGAGGTGACATCCCTCGATTCGCACGCAAATGCGTTCTTCCTCCGCGGAACGGGGGGAAAAGTAGCGGTCTCCCTCCCGATTTCCCCCGTAGGCGCGCACGACCGTTCTGCCGTTGCGCACTCTGCAATTGAGGAGGGCGCAGTCCGCGTTGAGTTCGAGCACGGTGCCCACCGTGTTGAGCCGCGAGAGATCGTAGCCGCCCTCCGCATGCAGCAACCCGTCTCCGCAGCCGAGCAGCGAGACGTCGAAGAGGGTGACGCCGTCCGTGCGCACGAGAAAGGAGATGTTGTCCTGTGCGGCGACGGAGGCAAGCTGTCCGAAGCGGACAAAACAGAGCGGTCCGCGGAAGAACCTCGGCACGGCGCCGTCGCGGTCGGCGGTGAAGAGTTCTGCGTTGAGGGTGTGCCCGTTGCCATAGACGTTGTTCCGGAATTCGATGACATAGGCGACTTTTGCGTTTTCGGGGCGCTCCGAAGAGGCGCTGCGGTAGTACTCCGTGTTGAACGTGGAGGGCATTTTCGAGAGCATCCCCGCCCTTACCTCGGGCGGGAGGGGGGCTCCCTTGCCGTCCGTCCCGAGGAGGATGTCGCCGACGAGCACGATCTCTCTCCCCTCCCCCGCCGCGCGGAAGAGCTCTTCGCTCGAACCCACCTCTACCCCCTCGTCCGTGACATAGAGGGAGAGCGTGGCGCGCACGTCTTCGCCATAAGAGGGGTTTCCCGCCCACTCCGCCGTGACCGTGACCTTGCCCCGCCCCTTCGGAAGAAGCACGACCGCTCCGTCCCGTTCGGCGATCTCCGCCACCGAACCATCCGACGAGGAAAACAGGATGTCCTCTGCGCCCGAGAGTTCGCGCTCCCCGTCCGTGAGCACAAGGCGGAGCGCAACATCGTTCCGCACGGGAACGCCGTTCTCATAGCGCCTTCCGCCCACCACGCGGGAGCGGGAGAGCCCCGCTTCCGTCTTTTCGGCGAACTGCACTGTGCGCACCCGCCGCACGGCACGCACCGACAGTTCCTTAGTCGTAAGCGTCTCCCCGCCGCGCGACGCCGTTACGCGGAGGACGAACTCCCCCGGCTCCTTCGCCGTGACCGTGCAGACTTCGCCCGCGGGAGAGAGGGAGACCCCCTCCGCCTCCCATTCGTAGGAGATCCCCTCCGCGGGGAGAGCGGGCACCGCATAGAAGGAGACGGGAACACCGACGAGGATCCCGGGCGTCTCCGTTTGCACGGGGAGATCGGGACGGACGGTGAGGTCGAATTCCGCAAACGTCACCGTCACCCGCTCCCGCCGCCGTCCGCTTTCGTCGGTAACAAAGAACGAGAAGTCCTCCCCACTGTCGAAAACGATCTCGGCGCGATAGCGGTCCTCCCCCAACCGTTCCACGCTGCTTTGCACGATCTCGTCGCAGGGAGCGATCGCGGGAGGCTCCCCTTCGATGTAAAATGTCGCCCGCGTGCTCCCCCGCGCCAGAGCGAGAATGGGATCGCCGCCGTTGATGACAAAGCCCGACTCGCTCGTGAAACGCCCGACCTTAAATTCCACCCGTTTTTCGACGGCGATCTCCTCTCCTTTCCAACGCCCGTTCAAGGAGAGGGTGAGGGTGTGCGTTCCGCCGAAGGGCAGAAAGAGGGTGCCCGCGGCGCGGTCGACAAACGCAAATTCCGAAGAGGAGATCTCCGCCGTGCCGCCCGGGACCGCGCGCGCTTCGAAGGAGTACCTCCCCGTGGACAGCGTGGCGCGGTAGCCCCCGTCCGTCTTTTCCGGTTCCTCCCCGCCGAGCGTGAAAGCGATGTCGTAGGGTGCGGAGGCATAGACGGCGACGTTCACGCCGTCGGTAAACCCTCCGTCCCGCGAGACGGCGTACACGGTCGCCTCCCCCGTTTGAACGGCGTGAAGTTTCCCCGCCTTGTCCACCGTGACCGCGTTCCCCTCCACGCGGAAAAAATAGCCGCGGTCGGAAGCCGCCTCGGGAAGCACCTTCGCCCGAAGGACGATCTCCCGCTCTTTCTCCGAAAGGTCGATACGGTATCCGTTTTGCGGGACGTCCGTCAATTCGATGCCGCTCGCCGAAATCTGCACGCCGAGCGTGACCGTCTTCGCCGCGGAAAATACCGAAAAGAGAAAGAGCAGCGGCAAGATGAGCGAGAGCGCGAAAATGTTCTTCCTCATCGGTCGCCTCCCGCAAATGCATCATACCGCCGACGCAAATGCAAAAAGAGGTAGAGCGCCGACAGAAGCGCCGCAAGAAAACAGCACCCGCCCGCCGCGAACCCCGCATACGGGAGGGAAGGGGCGCCGAAGCGGAACAGAGTGAGCAACCTGAGCGCGAGCGACCCGCCTCCGATCGCAAGGGCGAGCGCAAGCCATACCAAGGAGACGGCGTCGCCCTCCCCCGCCTCCTCCGTTCCCACGGGAAAGCGGGGATGCGAAAAATCGTACTTTATGGAAAAACACACCTGCGCAAAGGAGAAAGCGAGCCCGAACAAAAGCACGGTCAGCGCCGCGCCGAGGGAGAGGTATCCCGCAAAATACAGCGCCGCGGACGAAGCGAGGAGCGCGAACGCCACCACGAGCATACTGAGCAGCACCTTCGCCGCAAATACCTGCCCCGCCGACACGGGCATCGCCTTCGAGACGAGGAACATCTTCCCCTCTCGGCTGATGTTGGAGGCGCAGAACACGTTCGTGAGCGCACTGTAAAGCAGCGTGAGCAAGAGGGCGAGCTCGAAAGAACAGTCGACGCCGAGGAGACGTTCGAGAAGGGAACCCCCCACCGACATGCAGAAGTACACCATGAGCGGCATGACGACGGCGACGGAAAAATAGGAGAAGGCGTAGGCGGGCGTACGGAAGATCGTGACGAACTCCTTTGCGAGCAATGCAAAAAAGACGGGGCGCCGCCCTCCTCCCGCCCGAAGACGGGGTTCGGGAGCGGACGGAACGCGAAAGGCGCCGCTAAGGAGCCCCCGCGCGAGCAGACCGCCGAGCGGCAGCGCAAAAAGCGAGATGCAAAAAAGCGCGGGAAGAGGCGCGCTCTGCCCGAGCAGCGCCCGCGCGAACAGGTTGGCGGGATAGGCGTATTTCACCGCAAGCGCAAGACGGGAGAGCACCTTTTCGCCGAAAAAATACTTGAGGTCGCCGCCGAGGAGCACTTCCTTCACTCCGCCGAGCAGGAGGGAATAGCCGTACAGCCCGAGCGCAAACAGCGCCGTCCCGAAAAGAAAGGAGAGCAAAAACTTTCCGCGCAAAAAGCGAAGCACGGCATGGAAGGGAAAGGCGAGGAGCATGCCGCAGGCAACGGCGAGCGCGGGCAGAAGCAGGATCGCGGCAACGGAAAAAAGCCCCCTCAAAGAAAGGACATGCGCAAAGACGGGCAGTGCGATCGCCGACACGAAAAGCTGCCCGCAATAGATGCAGACGAGCTTTGCCGCAAGCAGCATCCCGCGCGACACGGGCAATGCGGCAAAGAGCGGGAGGTCTTCCGCAAGGCGCACCGAGCGCACGGCGGAAGCGGCGGAACCCGCCGTCATGAGCAAAAACAGCGCGGCAAGGGAGAGAGAAAGCAGCTCGAACGTCCGCGCCGCGCCGTCTTCGCCGATCTCTGTATAGACCGCCGCGAATCGGGTATAGAACCAGACGAACGCCGCCGCAAGTCCGCCGACGAGGAGAACGCGCACCGCGAGCGCCGCCGCGCCCACCCCGCGGAAGCGCTCCGTCACCTCTTTTTCGATGAGAGAAAAAAAGAGTTTATGCTTCATCGAAATACCTCTCTTCGAGCAACTTTCTCTCCCCGTCCGTGTGGGACGAGAGGGACAAAACGTCTACCTGTCTCCCCTTTTTGAGCAAGATGGCACGGTCGCACAGCTCGGCGACGGCGGCAAGGTCGTGCGAAGAGAAGAGAATGGCATGTCCCTCGCTTGCATATTTGCGCATGAATGCTTTGACCGAGCGCATGGCGGCGGGGTCGAGACCGGTCATCGGCTCGTCGAGCACCCACAGCGCGGGACGGTGCAGAAGCGACCCCATCATACAGACCTTTTGCCGCATACCGTGGGAGTAGGAGGAGATGAGGTTGTCGATCGCCCGTCCGAGACAGAGCACCCGTTCGAGCTCCTCGTAGCGCGTCCGCCTCTCCGCGGTGGGGACTCCGTACACATCCCCCAAAAAGGAGAGATACCCCCTGCCCGTCATGCGGGTGAAGGCGGCGTGGTCGTCGGTGACGAACCCGAAGCGCGCCTTGGCGGCAAGGGGGCGCTTCTTCATGTCGAAGCCGCAGATCTCCACCCTGCCGTCGTCGTACGGCAACATGCCTTCGAGACACTTGACGGTGGTGGATTTGCCCGCGCCGTTGTGCCCCACGAGCCCGACGATCTCCCCCTCTTCGCAGGTAAAAGAGACCCCCTCCACGGCATACGCACCCCCCTTTCGGTAGCGCTTGCACAAGTTTTCCACCCGAAGAACTTCCATTTACTCCTCCCCGGTCCAATTTCCGCCCGCAAAGACGTAGTTGCCCGCCGAAAGCGGCGCACAGGTGAAGGTCGTGCGGAAAAATTTTCCGCCCGTCCCCATGAGGGAACTCATGAAACCGCCGATGTCGTTTGCGGTACTCAGGTCTTCCTTGACGGTGTTCTCATACACGCCGCCCTCGCTCAGGGAGAGGGTCGCGCCCTCTCTGCCCGAAAAGCACGCGCCGACGCGGGCGCCCTCCCGCGCCGTGAACGTGCCGCCGATCGCGACTTCCGCGGGCGTAGTTGCCGAATAGTCGAGCGCGGGAGCCCTGCGGTAACACTGCTTCACATAGCCGTTGGGATAGGCATTGCGATCGCCGAGCGCGCCGTCCTGAAATGCGGAGACGTCGGCAAGAGAATAGTTGTTCCGCCCGTAGGCGAAGAACATGCCGCCGCTCTCCACCGTGACCGCCGTGCCGGGCTCGCTCGCAAAGCGGGCGCCGGGCAGAAGTTTGAGCCCCACCGTGTCGGGAACGGTGAGCGATCCCTCTTTCAGCGCAAGGGAAAGGTGCCCGGGCAGCGGCACTTGCAGCCCCGCGGTGCTCGCGCTCCCCACGCTTACCGCGATGGAGACGTTGCCGAGCGAGACCTCGCCGAAGAGGTCCAGATGCACTCTGCCGCTTCCTTCGTCGACATATTTTACGACCTTGCCCGTCTTGGGGAGCATGAGGGCGTTTGTGCTGCCCACGAAGCCGATGAGCCCGTTCTGCGCGCTCGAACTCGCCGTGACCGCCACGCGCAAAGAGTACGTGGCGCCCGCTTGAAACTCCGTTTTTGCGATGAGCCCGCTCGCCGTGTACTGGTTGACGGGGAACACCGTGCCGCGGATGCCCGTGGAGACCGTGCCCCCCTTCCAACCCGGCATGGCAAAGGGTTCGCAGACGGTTGCGCCGCTCTCCGCAAGGACGCTCCCCTCGCCGCAGGTGAAGCCCATGCTCTCGAATACGCCGCCGCTCTTCACCGCGACGCGGGCGTTCTCCCCGATGTCGAGCGTGGCGTATGCGCCGCCGCGCACGTTGCCCGTTTGATTGGAAGCCGACACACGGTCGGCATTGACGATGAGCTTCCCCTCGACCCCGAGTGTTCCCTTGGGCAGCGTGAGCGTGAGATACCCCGCGGGCGCGACCGCCTCATACGAACGGTTGGGGGTGCGCTGCTCCGTCTCGCCCTCATCCTCCTCGCCGAAGGGCACAAGGAGGGTGGCGCCCCGACGGACGATGCGATATTCCTCCCCCTCGTAGAACTCTTCCGCGCAGAAGGAGGTATCGTACTTCACTCTCGCCGTCTGTCCCGCAAGCAGGCGGGAGAGGGCGTCTTCCACGGTGTAGAGCGAACCGTCCAATTCCACCGATCTCCACTTGAAGGGGACGCTGCCTTCGAAGCCGCGCACCGTCTCCCCCGTGGTCTCCTCCCGATAGCGCACTTTGAAGTAATCGTTCTCGGTGAGTGCGAAATTCCAGCGGACGGGATAGGTGCCGCCCACCGCGAGCGAGAGCGCCCCCGTTGGCGTGAATTTGACATACGGGTCGACGTTTTCGCCGCAGACCGTCCCCTCCTCGTCCGTCAGCGTAAACGTTGCGAGCGTGAGCCCGTCTGCCGACGCATCCGCCCGAAAATCGGCTTCTCCCCCCGTAACGGAAAGTTCGAGCACCTCTTTGCGGGTCGCAAAGGAGAGCGACGTTCGGAAGGGAAACACGTTGTCGGGGTCGCCGTTATACACCGCTCCGTAGCCGTGCCGCCCGAGGACGAGCGGCTCCTCTTCCCGCTCCCACGAAAAGCGAGGGTCGGGGATGGCGACGCTTCCGAGCGTTTTCCCCGGTCGGTTCACCTGTTCGCCGAGGACGGGAGGCTCCACGGGCAGGCGGGTGAGGGTCTGCCTGTGCACGGTGAAGCCCTCCGCCGTCGCCGTTGCGCCCGTATAATTTTCCCCCTCGGAAAGCGTGACGGTGACGATCAGCGCCTGCCCTTCGGCGACCGTGGTAAAGGTGTTGTTCGAATAGGAGATCACGCCGTCTTCGGTGTTGTTGGAGACGGCGCCCGTCTCCACCCGCTGCAACCCGCCCGTATAGGTGTATTCCCGCGGGATGCCCCTCACATCGAGCGTCCCCTGCGCCTTCTCGACAAGAAACTCCGCGCGATTTCCCTCTTCGAAAGAATAGTTCTTTGCCGAGAGCTTGGAAAGGTCCGCCTCCGCCGTGTAATTCCCCGCGGGGAAGCGGTCGCCCGTGTGCGGCGCACCGTTCCGCGTATAGCGGATCGCGTCGCCCGAAATTTCGAGCGCCTCCCTGCCCTCGCCCGCCGCAAACCCCGAAAAGGTGAGCTCGGGCGCGGGAAGTTCGCCGTAGGAAAAGACGGTCCCGACGAGAACGGAGGGCGTGAGCGGACGCTTTTCCACCGTGAGACGGGCGGGGACGAGCTCGCCGAGCGCATAATATTCGGGAATGCGGAGTTCCGCCGTGACCTCATACTCCCCGACGGGCAGAGGTTCTCCCCCGTCTTCGCCGCGGTAGCGGAACACGGGCGCAAGGTCGGCGCTCTCGCCGTAGACGAATCCCTCCGCGATCAGGGAGAACGAGGGCGCGTCGCCGTAGCAGACGCGCTTTTCGGCGGGCATGACCGTTCCGCGCAGAAGGGCGCGCTTCACCGTGAACGTGCAGGAATTCACTTCGCCGAGCACATAATCGGGGGAAGTGAGCGCCGAGGCGTCCGTCTCGAGGGTGTAGCCGCCCGGGGTGAACCGCCCCCGATGCCGTTCCCCACCTTTCAGATAGGTGAACGCCCCCTCCGCAAGCGTGCAGGCGTCGCCCTCGCACAGTCCGCTCCAAGCGATCCGCGGGGCGGGCTCTTCGCCGTAAGTGAGGTCTTCTACGGTGACGGTGGCGGAGATCGGACGCTTTTCCACCGTAAACGGAACGGGCGTGATGGGCGAGAGGTCATA
>CANQRP010000024.1 GCA_947626305.1 uncultured Clostridia bacterium | reverse complement strand
CAACCAAAAGCACGCCCTTGGGGATCCTTGCCCCGAGGTCCGCGAACTTCTTGGGACTCTTCAAAAACTCGACGACCTCCGCAAGTTCCTGCTTTTCCTCCTCGGCTCCCGCTACGTCGGAGAAGCGGACTTTGAGGTTGGTGGAAACTTTCGCCTTGGTCTTGCCGAAGTTCATGACTTTGCCGCCACCGCCGCTCGTCGCACGCAACACGAGGAAGAATGCGACGATCCCTACGACGAGCACAGCGAGATAGATGAAGTTGCCCCAGCCGGCGCCCGCGTTCGGGTCGGAATAGCTGTATTCAACGACGGAGCCGCCGCGATTGACGCCATCTTCGTCATAATTCTCCATCCAGCCGTCGAGAATGCTTTTTCCGTCGGCATTATAGAGGCTCGCAAAGTTTGCCCAATAGGCGTATTGCTGGCTGTTTACGTCGATGTAGCCGTAAACCGTATAGTTGTCAACGTACACCTTCTTGATCGGGCCCAACTCTTTGCCCTTATCCGGGCTGTTTTCCGGCAGCTCTCCGCCCATGGCGAGGATCTCAAAGCTGGACGCAGCGAGTTCCTTGCTGTTCCGCATCAGCGTCGTGAGGGTAAAATACACGCCAATCCCCAAAACAAGCACAAGAACCACGGAGAGCACTATTTTCAGCGTTTTACTCAAATTTTGCTCCTTTTATGATGTATTTTATAATACGCCCTTAGTATGGCTATATTACCGCTTTATTGTACCACACTTCCTTTGGAATTGCAAGTAATTGGCGGTAATTCTTTCCTGTTTTTCAAAATTATCACCTGATTTTCGCAAAGCAGGAAATGTTTCATGTGAAACATTCGAATTTTGACTTGGCGCAACCTAAAAGTAAACAAAAAACGTTCCACGTGGAACATCTACGGACAAATTGGTCGATTTTGCCATGTTTCACGTGAAACATTCGGTGCGAAAAAACATACCGTGCGCAGAAAAAAGAAAGCGGGCAGATGTCGTTCTGCCCGCATCTGATTGCACTACATCAGCAATCCTTTGATATATTCATCGAACCATCGTCCCGAAATCGCATAACTCGTCGCCGCACGGAACCATTCACTCGAATAGATCCGACCGACCACGCTGCTCGATGAAAGAAAACTCTGCAACCCATCGAAAGGCAGCCACGTGCACACGGCAAGGATGACAAAGATCCAGAATAGCGCCTTTGCGAGCCCTAAAACAGCGCCCAACACCTGATCGAACACTTTCAGCGGAGCAAGCACGTTCTTGAGCGCTCCGAACGCCTTAGAGAGACCCCATGCACCCAAGCGCACCAACAGCAGGAGAAGGAAGAAGGCGATCGCGACGGAGATCCACTTAGCAAGCACACTGCCGAGCAGCAGTGCCGGCGTCGTTCCGGCTGGCACGAGCGCAATGCTCGCAAAGGAGCGCAGAATGAGCCATGCGGCGATCCCGTTGATTTGCGCCCCCTCGAGAAAACCTCCGAGCTCTGCACCGGAAATATCTGCGGGAAGCGCAACGGCATATGCTTCATTCTTGGCAAGAGAGCCTGCAATGCCGCCTGCGATCGCAGAAGTCATATGGAAGCAGGCTTCCAAAAAATTGGCAAAGGAAATACAGAACACGATCGCAATGAAGATGGATGCGATCTTGCCTGCCGATTTGCATACGCCCGCGACGAATCCGCGATAAGCTCCGAACGCCGTGCCGAGGATCAGTAAAAGAAAGAACACGAGATCTGAGATCCAGCCTGCCGACGCGAGTAAGGACGTTGCCAAAATTCCACCTCCGAGGATATGGTATTTCTATTATACCACGTTTTTATACCGTTTGTCTCGATTTTCCCGAATTTGAATAAAAATTTTTGCTTCGGCAATAATCCACAAAAAAGAGGAGAGGGTCATGCAATACGCATTTCACACCTGCAATACCTTGGCGGAGACCGGGCTCTCTATGGCACTCGGCAAACTGCTGCCGCGAAAAACACCGCCCGTCATCCTTTGTATCGGCAGCGACCTCGCCATCGGGGACAGCCTCGGACCCATCGTCGGCACACTGCTGAAAGAACTTTCGGGGCAACGTGCCTATGTGTACGGCACTCTGCGCTCTCCCGTGACGGCAAAAGAAATCAGGTACTTGAAGGAATTTTTGCCCAAAACTCACCCCGGCGCACCCGTGATCGCGGTGGATGCGGCGGTAGGGGAGCGATCCGAACTCGGGCTCATCAAGCTCGCGGACGCCCCGCTTTGCCCCGGTTCGGGAGCAAACAAACGTTTAGGAAAGGTGGGGGACATTTCGCTGCTCGGCATCGTGGGGGAGAAGGCCGGCTTTTCCTATTCCGTGCTCAATTTGACCCGTCTGCATCTCGTATACGAGATGGCGCAGAAGATCGCGGGGGCGCTCTCCGACTATCTCGGCGGCGAAACGGATAAAAACTCACAATTTGCGGTGTAATTTTTCATTTTTCGGCTTTTTCCGAAAATGATGAAATATATTTGACGGAAATTTTCAAAACCGATAAAATATAAGAAAAAAAGGAGAAAAAACCATGGTCAAGAAAACAAAGACAAAGACCTACGACACCGCGACCGCTTCCGTCGTAAAGAAAGTGACGTGCGGCAATTTCGGCGATCCCGCAGGCTATGAAATGACGATGTACCTCACTCCCGAGGGCGAATATTTCCTTTATACGTTCGGCGGAGAAGCCTCCCCGTATGCAAAGGAGAACATCACCGCCTATCCGAAAGCGAAGGCACAGGACTGGCTCAAAAACAACTGAGCGGAAGAAACAAAACGCCGCCCGCGTTCCGAGGAACGCGGGCGGCGCTTTTTCTTTGCGGTCAACCGAGTTTTTCGATGTGATACACGCAGTCGAGCACGGAGAGGGCTTCGATGATGTCGCTGTGGCTCTTTTTGCGGAGCGCCTTCGAGGTGACGGTAAAGCGCACGGTATACACGCTCAGCCCCGAATTGGCATAGGCGGGGTTAAGTTCGAGATTGTCGATCTTGAGCCCGAATTCCCGCGCCGCCGCAATAAATTCCCGCAGGCTCCCGCGCGATTGGAGTTCGAGGTGGATCTCGAAATGGTCGGACCTGTTCTTGATATAGGTCTCCATGCGCGAAAAGGCGAGCAGCCCGATCATGAGCGCCGCAAATCCGATGAGCGCCGCGGTGTACAGCCCGAAACCGAGGATCGCCGAAATGATGGACATTGCCCACATGCCGACCGAGGTCGTAAGCCCCATGATCTGGTTCTTGGAGGAGAAAATGATGGTATTTGCCGTGATGATGGAGATGCCGATGAAGACCGCCGCGGAGAGGAAGGAAAACCCCACATGGAGCACCGTGATAAAATAGATGTCTCCGATGCCCGCAAACATCGAGCCGATGGAGAGCACGATGAGGGTGCGGAGTCCCGCGGCATGGCGGTTTTTGGAGCGTTCGCAGCCGAGCACCACCGCCATCAGAATAACGAGCGCCGTCTTTAAGGCGGTCGAGGCGATGTTGACTTCGCTCGACCATTCCCCGAATAAACTTGCGATAAAATCGGTCGTCATGATCTACCTCTTGTTGATGAATTTTTTGCGGTTATATTCCGCACCCGCCGAGGTCTGCTCCTCGAGCGCCTCCGTCGCCTCCAAAAACGCCTCTTCCTCGGGGGAACGGGCATATTCTTTGACGGCAAGTTCTTTTTGAATGGTTTGCAGCCGCTCTTTGAGCGCGGCGACTTCTTCCTCGCGGGAGAGCTTGCGTGCAGCCGCGGGACGCGCCTCTCCCTGCGCCTCTCCCTGCGTCTCGCCATCCGGAGCGGGCGTCTCGTTTTCTTTGCCGAAGGACCCTGAGAGATAGAGGGAGAGCTTGGCGAGCGCCGGTCCCACGAGCTCGTAGAGAATGCTCGAAGAGAGGATCACCGTTTGGAGCATCTCGCCCATTTCCCCGCCGAGCACGCGCGCGCCGAGTGCGGCGAGCCCGATGGCTACCCCCGCCTGCGGGGCGAGCGCCATTCCGAGATAGTTGCGGACCTTTTTGTCCTTTTTCATCACGGCGCAGCCCGCAAATGCCCCCGCATATTTCCCCACAAGCCGCACGACGAAGTAGAGAGCACCGACGGCGATCAGCGGCACGCCCGTCGCGAGACGCTCCGTCGAAACGAGGGAGCCGAGGTCGAAACCGATGCCCGACTTCACGAAGAAGAGGAGCAGAATGGGGGGAGAAAAGTAGTTGAGCTGTTTGAAGAGCTTGTCGTCTCCCGATACATTGATATATACGGTGCCCATTGCCATGCAGCCGAGTAGCGGAGAGACATCCACGGCGGCGCCGAGCCCGCACAGGGCGAACAGGAGCGCAACGGATACGATCAGGCGGTTGTCGGTGGAGCGCTTCGCCATGAGAAATTTGAGCAGAAAACCGCCCCCGATGCCGACGGCGATCATGACGAGGTTCCACGCGATGGGCAGAAGCACGGCGGAGGCGGAAAAACCGTTCCCGAGAGAGGCGAGCGCCACCGATACCGCCACACTGTAAGCGAGCAACCCCACGACGTCATCCAGTGCAACGACGGAGAAGAGGGTGTCCACAAAATCGCCGCGGGCGTGAGTCTGGCGGATCGTCATCATCGTGGAAGCGGGCGCCGTCGCGGAGGCAAGCGCCGCCAAAATGATGGAGAAGGGAAGCCCGAGCCCCAAGATAAAATAGGTGAGGATGAACACGAGCACCGAGGCGAGCAACGCCTCGAAGAGGGTGATGACGACCGCCCGCATCCCGTTTTTACGGAGCGTGGAAAAGCGGAAGTATTCCCCGACGCTGAAAGCGATAAAGGCAAGCGCGATGTCCGAGATGAAGTCCATCCCCTCGGAGACGTAGGCGGGCACGAGGTCGAAGCAGTAAGGTCCGAGCAAAATGCCCACGAGAATATAGGCGGTCACGTTGGGCAGCTTCAAAAGTTTGGTGATGCGCGTCCCCAAAAAGCCTGCAAGCAGCATGATCGCTACGGATATGATCACGACGGGCACATGAGATGTGGCGCCGATCCGGTCGTAAAAAGCGTCGAACATGGTATTTTTTCCGAAATGGACGGGGCGGTCTCTCTCATAGTATGAGAGTTGCCACCCCGGATTTTACAAAAGTGCATATTATTATAACAAAGTCGCGCGCAAAAAACAAGTTGTTTTGAAAAAATTTTTAAGATTTTGCGGGGTTTTTTCGGAAAGTGAACGGAATTTTCACGAAAAAAGCGCCCCTTTCGAAGGAGCGCCTTGCCGTTTTCGTCTTATTCTTCGCTTTCGGGTGTCGTTTCGGTGTCCGGCGCGTCGTTCGCGGTCTCCGTCTCCGCGCCTTCGCGCGAATTGCCGAGATAGGTACCGAAAAATCCGCTGAATCCGCCCTTCTTGTAACCGCTTCCGCTCCCGCCGCGTTTCAGACTCGTGCCGGAACTCTGCGGCGTGCCCTCTGCGGGAAGTTCCCGCCCCTGATAGGGCTTTCTGTCTCCGTATCCCCTGCGGTCGCCGTTGCGGTTTCCACGGTCCTTGTTGTAACGGTCGCCACCGCGATTGCCGCGGTCCTTGTTGTAGCGGTCCCGCTTCTCATAAGGTTTCAGATTGTTGGGAATGATGACCACGAAGCGCGCGGGCTCCTTCCCTTCGCTCTTTGTGGTGACGTCGGGGTTGTCCACGAGCGCCGAATGGATGATCCTGCGTTCGTAGGGGTTCATGGGTTCGAGCCGCACCTTTTTGCCAAGCCGCACCGCCTTCTGCGCGAGTTTTTCCGCCACATGCCGCAAGGTCTCTTCGCGATCCTCGCGGTAGTTTGCGCAATCCACGACGACACGCTTATAGTCTCGTCTGCCGATGTTCGCCACCGCGCCCGCAAGCGTCTGAATGGCGTCGATGAGTTCGCCCCGTCTGCCGATGAGCCCCTTGCTCGGCTCTGCCGTCGCAAGGTCGACGACGATCTTCTCGTCCTCCTCGCGCAATGTGGGCACCGCCTCGATGTCGAGCAATTCAAACAGCCCTTCGAGGAACGCCACGGCGCGTTCGCCGTCCGTTTTTTGCGGTTTGAGGGTGAGTTTTACCTGCGCCGGCACCGAGCCGAACAGTTTTTTCTTGCCCTCCTCCAAAACTTCCACGTCCACTTCCTCGCGCGCTACGCCGAGTTCTTTGAGCCCCGTTTCAACGGCGTCCTCCACCGTCTTTCCGCTGAATACTTCTTTCTGTTCCATATTACTACCTTCCAAGCGAATTATTTTCTCTTCTTATCCTCTCCGTCCTTCTTCCACGGAACGGAGCGGGTATAGCGTTCTTTGAGCGCCGCTTCTTCCTTTTTGCTGAAGATCCTGCCGATGATGAAATTGGTGAGCAAGGTCATGAGGATGGAGATCAAACTGCTGATGATGTTATAAATTGTGAATGCCGCGCTCCACAAAAAGCCGAATACCGCAAACATGATGGGCATCATGATCATCATGATCTTCTGCGTCTTGGCGCCCTGCCCGTCCACCGTCTGGTATTGGTTGGTCGCCTTACTGCTCCGCATCATGATGAATTGCGAGAGGAGCATGAGCCCGATGGAGATGAGGATCATCACGAAATAGCCGTTGGGCTGTTCCTTCTCCACGGAAAGGTCGGCGGTCAGATCATTGTAGTCCGTTTCGGAGATGACCTCTCCGATGCTCTTTTCTCCCTCCCAGTTGACGGAGCGGATGCCCGAGCTGAAAGTGCTCGTGAATGTGCCCGTTCTCCCCGAATATTCCTGCACGGGGTGATTGTAGCTTACGTCGGGATACCAAACGTTCTTCACCCACAAAAAGCTGGGGTTTTTCTCGGTGCGGAACACCTCGGCGGACGCTGCCGGACCGACGATCTCCCGGAAATACTTGACGCAAGCGGGATCTTCCTCCGTTCCCGCCGAGACGATCTCTTCGACCTTCCCCCAGATCTCCGCGTTGGCGCGCAGCTTGTCCTTGTCGATGAAGTAGTTCCTTCCCGTGTCCGCCGTGGAAAGATTATAGCGGTAACAGAGATATTTGTCGGGCTCGGAGCTCTCCACCTGCATTCTGCTGATCGTTCCTTCGCGGATGAGGGAATAGGTGATCGCGCCTTCGGTAAAGCAGGGGTTGCCCTCCCGGTCTGTTTCCGTGAATTTTTCTTCGTTGATGACGAGCTCGTTCGGCTCTTCGCCCTCCCGCAAAAAATGATAGTCCTTTCCATCCACGCAATATTCGAGCACCGCCTCGTTGTAGCCCTCCGCCATTCTTTCGTACATGGAGAGATTGGCGTATTGGGCATAGGACTGGAACGCCCAGATCGCGGCGATGAGGATGACAAAGGAGATGATGGAGGGGAGGCATGCGCCGAGCATGCTGTAACCGTTCTTTTTTTGCAGCTCGTACATCTTCATGCTGTACGTCTGCTTATCGTTTGCGTATTGTTTTTGCAGTTTCTCGAGTTCGGGCTTCATCTGCTCCATAATGAGATTCTGCTTGCGCATTTTTACACGCTGATAAATATCGAAGGGGGTGGTGATCGCCTTCAAGATCAACGCAAAAACGATCACCCCGACGCCGACGATCCCCACGCCGTCGATGATGATCCTGACAAATTGTCCCAACCAGTTGAGGTTGATGTAAAATCCCTGTTCGAGAAGAGGAAGAGGTATCATTTTCTGTCAAATAAGCCAGCGGACTTTGAAAGGTCTCTCGGGTGCGGGGTCTATCCCGCCCTTTGCGAGAGGATTGCAACGCAAAATGCGCCATGCGCCGAGCAAGATCCCCGCAACGACCCCGAAATTGTTGATGCACCGCTTGGTGTATTCCGAGCAAGTGGGTTCGAACAAGCAGGTATGGCGGGAGAGCTTGCGCTGGTAAAACGAGATCATGCGGATGCAGATCCCCCTGAAAAAACGGGGGCGCAGCGCTTTCCGCAAATAACGGGTATTTTCTTTGAACAATGCGCAAAGGTCAGGCATTCGTCAATTTTTCCCTGTTGAAAATACCGCCGATGTCCCGTTTGAACGTCTCGAAGGAATATTCTTCCGCGACTTTCGGAATGAGCAAAAAGGCGCAGGGGCGGGCAAGCCGCGCCGCCTGCAAACGGAACGCCTCGCGCAGGAGCCGCTTCACACGGTTTCTCTTCACGCTTTTGCCGTATTTTTTGCCGACGCAGACCGCCATGGAGATCTCCTCGGCGGGAAGATACACCAGCGTGAGCGCCGCGCCGTATGCCCGTTTTCCCGCAGTTAAGATCTTGCGGAATTCCTTTTTTTTCTTGATGCTCCGATATTTCACGTTACGCGGAAAGATGCTTTCTTCCCTTGTTTCTCCTTCTCTTGAGCACGTTTCTGCCCGCTTTGGTCGCCATTCTCTTGCGGAAGCCGTGAACTTTGCTTCTCTGTCTCTTTTTGGGCTGGTAAGTTCTTTTCATGATATTTTACTCCTATTTTTCGTGTTTCAGTTTTGATTATAAAGTTTTTCCCGTCTTTCGTCAAGCGATTATTGGGCGTTTCTCACGGGTAAAATCAAATAGAGACTGTCTTTCTTTTCCTTATTTTGAAGAATAAAGGGAGAGATCGCGCTGTTGAAAGAGAGCACGCACTCCTCTTCCCCGAGCGCGCGGAGGGCGTCCAGAAGGTACTTGGCGTTCATCGAGATCGTGATGTCTTTGCCGAGGATGTTCGCTCCCACGCTCTCAAACACGTTGCCCGCGTCGGAAGCGGAGCGGATCTTCACGGATTCTCCGCCGACCTCGAGGGTGACGAGGTTGTTCTTGTCCCCGCGGATGAGGATCGCGGCGCGCTCCACGCTCGAAATGAGGTCGAGGCGGGGCAGGGTGACTTCCGTGAGGAAGGAGGCGGGCACCACGTTTTCTTTACGGACGAATTCCCCTTGGTAGAGGCGGGAGACGATCGTGGTCCCGTCCGCGGTCACGAGAAGGTTCCCTCCCTGCGTATATACGGTGATGTCCTCATCGTCCGCCGTCAGCATGCGGGCAAGCTCCGTGAGGGTACGGGCGGGGCAGATGATGCTCCGCTCTTCGTTGCCCGCGATGAGCTCCTGCGAAGAAAGCGCGAGTCGATAACCGTCGAGCGCCGTCGCCTCGAGCTTATCCTTGAATTCGAAGAGACATCCTTTGAGGATGGGGCGGGAATCGTCCTGCGCGCAGCAGAACACCGTCTCGGCGATGACCTTTTTGAGCGCGCCCTGCTTCATGACGAAATAATTTTCTCCCGTCTCGAGCGCGATCTCGGGAAATTCCGAAGCGGGCAACGTCTGCAAAACGGACGACGCGTCGCGGTAGCAGATCTCCATGCCCCGCTCCTCCGTCTTTACGGTGATCTCCTCATCCGAAAGTTTGCCGAGGAAATCGGCGAGGAGCTTGCCCGCCACGCAGACCTCGCCCTCTTCGAATACCTCCGCCTTGATGACTTTCCGGATGGAAAATTCGCCGTCCGTCGCAAGGAGGATCACTTCGTCGCTCTTTGCCGAAAGTTTCACGCATTCCATAATGGGTGCCGTGGTGCGGATCGCACAAGCCTTGCTGGTCTTTGTTACGGCTTCCGAGAGAGAAAGCCCGTCGCATACAAATTTCATCTTCCTGCTCCTTGTGGTATTTTTTTATAATAAGAATCTTATTAGTAATAATAATGGCGGTGGAAAAGTGGACAAGTCCGCCCCGTTTTCCGTCACGTCTCCATTATAGCGGAAATCGGGAAAAATTTCAAGCAAAAAGGGGGAATTTCCCAAAATCCCGCGCGCTTTTTCTTTGTGGAAAAGACTGTGGGAAACCTGTTTGCAAAAAAGGGAAAAAGTGGAAGCGCCGGAGGAGGAAAGGAGAAGAGCGGCGGGTGCGGAACAAGAGGACGGACAGGGGAGGAGAGACATCCACCGAATATTCCACACTGTGGAAAAAAAATCGAACAATTTCACGCCGCGGGCGGCTTGCGCAAATTTGCCGATTTGCTTGCGCGGGCGCGCGAAATGTGATATAATCGAACCATGAACGGACCCCGAACGGACTGTGAGCGGCTCTTGTCCCTCATCGAAGGGCAATACGGCGAAAAATTCGCCGCGTTTCGCGCTCTTTTGCTCTCCTACAACGAAAAATTCAATCTGACCTCCGTGGTGGAGGAAAAGGAAATGCGCTACAAGCACTTTCTCGATTGCGTCGCAGGCGAGGCGTTTTTCCCGGAGAATTCCACCGTGGCGGAGGTCGGTTCGGGGGCGGGCTTTCCCTCCGTGCCGCTGAAGATCGTGCGGGAAGATCTCTCCTTCACTCTCTTCGAGAGCGTGGGAAAGAAGTGCGAGTTTCTCAAAGAGGCGGTGCGGGAGTTGGAACTTTGCGGCACGGAGGTGCGGAAAATGCGCGCCGAAGACGCCGCAAGGGGGGAATTCCGCGAGAAATTCGACGTCTGCTGCGCCCGCGCCGTGGCGCGGATGAACACCCTTGCCGAATACTGCCTTCCCCTGGTGAGACCGGGCGGCAGATTCATCGCCTATAAGGGGGACGCGGAAGAGGAACTCAAAGAGGCGAAGCGGGCGATCTCTCTGCTCGGCGGGGAGATCGAGGAGATCTTTTGCTTTTCGCTGCCGGAGGGGTACGGAAAACGGACGATCGCCGTCGTACGAAAGGTGAAAAACACCCCCGAAAAATATCCGCGGGGGCGGGGAAAGGAGAGGAGCGCACCCATCGTATGAACAAGATCTATCTGACTTGCGCGCTGACGGGACACCGCGAACTTCCCCCCGATTTCGACGGAAACGCCCTCTACGACCGTCTTGCCCTCTTGCTCAAAGGGGGATGCGAGACCTTTCTCTGCGGCATGGCGGAGGGATTCGACCTCGAAGCGCTCTCCTGCCTTGCGCGGCTCAGACAAGAAAAAAAATTTTATATCGAGGCGTGTGTGCCCTACAACGGATTCGAGCGGAGATTTTCTCCCCCGGAACGGCGCAGGTACGAGGAACTCGTCACCTGGTGCGACCGCACCACCGTGCTCTTTCCCGAATACCGTGACGGCTGCTTTCTCGCCCGCGACCGCTACATGGTGGATTGTGCGGACGTCTTGCTCGCCTACTGCACCAAGACGAAGGGGGGCACGGCTTACACCGTAGGCTATGCCAAAAAGAAGGGGGTCCCCGTCATTCGGCTTTGAGCTCCGCCCGTTTTTTGTTTGAAATGGGCGAAATGGTGGTATTATCATACCGAAAAGGGAAAGACGCGTCTCCCGATTCGGAAAAGAACGGGCAACCGGAGCCCTCGGAGGAAAAATTATGAATTGGTTTACAAGTATGAGCGCTCTCGAACAGGTATTCTTTTGGATCGCGGTCGTGGCGAGCGTTCTGCTCGTGGTGCAGATCGTCATGCTCATCGTCTCGTTCGGCGGGGGGGACCTCGACGCGGACGGCGATTTCGACATGGACGGCGACACCGATACGGACAGCGGGCTCGGCATCTTTACCTTGAAGAGCCTGACGGCGTTCTTTGCGCTCGGCGGTTGGTGCGGCTTTGCCACGGCGACCTTTATGCCCGACAATCTGTGGCTCCCCATCCTCGTTTCCGTGCTCACGGGCGCGGCGGCGCTGCTCGGGGTGGCGTTCGCGCTCAAAGGGATCGCCAAACTGCAATGCAACGGCAATCTGGAGACGGAAAAACTCGTCGGCAAACAGGCTACCGTCTATGTGAGCATTCCCGGAGCGCGTTCGGGCAGAGGCAAGATCACCCTCACCGCACAGGGAAAGTACATGGAGATCGACGCCGTGACCGACGGCGAGCGCATCTCGGTGGACGAACAGGTGGAGATCGTAGGCTATTCGGACGATTTCGCCGTGGTAAAAAAGGCATAACAGCCCGTTCGTGAGAGGAAACGGGGCGTTCCCTTCCGAGGGGGCGCACAAAACAACATGAAAAATCAAAAAGGAGAAAAAAGAATATGACACCCGCAATCGTAGCCGTGATCGTAGTGGCGGTCCTCATCGTTGTGCTCATCGTGCTCACCATCGCCGTGCGCTACAAGACCTGCCCGCCCGACAAGATCATGATCATCTACGGTAAGATCCGTCCCAATCCCGACGGCACTTACCGCAGCGCAAAGTGCGTCCACGGCGGCGCGTCCTTCGTGGCACCTTTCTTCCAGAAATATACCTTTATGGATCTGACGCCGTTGTCCATTTCCGTGGACCTCAAGAGCGCCCTTTCAAAACAGAATATCCGGATCGACGTTCCGAGCATCTTCACTGTGGGCGTCTCCACCGACCCCGGCGTGATGCAGAACGCCGCCGAGCGGCTGAGAATGCTTACCCTCGCGCAGATCTCCGACCTCGCGCGGGACATCATCTTCGGGCAGCTCCGTCTCGTCATCGCAACGATGAACATCGAAGAGATCAATGCCGACAGAGATAAGTTCCTCGAAGCCATTTCGCGCAACGTCGAGGGCGAGCTCAAAAAAGTAGGGCTCAGGCTCATCAACGTGAACGTCACAGATATTACGGACGAGAGCGGCTACATCGTCGCCCTCGGTAAAGAGGCGGCGGCAAAAGCGATCAACGACGCGAAGATCTCCGTCGCCGAAGAGGACAAAAAGGGCTCCATCGGCGAAGCGAACGCACGGCGCGAACAGCGTGTACGGGTCGCGGAGGCGGAGTCGCAGGCGATCGAGGGCGAAAACAAGGCAAAGGCGGAGATCGCCCGTTCGCAGGCGCTCCTTCGCGAAAAGGAAGCGGAGGCGTTGAAACTCGCCGTCACCGCCGAAAAAGTGCAGGCGGCAAAGGCGCTCGAAGAGAGCTACGCAGCCGAACAGAAGGCGGAAATTTCCCGTGCGGCACGCGAAAAGGCGACGAAAGAGGCAGACGTCATCGTCGCGGCGGACATCGAAAAGCGCAAGCTCGAGATCGAGGCGGAAGCGGTCGCCGAACAGACGAGAAGAAAGGCGCAGGGCGAAGCGGACGCCATCTATGCGAGAATGGACGCCGAAGCGCGCGGTCTCAAAGAAAAGCTCTCCAAACAGGCGGAAGGTATGGACGCTCTTGTCAAGAGCGCGGGCACGTCGGACGAAGCGGTGCGGCTGCTCATTGCCGACAAGCTCGAAACGTTGGTAGCCGAGCAAGTCAAGGCGATCTCGGGCGTCAAGATCGACAAAGTTACCGTTTGGGACGGCGGCACGGGTGCGGACGGAAAAACGGCGACCGCAAACTTTTTGTCGGGGCTGCTCAAGAGCTTGCCTCCGCTCGAAGAGATCTACAATATGGCGGGGTTGTCGCTGCCCAAGGCAGTCGCGCCGCAGAAGGCGGAAGAGGCGCCCGCAGAGAGCGCCGCGCCCGAAGCAGTGGAATAAAACGCAAAACAGGTAACAAAAACGGAGCCTTCGGGCTCCGTTTTGATATCGTCCTCCCGCGCAATCGCGCGGGGGGCGCGTCATGCTGAGCCGAAATTTTTCTACGCAGTCCGAACAGAAAGTCCGCGAAGGCATCTTGTTGCGTTTGGGTTCGTTAGGACGTTCTTGTACGTAGTAAGATTCCCTCGGAGAATTGCTTGCCAAACTTCGTAATTTCCATTTCGGCTCGGAATGACGCGTCAAAGAAAGCAATGAATCTTTGCTCCCCCGACAGCGGTTGTTTGAAGCAAACGAAGCAAATCGAAGCAAACGAAGCTGATAATGATAAAGATAAAGAGAATGAAAAAGAGAATGAAAATGAAAAAGAAAATGAAAAAGAAAATGAGAATGAGACGCCCGCCCGCGGTGCGGCAACGTCCGCCCGGGGGAGCCGCAGCAGCGCGCGCCTTGAAAAAAAGCCCTTCGGACCGTAATTTTTTTGGCACATAGGCCCCACAAAGGGCTTTTTTTATGCTATAATAGAGACAGGAGCGAAAAACTTGACGATCGTCTTTATTTGCGGTATGATCTGACTATGGAAAAATTGTGTTTCGGAGACGGAGAAAAAATCGGCGTGTTCGACGGCGAACGGGTCACGCTCTATGAGAGCGAGTATATTTTGCGTTTCCGTGAATATGCCGAGACGCGGACCAAAAACGACGAATGGAAGTTCGGGGGCGACGGTGCGCGCTTCCGCGGCGACTACGACCTCTACAACGCCCGCAAAACGGAGGAGGTCTGCGCCCGCATCAACGGCGTTGCCTGGCAGAACGGAAAGGTGGTGTATTCCTTTACCGTAAACAACGCTTCGGGGGTGTACCGCAAGGACATCACTTCCGAAAAGGCGCGCGAAGAGCACATCCTCTCCACTTCGGACGAGGAGATCCTCTCCCTCAGCCGTGCGGGCGAACTGCTCGCCGTCACCGTGCGGCGGGACGGAGCAACATCCTCCGTCGGCACGCTCGACATGAATTCCTCCGAGCTCAGAACGCTCACCGAGGGGGATGCCCGCGACGCCGACCCCTGCTTTTCTCCCCTTGAACCCAACGTGGTGTATTTCGACAGTGCGGGCGTGGGCAGAAATGCGCAGGGAGAATTCACGGGCGATTACGCACCCGCCGTGCTCTGCTCGCTCGATTTGTCCACCATGCAGCTCAAAGAGGTCGCGGCGGAGAAGAATTGCGCCCTTGTCAAGCCCAAATTTGCCGAAAACGGCGATCTCTATTACATCAAACGCCCCAACTGCCCCGAAAAGCGGGGGAATGTCTTTCTCGACATCCTCCTTTTTCCTTCCGCATTCTGACAGCGCTCTTCGGTTTTTTGCAGGCGTTCGTCTCTATTTTCGGGCACACGAGCCTCACTTCCCAGACGGAGGGAGGGGACAATCCCGCCCGCGGCAAAAAGACGGACGCGGGCAAGTTGTGGCTCGACGGCGCGCTCCTCGACGCCGATCGCGAGTATCGGCGCAACGCGAAAAAGCAGAAGGGCGAGGCGGGCTTTATCCCCATGAGCTGGAAGCTCGTCCGCCGCACCCAAAAAGGGGAGGAGACGGTAAAAAGCGGTGTGTGCGACTTTGCGCTCTGCAAGGACGGAGGGATCTATTGCACGAACGGCAGACATATTTTCCACATAAAGGACGGCGCTTCCCGTAAGATCGCGGACACCGAAAAATGTCTCTGTCTTGCCACCGAAAGCACGGCGGAAGCGCCCTCGGAGATCTTTTCGTTATGAAGAGCGCGACCACGGCGGTGGGAGCGCCCGTCGGAAAACCGCGGAAAATCGCGGTTTTTCTACACCCGTTTGCAAATTTCGTTCCCCCGTTTGCGGTATGCTGATAGGTAGGAGAATTCAGACCATGGCATACGAAAAGAGACTTTGTATCCTCAAACAGATGAAGAGAGGGTTTACCGCGGACGGCGGACCGCTCACGGGAGCGGTGTATGCGGAACGGCTGGGGCGGGAACTCACCGTAACGCCGCGCATTGCGGGGTTGTCCCCCCTCGCGGAGGGCAAATACCTCCTCGTTGCGCAGGCGGGAGGAATGTACTACTGCTTCGAATTGAAGGGGAACGAATCGCTCAAAGCGGGCAATGCGCCCTCGATCGCGGAGGGCTTTTCGGTGCTCCTGTGTTTTTCGCGCGGCGAGGCGGAGCCCGTCGCCTTCGGCAGATGCGGCAATGCGCCCGACGATTTTACTCCTCACCTCAAAGCGCTCTCCGAGCGGAAGCGCCCCGCCATGCCCATGCCGCCCGTGCAGGTCCCCGGCGTGCCCTCTCCCCAGGTGCCCCTTGCCCCCGGCACACCGCTTCCGGAGCCCATGGAGCTTCCCGAAGAGGCGCTCGGCGCGGAGGGAAAGTACGACGACGAGGCGATCGCAAGCGCAAACTTCTATGCCTCGGACGACCCCGCGGAACTCGCCCCGGGAGAGGAGGGGAACAAAGCGAAGGACGCGGCGCACCCCCTCCGCATCGTACGGAGAGGACTTACATATTATAATAAGATCGCGGACAAGCTCAGAGAGGCGTTTGAAAAATACCCGCGCGATCATAGTTTGCTCGGCTCCATTCCCCATTCGGAGTGGGTGAAAACGGAGCAGGCGCTCCTCGGGGTGGTGTACGCGGAGGGCATACCGCGGTACCTGTGCGTGGCGCTTCGGGAGGAGCCTCCCAAAGAGGCGAAAGAGGCGTGCCTCTTTGTGCCGGTGAGCCCCTATTCGGAGGAGGACGGATATTTCGTCGTCTTTCAGGACGCCGACACGGGCGACTATGTGAAAGTGGAACAGAGCTGAGCGGCGCAGGCTCTTTTGCCCTCCCCCGCGTGAGCGGGGGAGGGGTAGGGGAGGGGGCACCTCATTTTTTGCATGGTGTACCGCTCCTGTTTTTGACATACCGCGCTTGCGCTTGACGAGATACAAATTGCAGAAAAAATATCGGATTTGATTGATTTTTTTCGTGTATTGTGCTATACTGATGATGCTAAACAAATTTCATGTTATCATCCGTGAGGTATAGTCAAATGTTTTTGAAGACAAAAACATAGTTTTTTTTGCGTTATCAAAAACTTGAATTTGGTAAAATGCAAATTTCGAAGTTTTTGATGACGGATCGGTCACTATACCCCTGCCATGAAATTTGTTTAGCGACAATCGGAGTTTGCGTTTTCGTACGCCTACTTCGGTTGGCGTACTTTTTTATTTTATGGAGGTTTGCAAATGAAAAAAATTTCAACGATAATTTTTGCTATGGCTCTGACTTGTTCGTGTTTCTCCTTGTTTGCCGGGTGCGGAGAGGGCTCTTATGAAGCGCCGCCCTGTGAGCACGATTATGTGGAGACGCAAGTTGAAGCCACCTGTAAGGAAGAAGGCTACAATTTATTTACTTGCAGCAAATGTCAAGACTCTTATAAGGGCGAAAAAGTTACCCCCGTTAAAAACCACTCCGGGATAGGCACATGCAAGGTCTGCGGAACTGAATTCGACCCCATTTGGAAGGAATTTATTGATAAGAACAGCGGGGATGACCCGAATAACAGAATTGTATTTGAAGGGGCTGACACCGTAGTTCTAACCTATAATGATAAATATGATTGTCTCATAAGTGATATGTCATATTTATCCGATGGAGTACGTTTTCAGGATGATATTATCACGTTTGCTTACAACAGTTATGACAAGAAGTGGACATGGGTATATTCCACGTCGTGGGGAATAGCAAGCACAACGATAGAAGGCACTGCGGGAGGTTCTTTCTCCGAATGGAGTTCTCGTTCGAATTCGCTGAATTGCGACATGAGAACGGGGAGTTGTAAAACGGATTCAAACCTTCTCAGCAACATCAAAAAAATGTACAATGCTATTGTGGATAAAGCAAATGCCAAGCTCAAAGAATGCGGCTATAATATCACATTGGAAAATTTCGGGTTGTCGAAGTAATCGCGTGCAAAAATTTTATGAAAAAGACGGCGATCATGCCGCCTTTTTCATAATTTTCGGAGCATATTTGCAGTTTTTTATTTGATTTCCCACCCCCGCGGATTTACACGGGGGGAAGGGAGAGAAAAGGGGCGGCGCGATAAAATTTTTTCAAAAGCGTTTACTTTGACAAACTTTTGTGGTATAATGTATTTGGAAGAAGTTGGGCGCTTTTTGCCCGTTCGACGGAAAAATACATTCGGAGGTCAATTTATGACATCGGCTCTTACCAAAAACAAAAAAGTACTCGCGTTCGTCGAAGAGAGCGCAAAGCTCGCCTGTCCAGACGAGATCGTCTGGATCGACGGCAGCGAAGCGCAGCTCGAACAGCTCAGAAAAGAGGGAGTAAAGACGGGAGAGATGATCAAGCTCAACCAGGAAAAACTCCCCGGCTGCTATTACCACCGCACCGCCCAAAACGACGTTGCGCGCGTGGAGGACCGCACCTTCATCTGCTGCAAGAACAAAGAGGATGCGG
>CANQRP010000023.1 GCA_947626305.1 uncultured Clostridia bacterium | reverse complement strand
GAGCGTGCGGGGCTTGCCGTCGTCGATGCCGTAGCGGAGACGAAGCACTTTCTCCTCGCGGGGAGTGAGCGTATCGAGCACGCCGAGAAGCTGTTCTTTGAGCATGATGAAGGCGACGCTGTCGCCCGGGGTCTGCGTCTTGTCGTCCTCGATGAAGTCGCCGAGGTGGGAATCCTCTTCCTCGCCGATGGGCGTCTCCAAAGAGACGGGGTCCTGCGCGATCTTCTGGATCTCACGCACTCTTGCGACGTCGATCTCCATCGCCTCCGCGATCTCCTCGGGGGTGGGTTCCCGCCCGTTCTCCTGCAAGAGCATGCGGGAGACGCGGGTGAGCTTGTTGATGGTCTCCACCATGTGCACGGGGATGCGGATGGTGCGCGCCTGGTCGGCGATCGCACGGGTGATGGACTGGCGGATCCACCATGTGGCATAGGTGGAGAACTTGAATCCCTTTTGATAGTCGAACTTTTCCACCGCCTTCATGAGCCCGAGGTTGCCCTCCTGGATGAGGTCCAAAAAGAGCATCCCTCTGCCCACGTACCGCTTGGCGATGGAGACGACGAGGCGGAGATTCGCCTCCGACAGCCGCTGTTTGGCGGCTTCGTCCCCCTCCTGCATCTTGCGGGCGAGTTCGATCTCCTCGTCCGTCGAGAGGAGCGGCACCCTGCCGATGTCCTTCAAATACATCTTTACGGGGTCGTCGAGCCCGATGTCGGAGAGCGCCTGCTCGAAGAGTTCGCGGTCGCGTTCGTCTTCGTCGAAGATCTGCACCCCCTGCTCGGGGAGGGAGCGGTAGATCTGCTCGATCTGCAACGGGTTGAGTTCGTAGCGTTCCAAGATCTCGCAGAGCGAGTTGGTGGAAATGCTTCCCTTCATTTTATAGGAAGCGACGATATTTTCGATGAGTTCGTTCAGCTTTTGTTCGCTGATCGCCTTGTTCTCGCCGAGATCGCGATCGATGATATCCATTATTCCTCCTGCCTTTTCAATTCGGACATTTTTTTCGTAAGTTCTTTGATGCGGGTGAGATATTCGTTGCGCTCCTCCCGCGTGACCGCCTCCACGCTCGCGGCGCGGCAGACCGCGATCTGTTCCTTGATCTCCCGCTCCCGAAGAAGGCGCACGCAGTCGCGGAAATACTTCTCCGCCACCTCGCCGTCGAGGTCGCCGTTGTTTTTTTCCAGCACCTCGTTGAGTTCCTTGTTTTCGGAGCCGAAGAGGTCGAATACCCCGCTCGGGTGCACTTTGCCCCGTTCGCGCTCCTCCATGATATATTCCGAGAGTCGCTCCAACGTTTCGTCGCCGAAGCCGAACTCATACAGATTGCACTTTTCCGCATACCCGCGGTTGAACAGGCAGGCGGCGAGCACAAAGCGCTCGGCAATGCGCATCCTGTCCGTCTCCTCCCGTACACGGGGCGGGGACGGGGGCGCTTCCGCCCTTTGGGGCGCATTTTCGAGGTCGCGCACGAGCGCCGCATAGCTCACGTTCGCCTCCCCAGAGACCCGTTTGAGAAGTTCTTCGCGCTCCGCCGCGCTCTCCGCCTCGCGTACCACCGAAAGCGCCTCGCGCACGTATTCCCGCCGCTCGTAGGGGTTGGTCATGTCGAAACGGCGCTTTGCGGAGAGCAGACGATAGTCGATGAGGGGCATGGCGGCGTCGAGACATTTGCGGTATTCCTCCGCGCCCTTCTTCACGATCACGTCGTCGGGATCGAGCCCCTCGGGGAGAGGGACCACGCGGAGGTTCACCCCTTCGTTTTCGAGGAGTTTCAGCCCGCGCAAATTGGCGGACTGCCCCGCCGCGTCGCCGTCGTAACTGATGAGCACCGTGTCCGAATATCGCTTGCACAGGCGCACCTGTTCCTTGGTGAGGGAGGTCCCCATGCTCGCGACGACGTTGTGAAAACCCGCCTGATAGAGGGAAATGACGTCCATATATCCCTCGAGCATGATGAGCGAGGGCAGAGCCGCCATCCGCTTTTCCCGCTTGACGAGGTTGATGTTATAGAGATTTTTCCGCTTGTCGAAGAGAATGGTATCGCGGGTGTTCTTGTACTTGGCGCGGTCGGTCTTGACGAGGATGCGCCCGCCGAAGGCGATCACTTCATCCAAATTATTGATGATGGGAATGATGAGCCTTCCCCCGAGGGAATCGAACAGTCTCCCCTCCTCCGACCTGCCGCAGGCGCCGCTCTCCACGCACTCCTCGGGGGTATAGCCCATGTCGAGAAGGTAGGCGGGCAGCGACCCGAAATCGAGGGAGGCGCCTAAGCCGAATTTCTTCATCGTGGCGGGCTCCACCTTGCGCCGCGTAAGATAGCCGAGGTGCTCTTCCGCCTTCCCCGACCAGAGATTGCTCAGATAGAAGCGCGCCGCGTCCTTCATGAGCGCGAGGAGCCTGTCCTTTGTCTCCTTCTTCCTTTGCGCCTCTTCGGCGGAGCGGTTGTCGAAGACGGGCACCTCGAGCCCCGCCCGCTTTGCAAGGATCTCCACCGCCTGACGGAACTCCACGTTTTCGTATTCCTTGACGAAGGTGATGACGTCTCCCGAGGCGCCGCAGCCGAAGCAATGATAGTACTTGTCCGCCGCGTTCACCGAAAAGGAGGGCGTTTTTTCATGGTGGAAGGGACAGCACGCCCAATAGTTATACCCACGCCTGTCCAATTTTATATAGGAGCCGATGACCTCGACGAGATCGTTCTTCTCCTTCAGGAGGGAGAGGAACTCCGCGTAGTCGCTCATACCGCCCCCTCCCGCGGCACGAACAACCGCTTGAACAGGTCAACGGCATAGCGGTCGCTCATGGAGGAGAGATAGTCGCACACGACGCGCGGCACGCCGCATTCGTCGAGAAGTTCCCGATAGAGAGGAGGAAGTTCCTCGGGACGGGCGGCAAAGTATGTATAGAGGGCGTTGAGCATGCGCTCGGCACTCTCCTGGATGAGCTTGTTCGCCTGTTCGTACACGTTGACGAACATGAACGTCCTCAGTTCCACGAGCGCCTCCCCCATCTCGGCGGAAGTTTTGACGACGGGTTTTCCGTACGACTCCCGATAAATATCCGCGATGGCGGAATTGATGCGGCTCGACGTGTTTTTGCCGAGCAGGGCGATGGGACCCGCGGGCAGCTGCTCCTTCTTCAAAAATCCCGCGCGGATGGCGTCCTCGATGTCGTGATTGATATAGGCGATGAGGTCGGCATAGCGCACCACCTCCGCTTCGAGCGTTTCTGGTTTTCCGCTCGGGGTGTGGTTGAGGATGCCGCTGCGCACCTCGGCGGTGAGGTTCAGCCCCTTGCCGTCCTTTTCGAGCCTGTCCACCACCCGAAGAGATTGTTCATGGTGGTGGAAGCCGCAGGGCGCGATGCGGTCGAGCACCCGCTCCCCCACGTGACCGAAGGGGGTGTGCCCGAGGTCGTGCCCGAGCGCGATCGCCTCGCACAGATCCTCGTTGAGCGCAAGGCAACGCGCGATCGAACGGGCGATCTGGCTGACGTCGAGGGTGTGGGTGAGACGGGACATGTAGTGGTCGCCGTCGGGCGCGAAAAAGACCTGCGTCTTATTTTTGAGGCGCAAAAACGCCTTGGAATAGATGATGCGGTCGCGATCGCGCTGGAAGTCGGTGCGCATGGAGCAGGGCTCTTCCGGTCTGAGCCGCCCCTTCGTCTCCTCCGACTTTGTGGCATAGGGCGCAAGAAAGGCGCGCTCCTTTTCGTAAGTTCTCTCTTTCATAACAGTAATTATTTCGACGGAAGAGGGCAAAACTCCTCTTTTTTGCATGAAATTTTTGAAATTTTTCCAAATACAGGGCAGTTTTGCCGCACATTTCGGGTGGAGGGAGAAGAAAATACTCCCGAAAAACCGCAAAAAGAAATACTACGTCTGACATAATATATAGTATTATGTCACACATAGTACGCAAAATCATGATGTTATGTCACGCATAATACTATGCTAATGCCGAAAAAAGCCCCTTTCGGGGCACTTTTTGCGGTAGTTTGCCGAGAATCAGATCCAAAAGCCGCCGTTGAGGGCGATGTCCTGTCCCGTGAGGTACTTTTGCTGCGAAATGCGGTAGATGAGCTCCGCGACCTCCCCCGCCTCCCCCACTCTGCCGAGCGGGATCTCCTCCGCGAGCGCCGCGCGTTCCGCTTGCGTGAGGCGGGCGTTCATTTTTGTATCGATGACCCCCGGTGAGACGCAGTTTACGGTGATGCGGGAGGGAGCGAGTTCCTTTGCGAGCGCCTTGGTAAAGGCGATGACCGCCCCTTTCGACGCGGAATAGACGCTCTCGCAGCTGCCGCCCGTCTCACCCCATACCGAGGCAACGTTCACCATGGCGCCCTCTCCCCTTTCGAGCAGTTTTCGGACGGCGTACTTCGAACACAGGAAGACGCCGCCCATATTCACCGCCATCACGCGGGAGAAGTCTTCCCACGAGGCGTCCTGCACTTGCGCAAAATGGGCGATCCCCGCATTGTTGACGAGCACGTCGAGTGCGGGAAGCGCTTCGAACACCTTTCGCACCTCCTCTTCGCGGGAGACGTCCGCACGGACGAAGGAGACGTCGGGCAGCGCAGCCCGTGCCCTTGCGGCGTCCTCCTCTCCGCGCGAATAGAGCGCGGTGACAAGGTAGCCCGCTTTGAAAAACCGCTCCGCGCAGGCAAACCCGATTCCGCGGGTGCCGCCCGTGATCAACGCGTATTTCACTTGTTTCCTCCCGCGGCAAGCGCGAGGATCTCCGCAGCCGTCTCCTCCACCGATTTGCCGTCCGTATCGATCACCTCGTCCGCCACGTGTTCATAGACGGGGATGCGGCGGTTGAGAAGTTCCCGCAGCATCTCCTTGGCGTTATCCGTGTTGCGGAGAAGGGGACGGGTGTCGTCGGCGAGGACGCGCTCCAAAAGCGTTTCGAGCGAAGCGCGGAGAAAGAACAGCTTGCCATTCTGTTTGAGCAATTCGCTGTTCTCCGGTTTCAACACCATCCCGCCGCCCGTGGAGATGACGAGCCCGTCCTGCGGGGCGAGTTCCTTTACGATCTCCGTTTCGAGGTCGCGGAAATGCGCCTCGCCGTAATATTCGAAGATGTCCGAGATCTTGCCGTAACGGGAGCCGATGATCTCGTCGGTATCCACCCAACGCCGCCCCGTGAGTTCGGCGATCTTGATGCCCACCGTGGATTTGCCCACGCCCATCATGCCGCAAAGTACGATGTTCATAACCAAAAACTCTCCAATGCCAATTTATAACTGTTCTTGCCGAAGCCGAGCACTTCGCCCCGGCATACGCCCGTGAGCACGGAGTTCCGACGGAATTCCTCGCGCGCGTGCACGTTGCTCATGTGCACTTCCACAACGGGAACGGAGATCCCCGCGATCGCGTCCCGCAGGGCGTAGGAATAGTGGGTGTACGCCCCCGCGTTGAGCACGATGCCGTCGTAATTCCCGTCCGCCCGACCCAGCCTTGCGCACAGTTCTCCCTCGACGTCCGATTGGAAGAACTCGACTTCGTGCCCGTGTGCGGCGACAAATGCCGCGATCTCCGCATTCATCTCTTCCAAGCTCTCCGCGCCGTAAACATTGCGTTCGCGCTTGCCCGTGCGTGCGAGGTTGACGCCGTTGATGACCAAAAACTTCATAGTGTTCTCTCCTTGTATTCCTTCCACAGCCTGCCCGCCTCTTCCGCGTCCGCGGGGACGGAAAGATAGAGGCAGTCCGCCATATATGCCTGATAGAACAGCATGGAAGCGCCGTTTACGGCGGGCTTCCCGTATTGCTCCGCCACCTGCAAAAAACGCGAGCGCGCGGGCACGTAGATGAGGTCCGCCGCCTGCCCGCATTCCCGCAAGAGCCGCTCCGCGGTGTCCTCTTCGCCGCTTTCGTATGTGAGCGAGGGCAACATGCCTTCCGTGGTGTGCATGCCCACTCCCGTGCAATTGAGGAGGACGTCGAACCGCCGCTCGGGAACGCGGGACAGGGGGGTAAAGCCGCCCAGCTCCCCGTGTACCGCAGCAAGGCGCGCCGCGTCCCGTTCGTATACGAAGACCTCCGCACCCGCCTCCGCGAGTTTTGCGACGCAACTCCTTCCCGCGCCGCCCGCGCCGAGCACGAGCACGGACTTCCCCTTCACCTCCACGCCCTCGTTTTCAAGCATGAGCAGAAAGCCGAAGCCGTCCGTATTGTACCCCGTGCGGGAGGCGCACAGCACCGTGTTCACGGCGCCGAACACCTTTGCGTCCCCCGCGGTCTTCCGCAGGAAGGGCAGGATGTCCGTCTTGAAGGGGATGGTGACGTTGAAGCCGTCGTAACGCGCGAAGAGTTCCTCCGCCCGCGCCGCGAACAGATCGGGCGGGATGCTGACCCGCTCGTAGGTGCATTGGGTGTGAAAACGGCGGCGAAGGATAAATTCATGGATGGCGGGACTGTCCGATTTGGACACGTCCTTGCCGATGACGGCGAGTTTCAACATTCTTTCGCGACCTCCGAGAGTTCTTTTGCGTACTGCGCAAACGGCAATTCGAGAAGTTCGTACCGTTCCGGTGCGACGGGTACCGCGAGCGTGACGCGGTCGGACGAGGCATTCTTCTTGTCGAGACGGGCGTTCTCCACGTCGAGCGGGGGCAGGGTCCCCCCTTCGAGCGCAGAGAAGCAGAGGGCGGAGAGCCGCTCGGCGAACTTTTTGTCGCCGCCGCAATGGCGCACCGCGAGCCGGCTTTCGAGGATCAGCCCCCATAGCACGCATTCGCCGTGAGAGAGCCCGCAGCCCCCCAATTCGAGCGCGTGCGCCGTGGTGTGCCCGAGGTTGAGGCACTTTCTGAGGTCCCGCTCATGGGGGTCACGGCGGACGACGGACGCCTTAAATGCGATATTCTCGGGCACGATCTGCGCGAGAAAGGAGAGGTCGAAGAGGTCGGGAGCGGAGAGGAGCTTCTCGAAGAGAGGCGCAGAGAGCGCACCGTGTTTTACGATCTCCCCGAGCCCGCAGCGCAACTCGCGCCGCGGCAGCGTTTGCAAAAACGCAGGGTCGACTTCCACCCGCGCGGCGGGAGAAAAGGCGCCGATGAGATTTTTTACGCCGCAAAAGTCCACCGCCGTCTTACCGCCGACGGAGCTGTCCACCTGCGCGAGCAGGGTGGTGGGCACCTGCATGCAGGAAATTCCCCGCATGTAGAGGCTCGCCGCGAGCCCGCCGAGGTCGCCGACGACGCCGCCGCCGAGCGCGATGAGGAGGGAATTACGGCGAAGTTCCGCCTTCCGCATCTCTTTGAGAAGGGAAAAGAGGGTGTTCTCGTTCTTGTTCGCCTCCCCCGCGGGCATGACAAAACAGGGCACGCCGCCGAGGCTCCGCTCGATCTGCGCCCGATAGAGAGCATACACGTTTGCATCGGTGAAGAGCATCCCGCCGCCCTCCGGGAGCTGTGCTCCGAGGGGCGCAAGCACCGCGGAAAAGACGTTTTTGCGGCAGACGATCGTGCTCTCCCGCTCCTCCCGATCGCGGATACGGATCGTTTTCATAAGGCTTCATAGCGCGCCTTTACCTGCGCGACCGTGTCGCCGCCGAGCCGCTCGGTGACGGCTTCGGCAAGCACGAAATTGAGTGCGCTTTCGAGCACCGCTTCACAGGACCCGACGGCGCAGACATCGCTGCGTTCGGGTGCGGCGGTGGCGGGACCTCCCGTGGCGAGGTCGACCGTGGAGAGCCCCTTCATGAGGGTGGGAATGGGCTTCATGGCGGCGCGGAGCACGATCTCTTCGCCGTTCGACATCCCCCCCTCTATCCCGCCGGCACGGTTGGTGCGACGGACGAATTTCCCCTCTTCCGCAAAGATCTCGTCGTGAGAGTGGCTGCCGAGCGCGGTGGCGAGGGCAAACCCCTCCCCGATCTCCACGCCCTTGATCGCCTGCACACTCATGAGTGCGGCGGCGATCCGCGCATCCAGCTTTTCGGCGTAGGTCATGCAGCTGCCGAAGCCGCTTTTGAGCCCCTTGACGCGCAATTCGATGAGCCCGCCGAGGGTATCTCCCGCCGCCGCGGTGCGCTCGATGAGGGAGACCGCCTCCCGCTCGTACTCCTCGTGCATCATCCCGAAAAGAGGTCCGCGCTTGCGGACGATCTCCTCGAAGGTATACCTGACGCCGTCCTCGATCCTTCCGATCGAACGCACGTACCCCGTGACGCGGATGCCGAGTTCTTTGAGAAAAGCGCGGCAGATCTCGCCGGCGGCGACCCGCGCCGCCGTTTCGCGTGCGGAAGCGCGTTCGAGCACGTTGCGCGCGTCCTCGGAAGAAAACTTCTGCGCGCCCGCAAGATCGGCGTGCCCCGGACGAACGGAAGTGAGCCGTTTAGCGAGACGTCGCAGCCCTCGGGCGCCATGCAGTTCTTCCAGTTTTCGTAATCGCGGTTCCATACCGCGAGCGCGATGGGACTGCCGAGCGTGACGAGATCCCGCACGCCCGCAAGCAATTCCACCCGGTCGCGCTCGATCTTCTGCCGTCCGCCCCGTCCGAAGCCGCCCTGCCGCCGCGCAAGCTCGGCGTCGATGGTCTCCAAGTCGAGCTTCAAGCCCGCGGGGACCCCTTCGAGAATGGCAAAGAGCCCCTTTCCGTGCGACTCTCCCGCCGTTGTCAGTTTCACGATTTCACCTCGCTGTTACGGTATAATTTTTATTCTTGACGGAGACGATGAGGTCCCCGAGTTCGTCCGTGCGGTAAATTGCGCCGCCCGGCGACGCTTCGCGGAAGCGCTGTAACGCCCCGCCCGCGGGCAATTTGTAAACATTGTCTCTGCCGCAGGTGACGACATAGGTCTCGGGGCGGAGAAGTTCCAGAAATTCGCGGGAAGAGGAGTACGCCGAGGCGTGGTGCGGCGCTTTGAGGATGTCGATGCCGTCGAGGCGCACGGGACAGCCGTCGCCGTCGAACACGGAGGGAGAATGGATGTATTCGTCCACGAGCAACCTTTCGCGGGTTTCGGAGATGTCTCCGCACAGCAGCGCCGTGACGCCCCCGAGTTCCAGATAGAGCACGACGGAGGAATCGTTTGCGTCCTTCTCCCCGTCCGCAAAGGGGGAAAGACAGACGAGGTAGCCCTCCTCTTCCCGAAGGAGATCGCCGCGGGTGAGGATGCCCGTCTTGCACCCCTCCCGCTCCACGGCGGCAAGGAGCGCCTCGTACTTTTTTCCCTCGGCGGGAAGAAGGGGCAGGTAGCAGGCGTCCACTTCGAAAGTGCGGAGCAAAACGGAGAATCCGCCGTAGTGGTCGGCGTCCGCATGGGTGAGCAGAAGGGTGATCCGCTTGGGCGCCAGCCCTTCGACATAGCGCACGAGTTTGCGGTTCGCCTCAAAGGAGCCGCTGCCGCTGTCGAGCACGAAGAGCTCGTCCGAAAATTCGAGCAGCGTGCAGTCCCCCTGCCCCACGTCGAGAAAATGCAGCCGCACTTCCCCCTCCCGAAGGGCGGGAATGGCGTAGGCGGGCAGGAGCATGGTGGGGAATAAGCCCACGAAGAGACAAAAGAGCAGCACCGCGGCGGCGACCGCGGCGACGATCACCCGTTTCAGCGGGAATTTTCGCGCTTGGTTTTTCGTTTGCGGTGACATCGGCGAATGACTTCCTCGATCTGTGCCATATTTTCCTTCGCGGTCTCGTAACCGACCTCGAACATCTTCATCATGCCCTCGCGGGAGACGTCCGTCGAGCGGAACGCCCCGAGATCGGGTCGGAGCATAAAATCGGCGTTTTCGTAGCCGCGGCTCCTGCTGTCCGGCAGGTAGCGGACGGGAGAGATCTTGGCTACCGCCATCCCGAAGATGCGCGAAATGCGCCCCTTCTCCTCCTCCGTCTTCGCATAGGCGGCAAGGTCGATGCCGATCACGACGTCCGCCCCGAGCGCGCGGCATGCCTCCGCGGGCACCGCGTTGGAAAAGGCGCCGTCGAAATAACGCTTTCCGCCGATGTCCACACCGCGGAAAAAGGGCGGGATCGCGGACGATGCGGTGACGGCGCGCGCCGTCTTGCCCGAGGTCAGCATCTCCCCCGCGTTGGTGGCGCCGTCCGTGACCCACACCGCAAAGGGAAGAGGAAGATCTTCGAGGTTCCCCTCGAGATAGTGCCCGAGAAATTCTTCGGCAAAGGAGAGGTCGGCAAACGGGCGCAGGTTCTTGCCGAATTCCCTGCGGTTGAGGCTCTCCACCACCTGTATCATGTCGTCCGGGGTAAGTCCCTTGGCATAGAGCGCGCCCACGATGGAGCCGATGGACGACCCCGCCACCACCCGAAAGCGGAGCCCCGCCTCTTCAAACGCTTTGAGTGCGCCGAGGTGCGCCATACCCTTGGCTCCGCCGCTGCCGAGCGCGAGCCCCACGACCCTCTTGCGGGAAAAAAGTTGTTTGATGCGGGCGAAAAATCGCATGCGGCGCTCCCTCCGTTCCGGCGCGGACAAGTTTGGTTCCCTTTTTATTTTACTCTTTTTTGCAAAAAATGCAAGGCGCTATCCCCCATTCCCCGCAAATTTTCCTCCTTTTTCGCCGTTTCGGTTGACGGACGGGCACTTTTCCGTTAGAATTGAATCGAATAAGGTCGGAAGAGGAAGGTCATGAAGAAGAAGACGGTCGAAGATCTCCGCAGCGAGTGAGAAGAAGGGAAAAAGCCGCCCGCCGCGCTTTTGTAAAGCGCGGCGGGCGATCTTTATCACCGTTAAATTTCAAGTTCCATGCCGTCGTAGGCGGCGATCACGCCGAATTCTTCCTCCGCGCGGCGGAGCTTCTCCTCCGTCGGCTGCCCGTTGTGTGAAAAGTGGGAGACGACCTTTTTGGTGTGCCCGTCAATAAGCCCCAGCCCGCCCAGCCGCGAAAGCACCTCCGCGTCCTCGTAGAGCCCCATGTGGCGGGCGTTTTCGTCCGCGCGGTCGTACAAAAAGGTGCAATCGAGGGTGACGAGGTCGACGGGCGCGCCGCCCACCTTTGCGAGATACTCGTAGTCCTCCTCGGGAAGCAGCCCCGTATCGTGCAGGTGCAGGATGCGCTTTCCGCCCTTTTCGAGCAAGAACAGGAGGGGCTCGCGGGAGGAGTGCTTCGCTTTGAGGGGATACACCCGCCAATCGCCGAAGCGCGCCTCCTCAAACGCCGTGAGCACATAGAGATGAAGGTGCTGCCCGATCTCGGGACGCAGTTCCCGCCGCGTGCTCTCGCAGAAAATTTCGCAGGTCTCCTCCCCGCCGAAAATGCTGAGGTCGGTTTCCACCATGCCGTGGGCGAATTTATAGCCGCGCAAAATAAAGTCACCCGCAAAGAAGTGGTCCTGATGGGCGTGGGTGACGAGAATATATTTCAGCGCCGAAAAGTCCGCGCCGCTTTTAAGCATATGGAAGTAGGCATCGGGCGGGAAATCGACGGAGAGCTCCCCGTCGACAAGGAGTTGCGTGCGCGTGCGGAACACGCCCTTTGCGCGTGCCTCTTTGCAAAACGCGCAGTTGCAGAACATGGCGGGGATCCCCTCCGCCGCACCTGTGCCCAAATACCGTATCTTCATTTCGAATTCCGTATGTACTAAATTTCGTAGAGGATCGTGACGGGACCGTCGTTCGTCTGCACGATCCGCATATCCGCCCCGAAGACGCCCGTCTTCACGGGTACGCCCTGCGCGTGCAGGCGCGCCGCGGTATATTCGTAGAGCGCGTTCGCCCGTTCGGGACGCTCCGCCTCGGTAAAGCTCGGACGGTTCCCCTTGCGCACGTCGCCGTACAGCGTAAATTGGGAGACGAGCAAAATTTCGCCTCCGACCTCCTTCACCGAGCGGTTCATCTTGCCCGCCTCGTCTTCGAAGACGCGCAGTTGCGCAAGTTTTTCGGCGCACTTTTCGGCTTGTTTTTCTCCGTCGCCCGTTTTTACGCCCAAATAAACGACAAGCCCGCGTCCGATCTCGGAGACAGGCTCACCGTTTACCGTAAGACTTGCGCAAAGCACCCTTTGCGCCGCAAATTTCATGGTTATACTCTCGACATGTACTCGCCCGTTCTCGTGTCGATGCGGATGGTGTCGCCCTCTTCCACGAACATGGGGACCTGGAAGGTCGCGCCCGTCTCCACCTTCGCCGCCTTGGTGACGTTGGTCGCGGTGTTGCCCTTGACGCCCGGCTCCGCTTCGATGACTTTGAGTTCCACAAAGTTCTCGGGCTCCACCGAGAAGGCGTTGCCGTAGAGGAAGCGCACCGTGACGGTGTCGTTCTCACGGATGTATTGAAGGGCGTCCTCCACCTGCGAATGGTTGAGGGGGGTGAGGTTGAACTCTTCGTCCATGAAGTAGTAGAATTCGCCGTCGTTATAGGAGTAGGTCATCTTTTTGGTCTCGACCTGCGCCGTTTCGAGCTTGGTGGTGGGATTGAACGTCTCGTCCGAGAGCACCTGCCCCGTGACCACGTTTTTGAGGGTCGTGCGGACGAACGCCGCGCCCTTACCGGGTTTTACATGCTGGAATTCGGTGACGGTGTACACACCGCTCTTATATTCGAACGTGGTGCCCTTTCTGATGTCGCCTGCCAAAATTTGTGCCATATATCTGTTCTCCTTAATTGATTTCCCGTTTTACAGAACGATGAGTTTTCGCTCCGTTTTGTGCATAAAGGAATGCACTTTTCCGTCCTTCATGAAGCAGCTGTCCTCGATCCTGATCCCGTACTTGCCCGTAAGATACACCCCGGGCTCGTCCGAAAAGACCATTCCGTCCCGCAGGACTTCCTCCCCGCGAGGCGAGAGGGTGGGATATTCGTGGATCATGAGCCCGATGCCATGCCCCAAAGAGTGGGTGAAATACTCGGCAAGCCCCGCCTTCCGCAGGGAGCCGCGGGCAACTTCGTCCGCCTCTCTGCCCGTCATGCCCGCCCGCACGGTCTCCTTGACGAGTTCGTGCGCTTTGAGCACTTCTTCGTATGCCGATTTGAATTCCCCGTGCTTTCCGTCGTCGCCGAAGAGGAAAGTGCGGGTACAGTCCGAACAGTACCCCTCCACCTTGCAGCCGAAGTCGATGAGCACGATATCGCCGAACTTCAAGCGGGTCTCCCCCGTTTCGTGATGGGGAACGCTCGAATTCGCGCCGAAGGCGACGATGGTCTCGAAGGAGGTCCCGCTCGCGCCGAGTTTGCGCATTTTGTATTCGAGAAGGGCTGCCGTCTCGCTCTCCGTCATCCCCTCTTTGAGGTCGGGAAGGAGGCTTGAAAGCGCGTCTTCCGCGACGTCGCATGCCCGTTGGATGAGGGAAAGTTCCCGCTCCGACTTGTACTCCATCGCCTGTTTGAGGGCGGGCATGCAGTCGGAAAGGGCAAACCCGCGTCCGCGCAGTTCTTCCGCGCGGGAAAGGGAGAGGAAGGGATAGGGAACGCCGAGCGTCTTGCAGTCTTCGACGAGTTCAAGCGCCTCTTTGAACGCCCCCGCGACGACGGTGACGTCCGTCCCCGCAAGCGCCTTTTCCGCCGCTTCGAAATAGCGGGGATCGGCGACGAAATAACAATTTTCTCCGGTGACGACGACATAGCCGTCCGTCGAATAAAATCCCGTGAAGTATCTGCGGAGATGATCCGCTTCCAAAAAGAGAGCGTCCGCACCCGCTTCGCGGTATATTTTGCGCTTTTCCGAACCGATCATACCCATATTATACCAAATATACTACCGCAAGTCAACAACTTTTTAAGAGAAAGTACGCCGCCTTATGCGCCGTATGCCCGCTCGTACATGTGTTTCATCGCGATCGCGTCCTCCGTCTGCGTGCCCGCCGATTCGGAGACGATATAGGGCTCCAATCTGAGCTCGACAAGCGCCTCGGCAAGGGGCGGGAACTCGGGACCGAATACCTCGTCCGCAAACGTGAGGTGGCGAATTTCGCCCTTTGCGCCGTATTGGATCTTGGAAAAGTGCACATGGAAGTGCTTCATGCGCTCATATCCGAGTTTTTCGATGAGAACTTCGAGGAGGGCGAGGTAGTCCTTCTTCGTCTTCAAGCTCCCCTGCTCGCGGGCGTTGACGTGTCCGAAGTCAACGCAGGGAGTAAACACGGGGTCCACCGCGCAGAAGCGCGCGATCTCCTCCACCGTGCCGATCTGCGCCGTTTTGCCCATCGTCTCGGGGCAGAAGATGAGGTGTTCCAACCGGTTGAGATAGATGTGATCGCGCAGGACTTTGAGGCGGTCCTCGGTGCGGGAGACGGCGACCTCGCGCGCCTCCTTCCCCTGTGCGGCGGGGTGAAAGACCACCCGCTTGCCCCCCATGAGATCTACTGCTTTTCCGCTGTCGAGCACATAGCCGTACGACTTTGCCGCCATCTCGTCGTCGGGGTTGGCGAAGTTGACGAAATAGGGCGCGTGCACCGAGATCTCCACGCCGTTTGCGCGGAACGCCTCGCCGATCGAGCGCGCCTTTTCCGCCGTCATGCGGACGCCTCTGCCGAAGGAATATTCAAAGCAGTCGAGCCCGCTGTCCCGCACGAATTTCGCCGACTCTTCGGTATGGGAATAGCCCGCCGCATAAAAGCTCTCCGAGTTGCCGCTCGGTCCGAATTTGATCATAAATTCTCCTCTTTCCGTAACGTTAAAATGTCCCGTTCAAGCTGCTCTTTGAGGGCTTCTGCGGACGCAAATGCCATAATGGGTCGCAAAAAAGCCATAGGATACACCCGCACCTCCGCCCCATAGAGGTCGCCCGAAAAGCCGTAGAGATACGCCTCGATCTTGCGCTCGCTCTCGCCGAACGTGGGGCGCGCGCCGATGTTGACGATGGTGGAAAAGTCCCCCGCGGGGGTCTCGCACAGCCCGCGGTACACGCCGTCCGGCGGCAGCAGTTTCTCCGCGGAAGGCGTAAGATTGAGCGTGGGAAAACCGTACGTTCTGCCCACCCGTCGCCCGTGTTCCACCCTGCCGCCGATGAAGTAGGCGCCGCCGGAAAGATCCTCCCTGCGGGAATACAGGCAGGCGTTCAAACGGGACAGCTCCCCACGCTTCAAAAGGTCCTTGCAGGCGGTGGCGGAGAATTTGACACCGCTCTCCCCCGCGCGGTCTTTCACGGTCGGCTGTACGAGGACGGGACAGGGCGCAAGACGCTTCAACAGCTCCGTGGTGCCCTCCGCGTTCTTGCCGAAGCGGAAATCTTCGCCGCAGACGGCGATCTTTGCGTCGATCCGCCCGAACACCGTGCGCAGAAAGTCCTCCGCCGACGTGTTTTCGAGCGCCTGCGTGAAGGGGAATTCGAGCACAAAGCGCACGCCCGCGCGGAGAAAGATAAATTCGCGCTCCTCCCGCGTGAAGAGCTCCTTCCCCTTTCCTCCCAAAAGACAGGTGATGCCCACGGGCAGTCCGCTCTCCCCGGCACGGGACAGCAGGGCGCGGTGCCCGAGGTGCAAGCCGTCGAACCCGCCGAGAACGAGCGCGCAGGGCGCGGGAAAACGCTCTTCCCCCCGCAGCACGGTCAACATAGCTTTTTCTCCGTCTTCACGAGCCCCTCGCTGACGCGTGCAAGCCCGTAAAATGCGCCGCCGCGGTAGAGTTTATACAGTCCGTCGGCGCCGTCGCAGGGCACGGAGAGCCCGTGGTAGAGCTTTTCGTCGTTCACTTCGAGGGCGGGAAAGGGCAGTACGTCCTCGGTGGGAATGACGTGATCTTCGAGATTTTCGAAGGTGAGCGCGTCGAGTTCCGTCGCCGTCGCCTCGGTGAAAATGCCGCTCTTCGTGCGCCTGAGCGCCGCCATGAGCCCCTCGGTGCCGAGCGCATGCGCAAGGTCACGCGCAAGCGACCGGATGTACGTTCCCCCGCCGCAGACGATCTCGAACGAAAACTCGTCCTCCCCCGTCTGTTCGAGCAGGCGAAAGACGGAAATGTGCACCCGTTTCGCATTTAGGGGCACTTCCTTGCCCTGACGCGCATATTCGTAGCTTCGCTTTCCGCCCACGCAGATGGCGCTGAACGCGGGCGGGACCTGCTCGATCTCGCCCAAAAACCGCGGCAGAATTTCCTCGATCTCCCCGCGCTTCGGCACCCTTCCGCCGAAGACGGGCTCGCTCTCGCGGTCGAGGCTCCTGCTCGTGACGCCGAAGCGAAAACGGGCGAGATAGGTTTTTTCCTTCTCCAAAAAATACTCGAACAGGCGGGTGGCGTTGCCGATGCCGATGGGGAGCACCCCGGAGGCGAGCGGGTCCAACGTGCCCATGTGTCCGCAGGGCATGCCCGAGAGCCGCTTGATGCGGTTGACCGCGTAGGTGGAAGAGAGCCCCTCCCGCTTGTCGATGTTGACAAATCCCGTCATCTACTCCCCCATGTGTTGCAGGACGGCATATGTGAGCTTGTCGATGACTTCCTCGGCTTCGCCGAAGAGCATACAGCCCGAGGCGAGCACATGCCCGCCGCCGCCGAATACGCCCGCGACTTCGTTGACGTTCACCTTTCCCTTGGAACGGAAGGACGCCTTGTATTGCGCTTTTTTGTACTCCATGAGGCAGACGCTGACTTCCACCCCCTCCACCGTGAGTCCGAAGTCGACGATGCCCTCGGTGGCGTCCTGCCCCAGCCCGTAGCGGGAGAGCATCTCCTGTGTGACGAGGGCGACCGCAAGACGGTCCTCCAACAGATACCTGAGGTGCGAGACCGCCTCGGCGTACAGTGCGGCGCGCGCCTTGCTCTGCCTGCGGAAGGCATAGTAGCAGATCTTGCTCACATCCGCGCCACCGTCCGCGAGAAGCGCCGCCGTACGGAAGGTGTCCCCGCTCACGTCGCTGTGCGAAAACCCGCCCGAATCGGTGACGACGCCCGTCATGAGGTACTCCGAGATCTTCCCGTCGAGCGGCACGCCGAGCGCCCGTATGAGCTCCGCGATGTTCTCGCTGTTGCTGGCGCGTTCGCGCACATAATTATATCGGCAAAAGCGGGTGTTGGAGACATGGTGGTCGATATTCACGGTCACTTTCCCCTTTCGCGCCCCCTTGCGAAAGGTGCTCGTGAGCTCGCCCAAACGGGTGTCGTCGCTCGCGTCCACGCAGATGTAGCAATCGGCGTCGAGCGTGGGAAATTTGCGGATGGGCAGTTCGAGATAGGAAAATTTTTCGGACAGCTCGCTGTCGTCCACCACCTGATTTTCGATATGGCATAAAGAAAGAGCGCGGGAGAGCGCCATAGACGAACCGATGGCGTCACCGTCCGGTCGCGTATGGGTAAAGATCACCGCGCTTTTCTGATTGCGTAAGATGCCTGCGATTTCTTCGACCGTGTTCATTCTTCGTCTTGTTTGATGTCGAGCCCCGAGAGGAGCGCGTCCATCTTCGAACCGTACTCCATGCTGCCGTCCTCCGAAAAGGTGAGCAAGGGCACCGTGCGCATGCGCATGACCTTGGAAAGTTCATGCCGCACAAAGCCCGCATTCTCTCTGAGGACGCGGAAGCTCTCCTTTTTCTCCTCTTCGTCCGTCGCAAAGATGCTGACGTAGATCTTCGCCGTTTTGAGGTCGGGCGCGACGTCCGCCTCCGTCACCGAGATGATGCCGCGGAGGGTGGGCTCCCTGTTTTTCAGCGCCCCCGCGATGACCTCCGACACGGCGCGGCGGAATTCGCTGTCCAATCGCTGCGTTCTCGTCGGTTTCATTGTTTGATCTCCTCGATGAGATAGCACTCGATGAAGTCGCCCACCTTGATCTCGTTGAAGCCGTCGATCGCGCAGCCGCATTCGAGCCCGCCCGAGACTTCCTTTGCGTCGTCCTTAAAGCGTTTGAGCTGTTTTACATTGCCCTCGACGATCATGATGTCGTCGCGGTAAATTCTCAGTTTGCCGCCGCGCACCAGCTTGCCCTCGGTGACGTAGCAGCCCGCGACCGTGCCGACGCCCGTGATGTTGAACGTCTGCAACACCTCCGCCTTGCCCATGTAGATCTCATGATACTTGGGCGCGAGCATGCCTTTGAGCGCCGCCTCCATGTCGTCGATGAGTTCGTAAATGATGCGGTAGGTGCGCACATCCACCTTGCTGCGCTCCGCAAGTTGTTTTGCCTTGGTATCGGGACGGACGTTGAAGGCGATGATGACGGCGTTCGCGGAATCCGCGAGCATGACGTCGCTCTCGTTGACCGCGCCCGCG
>CANQRP010000022.1 GCA_947626305.1 uncultured Clostridia bacterium | reverse complement strand
CAGGAAGGGTTCATCGAAATCGAGATAGCCCATATCGCGGAGCGCCTTGGTGAAGAAACGGGCATACAGCAGGTGCATACAGGCATGTTCCGCGCCGCCGACATAGGTGTCGACGGGCAGGAGCTTATCCACTTCCTCACGGTCGAAAGGTTCTTTGTTGTTTTTGGGATCCGCATAGCGGAGATAATACCAACTCGAACAGACAAACGTATCGAGCGTATCCGGCTCGCGGGTCGCTTCGCCGCCGCATTCCGGACAGACCGTCTGCATGAACTTTTCATGCTTTGCAAGCGGTGACTTGCCGTCGGGACGAAACTCCACGTCATAGGGCAGCCGAACGGGCAGATCCTCCTCGGGAACGGGCACAGTGCCGCAGTGCGGACAGTACACGATCGGGATGGGGGCGCCCCAGTAACGCTGACGGGACACAAGCCAGTCGCGGAGGCGATAGTTGACCTTTTTCCCGCCCTTGCCGATCTTGGCGATATGGTTGGCGACTTCGCTGCGCGCTTCCTCGCCGTAAAGACCGTCAAAATTGAGCGATCCCACCATGATCCCGTCTTCCGTGTAGGGCAAAACCGTCTCACCGTGCGTGTTTTCGATGACCTTGACAATGGGGAGGTCGTATTTTGTTGCAAACGCAAAGTCGCGCTCGTCATGCGCGGGTACCGCCATCACCGCGCCCGTCCCGTAAGAATAGAGCACATAGTCGGCAATCCACACGGGAACTTTCTTTCCGCTGACGGGATTGATGCAATACGCCCCCGTAAATACCCCCGTCTTATCGCGCGCGGTGGAGAGACGATCGATCTCATTGACTTTGGAAGTTTCGGCAATATATTCCTCCACGGCGGCAAGCTGCTCTTGAGTAGCGAGCTTCCGCGCAAGCGGATGCTCGGGTGCGAGCACGACGTAGGAGACGCCGAACACAGTGTCGCACCGCGTGGTAAACACGCGGATCTTATCGCCCGTTTCGCAATCGAATTCGATCTCGCAGCCCGTGGACTTGCCGATCCAATTCTTCTGCATGAGCTTCGTCTTTTCAGGCCAGTCGAGCCCCTCGAGCCCCGTGAGAAGTTCTTCGGCATACTCCGTAATCTTAAAGAACCACTGCGTGAGATTTTTACGCACGACGGCGGAACCGCACCGTTCGCATGTGCCGTTTACGACCTGTTCGTTTGCAAGAACGGTGGAACAGGAGGGGCACCAGTTGACGGGCGCCTCTTTGCGGTATGCAAGTCCCTTCTTGTAGAGTTGCAGGAACATCCACTGCGTCCACTTGTAATAATCTTCCTCGCAGGTCTTGATCTCCGCCGACCAATCGAACATGGCTCCCATTGCACGGAGCTGTCCTTCCATCGTGGCGATGTTGCGTTCGGTGGAATCCTTGGGATGCACACCCGTCTTGATGGCATAATTCTCCGCGGGGAGCCCGAAGGCGTCAAACCCCATCGGTTGGAAGACATTATAGCCCTGCATGCGCTTGAACCGGGCGTAGGAGTCGGTCGGACCGTAGTTATACCAATGTCCGATGTGCAATTTTGCGCCCGAAGGATAGGAAAACATTTCCAAAATGTACTTCTTTGGTTTATTGCTCTTTTCGTCGAAATTGTTGAACTTCGTCTTCTCCCATCTGGATTGCCATTTTCGTTCAACATCTTTCATATTCATAAAAATAAACCTCTGCTTTTTTGATTGCTCCCTATGATTGTACTCTTGCGCCCGGAAAAAGTCAAGCGAATATACATTATTTGGGAAAAAACGCAGAGGCACCCCCCAAATAGAGGAAAGCGAAAGTGGAAAAAACCACTTCCGCTCCCGTCCAAATCCGGTATTCCGCCGCCGAATCCGGTTGATTGACAGTCCCGCGAGGGACACTCGGCGGCTCGGACAATCACAGTATGTCCGTTTTCGGCAAAATTACCCGCAAAAAGTTCTCGGAAAAACGTTTCCGGAAAGAGAGGGCGGGGTAAATAAATCACCGTTTTCGGCATACAATAAGGTTGTGGCTGAAATCACCGTCTCGGAGGAGCTAGCCAAAAGCTCCTATATTACCTATTTATATAATGCCGTTGCGGGTCCGTTACGAAGGATCGGCGGAAGGGGGGAACTCGCACTCGAAGGCGAACGCGCCGTATTGCGACTTACCACGGAGCGCGCCGAAAAGGAATTGCGGAAAGCCCTCGGAGAAAAGATCGCGGAGATCGTCGACATCGGCTATAAATATGCCTATCTCGGCAAAAATCTGCACGTCTGCCTCGGGGAACGGGAAAAAAGGCTGCTCTCCGCGGCGCTCATTGCCGCCGATTATGAGGGAGACTGCGCTTTTATCGGTCGCAAACTCGAGGGGATGGAGGAATATTGTATCGACGGCTTTTATCACTTTCGTCTCGGAGCGCTTCGGGAAAAGTGGGGGAAGATCCTCGACTACATCCCGCAGGGGTTCTCGGCAAACGACCTCAAACATTTCTGCGAATTTCTGGTAGGAGAGAGCCGCCGCAAGGTCTATGTGAAAGGAAGCGCCGTGTTCGGCGAAAACTTTGCGCCGCTGCGGCGAAGCCGCCTGACGGGTAAGGAAGACCCGGAGACGGAGATCATGCTGTCGGATGCGGGCTATGTGTATTGCCTCGGAAAAGTAGAATCTTCCGTGGAAGATTTTCTGCAAAAATATTACGCGGAACGCACGGTATTTTCTTGACAAGCGGGGAGGGGAAGAGTATAATAAAGAATCGAAAGACAAGTAGCGCCCAACGTCGCTCCCAGAGAGTGGGTCCGTGGCTGAAAGACCCGCAGCGGACGGTGGGAGAGTGAAACCGCTTTCCTCGCAAAGTCCCGAAAAATTTCATAACAAACGAGCGGTCGGAGGACAAGTCTCTGGCAATTAAGGTGGAACCGCGCAGAGTTGCTTTGCGTCCTTAAATATCCGAAAGAAGCGGATATTTTGAGGGCGCTTTTGTTTTTGGCAGTTTAGCATAGTACTATGCGTGACATAATTGAGAAAAAAGGAGCAAAATGTATGAATATCTCACTGAAAAACGGCAATTTGTTGAAAATCGCAGACGGTGCCGACTGTATGGAAGCCGCCAAAGTTATTTCCGAGGGGCTTGCAAGGGCTGCAGTTGCCGCCAAGGTCAACGGCGAACTTGTGGATCTCTCGACCCACCTTCATGAAGGCAATTCGCTTGAGATTGTCACTCTCAAAGAGCAAGAGGGACTCAGGGTCTATCGCCATACCTGCGCGCACGTGCTCGCTCAGGCGATCAAGACGATTTATCCCACCTCCAAGCTCGCGATCGGTCCCGTGATCGACAACGGATTCTATTACGACATCGACTTCAAAACGCCCATCACGATGGATGATTTTTCCAAGATCGAGGCGGAGATGAAGAGCATCATCAAGAGCAATCTGCCCATCGAGCGGTTTACGTTGCCGCGCAACGAGGCGATCGCTCTCATGAGCAAGTACCATGAAAATTATAAAGTGGAGCTCATTCAGGACCTCCCCGAAGGAGAGACGATCTCCTTCTATAAGCAGGGAAACTTCACCGACCTTTGCAAAGGTCCTCACCTTCCCTCCACCGGAAAGATCAAGGCATTCAAGTTGCTCTCCATCACGGGGGCATACTGGCGCGGCGACGAAAAAAAGAAGATGCTGACCCGCATTTACGGCACCGCATTTCCCAAGAAAGAGGATGTGGACGCCTACCTCCTTCAATTGGAGGAAGCTAAAAAGCGTGACCACAACAAGCTCGGGCGCGACCTCGGCATCTTTATGACGAGCGACGTCGTGGGGCAGGGGCTTCCTATCCTCATGCCGAAAGGGGCAAAGATCTTGCAGATCCTCACCCGATTTGTCGAGGACGAGGAGGCAAAGCGCGGCTTTATGATCACCAAAACTCCCAACATGGCAAAGAGCGACCTGTATAAGATCTCGGGTCACTGGGCGCATTACCGCGACAAAATGTTCATTTTGGGCGACATCGACGAGAACGGAAACCCTGCGAAAGAGGGGGACGAGATCATGGCGCTCCGGCCCATGACCTGTCCGTTCCAATATCAGATTTACAAAAACGGTTTGAAGTCTTATCGCGATCTTCCCTGCCGTTATTCCGAGACGGCAACGGAGTTCCGCAAAGAGGCTTCCGGCGAGATGCACGGTCTCATCCGCGTACGACAATTTACGCTCTCCGACGGACATATCATCTGCACCAAGGAGCAGGTCGAAGAAGAATTCAAACGCTGTCTCGATCTTTCCTATTACATCCTCGACTGCCTCGGCATGCGGAACGATGTCTCCTTCCGCTTCTCCAAACGGAAGAAAGGGTCGGACAAGTATATCGACGACGACGAGGCATGGGACAAGACCGAGGCAATGATGAAAGTCATCCTCGACGATCTCGGGCTCGATTATGTGGAAGCGCTCGACGAAGCGGCATTCTACGGTCCCAAGCTCGACGTGCAGATCAGAAATGTGTTCGGCAAAGAAGATACGCTCATCACCATTCAAATCGACTTTGCCGCGGGGCACTCCTTCGGCATGGAATATGTGGACGCAAACGGCAACAAGCAGACCGCTTACGTCATTCACCGCTCGTCCATCGGCTGCTACGAACGTACTCTTGCCTTCCTCATCGAGAAATATGCCGGCGCATTCCCGCTGTGGTTTGCACCCGTGCAGGTGAAGGTGCTAACCGTCACGGACAGAGCGGCGGACTATGCAAAAGAGCTTGTGGAAGCACTTGCCGCCCGCGGACTGCGCGCCGAAGCGGATCTTCGCAACGAGAAGATCGGAAGAAAGATCCTCGATGCGGAAAACGAGAAAGTTCCCTATAAACTCGTCATCGGCGACAAGGAAGTGGAGGAGGGCACCGTCTCCGTACGCAAACGCAGCCAGGGAGATATCGGGTGCATGAAGAAAGAGGATTTCTTCGCCCTTTGCAAGAAGGAAGACGAAGAAAAGGTTATTTTTTAACGGTCGCACCGACGCCGCGAGTTTGCCCCATCGGACCGATGCGGGGAACGCGCTACGAAAACGCCGCGATGACGAAAGGGCAACGGAACGCTCCGTTGCCCTTTTCACAACGAAATGACTGCGTGCCCCGCGGATAAAATTACGATTGACAAACGCCGCCGTTTGTGTTACCATAATTTGGAATTCGGCACACCGGATCTTTTTACGGAGGAAAAAAGGAATTTTATGACGCCCGCACAATATGTCGTTTTATGTACAGCTTGTCTCGGCTTGATCGGCGCAGTCGCCGCTGCGATCTTGCCTCACTTCTTCGTAAATAAAAACCAAGAGGTCTATTTGCTGAAAAAGCAAGCCATTCTCGATAGTCTCAACTTCCTCGACGACAGAATGGCACTCTATTTAGGCAGGACCGACGACAGCATCGTGACGAAGAGCAGTGAGGAAAACCTCACCCTGCGGGCACGCGACTGTCTGAATAAACTGCTCATCACCTGCAAAAAGAAGAAGATCATCGAGACGTTCTGCGCGCTTGTGTATCCTCAGGGTTACGGAAAGTCGGAGCCCGATCTCGAAGATTATATTACATTCAAAATATTGTGCAGAAGAGCGCTCGGCATCGGGACAAAGCTCGCGCGCGACGCCGAGACAATCGCATTTTTGTCCAATCTGGACGATTGCGGAGCTGACGCATGCCGCGTCCGCAAGAGAGCGGGAAAAAAGTAACCGCGCCACGCAAGGCGTTCGTCGACTCCCGAACGATACATTCGAAACGTTGTCCCCGAGAAGAGATCGACGAAAAAAGACGGCATCTCTTGCCGCCTTTTTTTCCGCTCAGACCGTCTTCTTTGCGTGCCCTCGATTCGTCCCGAGAGGACCACTTAGTCCACCCCGTTCGGAACATCCGTCAGAATGACTTTCCCTTTTCCGCACAACTGTACTTCCTCGCCGCAGGGGACGAAAAAGCTGTTTCCCGCGACAAACTCGGTCTCTCCGATGCGCCCCGCACCCTCAATCACGTTCACCGCAAGAAAAGAACGGACGGCGCGTTCGCAATAACGCCCGTCGAGCAAGAGCTCGCGGCAACGGAAATAACCGCAATCCGTCAAGAGACGGATGCGACCGCCCGTCTGCGGCACCGACGGACCGCTCCCCGTTTCGTCCCGATAGGCTTTGAGGTCGATCACATCCATGGCGCGCGCAATATGAAGGGGGCGCAGTTCTCCGTTTGCATCCCGACGGTTATAGTCGTAGACGCGATAGGTGACGTTGCTGCTCTCCTGCACTTCGCAGATCACGCAACCCGCGCAGATCGCATGCACCGTTCCCGCCTTGATCAGAAAGCAGTCGCCCGCCTTCACGGGGATGAAGTTGAGCAACTCTTCCGCTCGCCCCTCCGCAAGGGCTTTGAGGAATTCTTCGCGTGAAGTGTCGCGACGGAATCCACAATAGATGCCGGCTTCCCGCTCCGCCGCAATGACGTACCACATCTCCGTCTTTCCGTTGTCGTTCTCCATACGGCGGGCATATTCGTCGTTCGGATGGACCTGAACGGACAAATTCCGCGCGGCATCGATGTACTTTATGAGGAGGGGAAAAGACCCGCCGCGGGGAAAGACCGCCTGCGGTTCCCGCTCGAGAAAATCGGCGAGCGTTTCGTTTTGCAACATGCTCTTTCCGTCCGGATGAACGGAGATCTCCCAGCTTTCACTGATCGTTTTGTCCCCGTCCTCGTATCCGAAGAGGGTGCCGAGCTCCTTTCCACCCCAGAGATAGTGCTTGAAAACGGGCTTTAATCGCAGTATCATTTCGCACCTCTTTTTCGAAAAGTATAGTGCGCCGGTTTGTTCTTGTCAAGATTTTGGGAGGATTTTGTTTGTTTTTCTCCGAATTTTTTCGGAAAGATGTTGCAATCGAGCCGTTTTTATGTTATAATCTGAAAAAAATTTCAATTACGTCGCAAATCGTATGAAATAATTTTTCTTTCGGGAAACGCCATGTTCAAAGAATTGCTGACGCGGAATACGCGGGTAAAGCTCATCAGAATAGACGATACTCCATGCGAAATGGGGGAGGAGGCGTACAGGCTCGTCGTTCGTTCGGACGGTACGGCGGAACTTTTTTTTGCTTCGCCGCGCGGACGCCTCTATGCCGAACGGGCGCTCGGGCTCCTGACGGACGGCAACGGTACGCTCGTCTGCGAAGCGGAAGATTCTCCCGCCTTTGCCCTTCGGGGCGTGATCGAGGGGTTCTACGGCAGACCTTACAGCATGCGGCAGCGAAAAGATCTTCTCGCTTTTCTCGCGGAACATCGCATGAATGCCTATTTCTATGCCCCCAAAGACGACCTTTATCACCGTGACCTTTGGCGGGAAGAATATCCGCAACCGCTTTTGAAGTCGCTTGCGGAACTGATCTCGGAGGCAAAAGCTCTCGGCATCGCCTTCTATTTCTGTCTCAGCCCGGGCAAAGACTTTTGTTTTTCCAAGGAAGAGGACTATGCGCTTCTGATGAAAAAATTCGGACAGCTGCAAGCCGTCGGTGCAGAAGATTTCGCTCTGCTCTTCGACGACATTCCGCCGGAACTTTCCGAGGAGGACCGCCCGAGATTCTCCTCTGCGGGCGAGGCGCAGTGCTATGCCGCAAACTTTGTCAACCGACACCTGAAACATCGTGATGCGCTGGTCTTTTGTCCCACCGATTATTTCCGGAATACGGACACCCCTTACCGCCGCGCCATAAAGCAGTACCTCGACGAAGATATCCGCGTGTTCTGGACGGGCTATCACACGGTCGCCGAGGTCATCCCCGAGCGGGACTGCCGCGAGGCGAAAGAGGACTATGGTCATCGCCTACTCCTTTGGGACAACTATCCCGTCAACGATTTCGAACCCAAACAGCGGTTGTATTTTGGCGCCGTATGCAACCGCACACGGAAGATCGCCGCCTATCACGACGGCTGCATTGTAAACCCTTCCGCCCTGTGGGAGTGCAGCAAGATCGCACTCGCGGCTGCGGCGGAATGGATGTGGGACCCCGAGCGATACGACGAAGAGGCGGCTTACGAACGGGCGGTGAGAGAGCAGCTCGGAACGTCGCCCGAAGCGCGCTTTTTCGCCGATCTGAACCGTTCGTCCGTTCTTCGCCGCTATCCCGGAAACGAAGCCCGTTTTGCGGCGGAGGACTGGGAGTTCCTCGATGGCTACTATGCGCGCTACGAGCACACGGTAAAGGAGCTCCCCGAGCAATGCAGACGGGAACTTGCGGCGGAATTGGCGCCTCTCTTCCGTTGGGGAGAGGCGGAATGCGCGCTCTACCGGGCGATGCGGGAGGGGAAACCCGTTGCGGACCTCCTGTGCGCGATGGAGGCGTTCCCGCTTCGCACCGCGGATCAGAGCTTATTTTCCTACCTCGCGGCGAGAGGGGAAAAGGATATAACATTCAAAGAGAGACCTGTCTATTGGGACACGGAAAGGAGTAAAACATGATCGGAAAAGTATTCGAAAGAATGGAATCCGTTCGTGCGGATGCGACGAAGACGGAACGAAAGATCATAGAAAGATTGAAGACGATGGACAGGAACGCCTTGATCTACATGTCCATCACGGAGCTGTCCGCCTCTCTCGATGTGGCGGAAGCCACGCTCTTGCGCTTTTGCAGAAAACTCGACTACAAGGGCTTTCAGGATTTCAAACTCAACCTGAGCAAGGAACTCGGGATGGGAGAGCAGAGCGCCGCCGCGCCGAACGTGCGCATCGCGACCGAAATGACGGACGCCATTCAGGAGACTTCCAAGCACATCGACTACGAGCTCTGTCTGAAGATCGCAGAGGAGATCGTCAACGCGAGAAAAGTGTGCGCGTTTGCCGTCGGCGCGTCGTCGGTAGCTTCGCTCGAAATGCGTCTCCGTCTTCTCCGCGCGGGGATCGTGCTCGATGCGGAGACGGATACCCACATCCAATCCATCGCAACGGCGAACCTCGACAACCGCGATTTCCTCATCCTCATCAGCGTATCCGGCGGCACAAAGGATATCATCCACCTCGCGGAAATGGCGAAAACAGCGGGAACACGCATCCTCGTGATCACCAACTACAATAAATCGCCGCTTGCGAAATACGCCGATTACCTCCTTCTTTCCAGCAGAAAAGAGGCGGCGAATGACGGCGGCTCTCTGTCGGTAACGGTCGCCCAAGCCTATGTGATTGACGTGCTTTGCAGCGCGGTGTACGACGTGCTCGGCTCCACGGCAAGAGAGAACAGACTCAAATCTTCGTATGCGGTCGCCGACAAGGCGATCTGAGGAGGAGCGCATGATAAATCCGAAGCAGACCGAACGCATGATCGCAAAAGTCGCAAGACTCGAACGGGTCTATGCCCCTTTTCTCACAGAGAGCCGCACGGCGCTCCCCGTTACGCAGGTGACGGAAAAGGGAGAGCGCACGGTGCTTTCCGGCGATACCTGGGGCGCGCCCTTCGAATATGCCGTCTTCCGTTTTCGCATGCCCGCGCACGATCAAAACGTTTATCTCGAATGCGACGACGGCGGCGTGGAAAATCTCATCTATGTCAACGGCGTGCCTCGCGGCATGACCGATTGGGTACGCAATGCGCAGGAAGAGGAATTCCGCCCCCATCGCTTTCTTCCCTTCGGCGACGTACGGGAGGGCGATGAAGTCCGGATCGAAGCCTATGCTTCCCATCCCATCGCCGGAACGATGCCTTACGAATCCCCCCATACTTTTTCTCTGAAATCACTCGAGGGGGAGAGAACCTTCCGCGGGATCTATCTCGTGCGGATGCGCGAACAGCTCAAACGATTTTCGGAAAATCTCAAATTCTTGGGCGGTCTTTTCCGAACGGCGGAAGAGGGCGACCCGCAAAAAGAAGCGCTCTATCGGCTCTATGAAGAGCTGTACCGCGCCCTCTCCATGGCGCAGGAGCCGCCCGACGAACAACTGCTTGCCGAAATCAACGAACGCATCGAAGAAAGTTTCTCGCACATTCTCCCGCGGGAACAGTCGCCGTATGTGGGGATCGTCGGGCACAGTCATCTCGACACCGCCTGGCTGTGGACGGTGGAGGAGACCCGCAAAAAGGCGCTCCGCACCGTCTCCAATGCCGTAACTCTCCTCAAACGCTATCCCGATTATACTTTCTTTTTCTCCACGGCGCTCTACCTCGATTGGATCAAACACGACAGTCCCGAACTCTTCGACGAGATCAAAGCGCTCGTCCGCGAAGGGCGCTTCGAACCCGGCGGGGCGACATGGGTGGAATGCGATTGCAATCTCATCGGCTCGGAAGCGCTCGTGCGCCAATTTGTGCGGGGCAAGCGTTTCTTGCGGGAGGAACTCGGCTACGACGCAAAAGTCTTCTGGCTGCCGGACACTTTCGGTTACAGCGCGGCGCTTCCCCAAATCATGCGGCAAGCGGGGATCGAGTTCTTTCTGACGACAAAACTGAGTTGGAACGATACGAACGAATTCCCGTACGACGCCTTCCGCTGGCAGGGGATCGACGGAAGCAGCGTGCTCGTCCATTTCAACAGCACACAAACGCCCGCAAACCCGGAAGCGGTCGCCGCACGGCTGAACAACCGAAAGGAAAAGCACCTCAACGACGGCGCCCTTCTTGCATACGGATACGGAGACGGCGGGGGAGGTCCCTCGGACGACATGGTGCGCGAAGCGCTTCGCACCTGCCGCCATTATCCGCGCGCCCGCGTCGCCCATACGACCGTGACCGCCTTCATGGAACGCCTCTCCGAAAAACAACTCCCGAAATACTGCGGGGAACTCTATCTCGAACTGCACCGCGGCACGTTGAGCATGTATCACGAGATCAAGCGCAACAATCGGCTTTTGGAGATCGCCTTGCACGACGCGGAGTTTGTCTCCGTCGCAGCCGATAAACGGGAGTGGAAGCAGACGACGGACGAATGCTACGACACGTTGATGCTCAACCAATTCCACGACATTCTGCCCGGGACCTGTATCCACGAAGTCAACGAGACGGCGCTTCGGCAAAATACCGCGGCGATCGCCCGCCTCGGGGAACTGATCGGCGGGAAAGGGGACTATTGGAACACCCTCGGCTTCGAGCGGGAAGAGACGCTCGAATGGGACGACGGGCAACAGACCTATTCCGACTTCGACGGCAACAGGCACACGCTCGCCCGCTTTGCTTTTCCCGCCTTCGGGAGGGGACGGAAGATCGCCGCCGAGGGGACGCTCACCTATCGGGACGGAGTGGTGGAGACGGCATTCTACCGCGCGGTCGTCAAGGACGGTGCGATCTCGTCATTGACCGTCGACGGAAGAGAGATCGCCTGCGGACTTCTCGGCGAACTGAAATTCTGCGAGCATATCCCTTATCAGTGGGACAACTGGGATATCGACGCCGATTACCGATTGCAGGAGCGCCCCGTACAGTTCCTTTCGGAGGAACTCGTCTCGAATGGACCGTTGGAACTGCGTATCCGCAGCCGCTATCGCTTCGGCAAAAGCGTTATGACCCGCGATCTCGTATTCAACCCCTTCGACCCGATGATCCGCTTCGAAAACAAGGTCGACTTCCGGGAAGATCACGGACTGCTGCGCGTTTACTTCCCGACCGACCTCATCGCGCCGACCTACAAGAGCCAGATCCAATTCGGACATATCGAACGTTCCGTATATCGGAACACCTCCGAAGAGCAGGCGATGTTCGAAGCCTGTAACCACAAGTGGTCCGACCTGTCCGAGACGCACCTCGGCGTCGCACTTTTCAACGACTGCAAATACGGAGTCGCCTGCGAAGAGGGGACACTCTCGCTCACCCTCGCAAAGAGCGGCTCTCACCCCGACGAAACGGGCGGAAAGGGGATCCTTGAATTCAGCTATGCCCTCTGTCCGCACAGGGGAAGTTTTTCGGCAGAGAACGTCGTGCGCCCCGCCGAGGCGATGAACATCCGCCCCGTCCGTACACCGTACGAGCTGAACAGTCCCCTCGTCGGGATCTCCCAAAGCGGCATCCTCTGCGAAACGGTCAAATTCGCCGACCGAGGAGAGGGGATCGTGTTGCGGCTGTACGAATGCGAACGCTCGCACACGTCGACGGTACTTACTTTCCGCCGTTCCTACCGCTTTTTCGGATGCGATCTTTTCGAAAAAGAGACGGAGACGCTCGGAGAGGGCGAAAAGCTGCGCCTCGAATTCCGTCCTTTTGAGATAAAAACCATTAAATTAAGGTAAAGCGGCACGCCCGCAACCGTGAAAAGACCTCACACGAATTTTCTGCGTGTGAGGTCTTTTGCACGTTTTTTTCAATTTTCAAAAAAAAGATGAAAAAAATTTTCCCAAATCTGTTGACAAATGTGATTTCACATGTTATAATACTAACAAATAAAAATTTTTTTCTTTTTCGCAATATAAAATAAAAATTTTTTTCTTGCAAAAACGGAGGTAACATGTACAGATTACAAAGAGGGCTCATCGTCTCCTGCCAAGCGGTAAAGGGGGAGCCTCTGTACGGCTATCACATCATGCATCTTTTCGCGAAAGCGGCGGTGGCGGGCGGCGCTGTCGGCATTCGCGCGCTCTGCGAAGATGTGCAGATGATCAAGTCCGTCGTCGATGTTCCCGTCATCGGGCTCACAAAAAACGATTACGACGACAGCGAAGTGTACATCACCTCCACGTTATCCGAAGTCCGCGAACTGCTGAAAACCGATTGTGACGTCATTGCCATGGACGCAACACTGCGTTCCCGCCACAACGGCGAACGCCTGGAAGACCTCGTTCGTTACATCCGCAAAACAGACCCCGCACGTGAGATCATGGCGGATGTTGCGACAGCGGAGGACGTGCGGAACGCCATCGCGCTCGGCTTCGAATATGTTTCGACCACACTGCGCGGATATACCGTGGATACTCACGGCACCGTTTTGCCCGATATCGCGTTCATGCGGGAGACGCGGGCGCTCACGGAAGGAACGAATACGCGCATGATCGCCGAGGGTGGCGTACAGGATCCCCTGCAAATGAAGGAGATCGGTCTTTTGGACCCGTATGCCGTCGTCGTCGGTTCGGCGATCACCCGTCCCAAGCTGATCACGGAGCGTTTCGCCTCCGTCCTTGAGGAGAATTTGGCATGAAGAAGACGAGCGGACAGCAGATCGTTCTCCTTCCACTCGATGAGAGACCTTGCAACTACCGCTTTCCCCGCCGACTCGGAGAAGAGGCAAACGACCTTCGCGTCGTATTGCCCGACCGTGACATCCTCGGCAATAAAAAAGTTCCCCCCGAATGGGTACGAGTCGCGGCGTTTCTGCGCCGAACCTGCAAAGAGGCGACCGCGCTCGTACTTTCCGTGGATATGCTCCTTTACGGCGGGATCATTCCCTCCCGCCTGCACCACCTGAGCGAAGCTACGTTGCGGGAGCGTCTTTCTCTGCTCAAAGAATTGAAAGAAGAAAATCCCGCGCTCAAAATCTATGCTTTTGCGCTTGTGATGCGCTGTCCGCGGTACAGCAGCGCGGACGAAGAACCCGATTATTATGCCGACTGCGGGAAGGAGATCTTTCTTACCGGCGAAGCAGAACATAAGCACAAACTCGGGCTTATCTGCGAAGAAGAATATGCGGCCCTCCGGAGCGCGCTCGACGCAAAGACCGGAGCTGCGCTCGGCGACTATCTTGCAAGGCGGCAAGTCAATCTGAAACTCCTTTGCGAAACGGTCGCTCTGTCGGGAGACGTCATTGATTTTTTGGTCGTTCCGCAAGACGATTCCGCACCATACGGATATACGGCAATGGACCGGGAAAAACTGAGAGAGCAGATCGGGCAAAAGCCGATCGACATCTATCCCGGAGCGGACGAAGTCGGAATGGTTTTGCTCGCCCGCGTGCTGAATGACCTCAAGGGCAAACATCCGCGGATCGCCGTACACTATGCCGCAGAGCGGGGAAAGGAGATCATCCCGCTATATGAGGACAGAGAACTTTGGCGGAGCGTACGCTCCCAGATCGCCGCGGCGGGTTGTTCCCTCGCCGAAAAGGCGGAAGACGCCGAGCTTCTGCTGTACATCAACGTTCCCTCGGAAGACATGACGGATAGCGGCGGCGCCCCCGGGGTCGGCTATAAGGAGCGGGACCTCGTGCACTTTACCGATCTGATGTCCGAAGACATCCGTTCGCACCGTGCGGTCCTTGCGGCGGACGTCGCCTATTGCAACGGCGGCGACAAAGAATGGGTCAAACTCATCGCGGAACGCGGTTTGCTTTTCCGTCTTGCCGGATACGCGGGGTGGAACACTTCGTCCAACACGCTCGGTACGGCGATCGCGGAAGGAGTCTTTTATCTCTGCTACGGCAATACGCCCGCGCACGAAGTCTTTCTCGCCGAACGCTACTATGAGGATGTGGGGTACTGCGGTCATGTCCGCGCCCTCGTTTGCAGGCAGAACTTGCCGCAACTCGGTCTCGATTACTTCCATGCGGACGGCGTAAACGGCAGAGCGGCGGAGATCGTCCGCGAAGAGTTGGACCGTTACCTCGCACAATTGCTTCCCGAGGTACATGAGAAGTACCGGCTGCAAACCTGCGAACTTCCGTGGAACAGAATGTTTGAAGTCTCCCTCACGGTAAACCGTAGGGGAAAAAATAAGGAGGAAACATGAGGCGTTTGACCAAAATCGGGGTGCTGTCTTTACTCGCTCTGATATTCGTCGTTTGTTTCGCCGTGGGCATCGGTGGATTGCGCGCAGCGGCGGACGGAACGGTCGAGTACAATTACTCGAAGAGCGGCGTCACCGTGACCTGCGGGAACAATACCCTCACGGCGATCACCGATCCCTATTCCACGACGGATACCTCCGCATCGGGGCAGCTCACCGGCAATGACTGGAGAAAAAACAGCGTGTCTGCGGACCAAGCCGTCATCTACACGATGTCCTGGTGGCGCACGACGAGCGAACGCACGGGAAATTTCACGGAATATGCCGTGGAGCCCGACGGCGAACGCTATTTGATCACGCACATCACCGACGACAAGACCACGGCGGGCAGCATGTACATCCCCGCGGGAGGATTTGTGCTCTCCGTCCCGAACGGGACCTCCTTCGGCAAAGTGGGTGACATCGTGACGCTCGGCGGCACCAAGATCGAGCTTATGACGATGGCGGTGGAAAACACCGACGGCGACCGCGTGGCGATTGACGCGCTCAACGCGGTGCGGAGCAAGCCGATGGTCGTCTATTACGACTATCAGACGGGCGACAAAACGGGCACGAACCCTTACGGGACCGAGCTTATCGCGACGTACGACGAGGAGAGCAACTACTTCGTCATCAACAAGTTCCGCGCATTCGGCGAGGGTGACGCCTCCGGCATCACCATTCCCGATAACAGCTTTGCGCTGAGCGCATACGGCGAAGGTTACCGCGGCATCCTCGTTGAGAACAAGCGCTTTTCAATGGGGGACAAACTTTCCCTCGTCGGATTCGATTATGTGCGCTTCGGCAATACCGTGACCCAGACCTATAACTTTAAGGACCCGACCCTCGAAGAGAACCCCAAGGGTTGGGATCCCGCGACCAATTCCGAATTCCCCGCACTGCGCGGCGAAAACCAACTGAATGTATACACCTCTGAGTGGAACTATAACGGAGCCGCCGGAACGGGTGCAAACGTGTACGGCTTCGAAGTTGCCGTCAACAGCGAGGATGTCGTCATCGAACGCGCCGTCAACGTATCGGCGATCCCCGAAGGCGGGTTTGTGCTCAGCGGGCACGGAACGGGCAGAGATTTCCTGCGGTCGGAAGTTCCGCTCGGAGCGACCGTCGTGCTCAACGAAGAGAACAAGACCTTTGCGATCACCACCACTCTCAACAGCTTTTACACCAACGTGGAAATGACGTTGAATGCGGCGATCGAAACGGCACAAAACCGCATCCGCCAGCTCTACGACCTTGACACGGAACTTGTCAACAGTTTGCTCGACCGTGCCGACGAAGGACTGGAAGAGCTATTGAAAGTCAAAGAAAACATCGAAGCGAACGAAGCAAACTGGGAAGGCGCACAGAGGACGCGCGAACTCATGAACTTCAATCGGTTACAGCTGGAAGTGAGTGCCATCGCCAATTCCATCACCTGTGCGGCAATCGAGAGTGCTCCCGTTGCGGGGCGCGCCGTTTGGCACCGTCCCACAGAGCTCTCGCTCGACGAGATACGGGCTACCATGCAGACCTATCGGGACTGCGGCATCAACCTCATCTTTGTGGAAGCGTTCTATCACGGGATGACACTGTATAAGAGCGAGCTCACAAGCTACCATGCCGACTTCACGAGCGGAAATTACGGCAGCTATCCCGACTATCTCACCGCCTTTGCGGCAGTTGCACACGAGCAGGGGATCGAGGTCCACGCTTGGGTGGAAGACTTCTATGTCGGCATCAACGAAAACCGCGGAGTGATCGCGCAACATCCCGAATGGGTGCTGTATAACGACGATAAGACCATTCTCCAACGCAACGAAGGCGGGGGATACATCTTCATCGACCCGGCAAACCCCGAGGTACAAAACTTCCTCATCGCGCTCTATAACGAAATGCTCGAAAAGGTGCCCTACATCGACGGGCTGAACCTCGACTATATCCGCTATCCCGTCTCCAACCGCGCGGAGGACACGGGGTATACCGAGATCGCCATGAAGGGGTTTGCGGAATCGATCGGACATCCCATTTCGGAAACGGGCTACGACAGCATTGCGCGGAAATTCAAGCAACTGTTCAATTCCGATTATTTCATCGAGGCGGACGAAAATTACGAGCTTTGGGTGGAATACAGGACGCAAATCGTGACCGATTTCGTCGAACGGGTCAACAAGGAAGTGAAGGGCACCCATAAAGGGCTCGTCCTCTCCACGGCGGTCTTCCCCAGCCTCACGGAGAGCGTCTCCAACAAAAAACAAGATTGGCAGACGTGGTTCAAGAATGGCTGGATCGACATTGCGACGCCCATGGCGTATTACGACTCTTCTTCCGATGTGCTCCTGCATGTGAAGGACATGATCCTGATGGCGGGCAGCAACTGCTACTACTATGCGGGGCTCGCATCCTCTTTCCGCGGATTGCCTGCCTATGAAACCGCAAATCAAGTGGACGCTTCCTACCTTGCGGGCGCAAACGGATATGTGGTCTTCTGTTCTACACAGATCATCGGACACGAAGATCTGCAAGAAGTGCTCAAAGCGGGCATCAACGGTGCGGAGGCAATTCTTCCCCACGCTTCTATCCCGGAGGTGCTTGCGGGATACTTCAATCGGATCGCCGAACGCGCACAGCGGCTCTACATTCCGAATGGCGGCATGAAGGAGAGCGACCTTACCGCGCTCAAAGCGAAGTTCGATGAAATTCTCGCCATCGACACGACCACGCAGAAAGGGATCGAGGATGCGATCGCGGCGCTCAAAGCGCTTGCGCAGGATTATAACAGCTATGCGGTGGGCTATTCGGGACGTCGCATTTCCGAAACGCTCAACCAGGCGGTGGCGCTCATGGATGTGAAACTTTCTCGCTTCATGATCGACGCCGGAATTTGGGACCCTGCGGAGACACCCGCGCGTCCCGGCACGGAAACCGAAACTCCGGGCTCCCCGGGCACACAGACGCCCGGCGGCACCCCCGGGACCCCGAGCACTCCTTCCGAACCCGACAAGGGTTGCGGCGGTGTGGTAGGAATGGGCGGCGCAGTTGTTTTTGCCGTGACGACAGTCGTAGCGGCGGCAGCGTTCGTTCGCAGAAAGAGGAAATAGCGGCAGACGCCGTATAAGGAGGAATTTATGAAAAAAAGACTGTTTACAATGTTGCTTGTCGTTCTGATGGCGATCGGCAGTATGTTCGCGTTTGCGGCATGCGGTCCCGACGAGCCCGAGCACACTTCCCATCCGGACGCGGATAACGACGGTTATTGCGATATCGGAAAAGAAAAATTGCCGGACGACGGCAAGGACGACGACGACAACAAGGAGTACAGCGCGCCCGTCATTAAGGTAGTTCCCGAGGAGATGGAACTCACGCAGGGCACCTCGGAAGACGAGTACAGCTTGCTGTTCGGCGTCACTGTCACCGACGAATACGATAAAGATCTGAAAGCGACGGTACAGGACGACGGCGGGTTCGATATCAATACCCTCGGCGACTACACCGTCACCTACACCGCGAAGAACTCCAAGGGCAAAGAGAGCACGGCGAAACGCACCTATCACGTTGTTGCGCCTCCGCCCAGCTTGATGCTCAAAGTGCAGAAAGAGAATGACGCGAAGAATTGGGTGGAGACACTCGGTCATGCCGAAGCGCTCATGGTCTTCCCGAACGAGGAGTACTACGAACTTGACAAGGACACCGTATATCCCGCATCCATGAAGGGGGTATTCCACAACAAGTCTACCTCTTCCATTATCGTCACGGTCCCCGGCGGACACGGCGAAGCAGCGATCCTCAACAGCGCAGGCGCCGTGGTCGAGGCGCGCGACGGTGCGAATGGCAAGCTCGTCAACAAAGCGAATCCTTCGCGTCCCGCTTCCTCTGTAACCTCT
>CANQRP010000021.1 GCA_947626305.1 uncultured Clostridia bacterium | reverse complement strand
CTGATGCAGACCGTCCGAATAGCGGCGCCCGATCATCTGACGACCGGTGAACTCGTCGACGATGATGATCTCGTCGCCGATGACCATATATTCCTCGTCGCGATGGAAGAGTTTGTGCGCTTTGAGCGCCTGCTGGATATGGTGGTTGAGGGTGAGGTGGGAAACATCGGCAACGTTCTCGATGTTGAACCACTTCTCCGCCTTCTCCGCGCCGTATTCGGTGAGTTGCACCTGCTTATCCTTGCGCTCGATCACGTAGTCCCATTGCAACTCTTCCGCCTTGGCGAGCTTGCGCTCCCCGACTTCCGACTTCTTGACGCGCTTTTCGTTTTCGAGGTCTTTGAGGTCGTCGTCGAAGCCGCCCGTGAGAGTGCGGACGAATTTATCCACCTGCTCGTAGAGGGAGGAGGACTGTTCCCCCTTGCCCGAAATGATGAGGGGCGTTCTCGCTTCATCGATGAGGATGGAGTCCACCTCGTCGACGATGGCGAAGTTGAGTTCCCGCTGCACCATGAGGCGAAGGTCGGATTTCAGGTTGTCGCGCAGATAGTCGAAGCCGAACTCGTTGTTCGTGCCGTAGGTAATATCGCTCTGATACGCCTTGCGCTTGAGATCGTCGTCCATCCCGGGCACGACGACGCCCACGGTCAGCCCCATGAACTTATGAACTTTCCCCATCCACTCCGCGTCGCGGCGGGCGAGATAGTCGTTGACGGTGACGATATGCACCCCGTGCCCCGCGAGGGCTTCGAGGTAGCTCGGCAGGGTCGCGACGAGGGTCTTGCCTTCGCCCGTCTTCATCTCGGCGATCCGTCCCTGGAAGAGACAGATGCCGCCGATGATCTGCACATGGAAGTGCTTCATGCCGAGCACCCGCCAGCTCGCCTCGCGCAGAGCCGCAAATGCGTCGCACAGAATGTCTTCGAGCGTCTCCCCCTTGGCGAGCCGCCCTTTGAGAACGGCGGTCTGTTCTTTGAGTTCCGCGTCGCTCATCTTTTGATATTTCGGCTCGAGCTTTTCTACTTCGAGCGCCGTTTTATTGAGTTTTCTCAGGCTTCTGCGACTGTCGCTGTTAGCCAAATAACTGAAAATGCCCATAGCCACTCCGTTTTGGAAATATTGTCACCAAACTATTTTACAATATTTCAAAAAAAATTCAAAGCGTTTTTACCCTATTTTATGGAAATTGAAACGCGAAAAGAAAATTTATCCCCTTCCGCGGGAAAAATTCGTCTTTTTTCGGGAAAGTGCGGGACAAACGTTCCCTCTCCGGCGTTGTAACGGTAAGGAGGTAGCAAAATGAAATACGACTTTTTGAAAAAGGCGGCGCTTGCTTCGGCGTTGCTCGCGTCCCTTCTCCTCTTCGGAGCGGGGTGCGACAGCGGCGTGAGAGACATTCGGGCACGCTGCCCCATGGACAAGGACTCGATGATCTTGCCCGTAAAATTCGAGCACGCCTACTCGGGCGGAGACTTCACCCACTTCCGGACGGAAAGTTCCCTCGCCGAACTCAAAGCCGAGCTCGACGCCCATGACTTCGGCACGGCGACGGTCTCAACGACCCTCTATGAGGGAGTGCTCCTCCTCGAAAAGCGAGACGCGGGCGGCGCGCTCCACTACTATTGCATTCGAGAGGACGAGGACGGGGACACCTACACCTTCACCGCGCCGATGGGGTGGATCGGACAGGAGCGCTGTCTGATCCCCTTCTGGCTGCTCGACTACGACGGTCCCTATTACTCCTTCGAGGGCGAACCGTGCAATACGGCGGCGTCCCTCTCCGACTTCCGCGCATTCTACGAAAAGACGGGGCAATTCGACATCGCCGAGGGCGAGAATACGTTGACGGTCGCGTGGGAGAAGGAGACAGCCGCTTCGCCGCTCACCGACACTACGGAGGGGAAGACGATCGCTCTGTCGCTCACCCTCACTTTGGAGGAGGGCGTCGTCTCCTTTGCGGTCCGAACGGAGGCGACGTGACCGCCGCGGCAAACATCGCCCTCGCCGTTTCCGCGCTCAAAAAGAAAAAGGGCGGAAAGGAGATCTTGCGCGGCGTCGACTTCGAGATCGCCGAGGGCGAGATCGTCGGGCTGGCGGGCAGGAACGGTGCGGGAAAATCATCGCTCATGAAGTGCGTGACGGGGCTTTGGGACTATCGGGAAGGCGAGATCGTTCTCTTCGGAAAGGACCGCAGGCGGGAGAGAGCGGCGTGCATGAAGGAGCTCGGCGCGCTCGTCGAATACCCCGCGCTCTTCCCCGATGAGACCTTGCTTTCCAACCTGCAAACATTCGCTTCCCTCTCGGGAGGCAAACTTTCGCGGGAACTCATCTCCCTCCTCGGCATGGAGGAGGCACTGACCCGAAAATATTCGGCGCTCTCCTCGGGGATGAAGCAAAAAGGGTGTCTGCTCGCCGTGCTTCTGCGCGCTCCCCGTCTGCTCGTACTCGACGAACCGACTTCCATGCTCGACCCCGAGAGCGCCGCGTCGCTTCGCACCGCCGTGCGGGAATTGCGGGAACGGACGGGGCTCACCGTGCTGATCTCCAGCCATAACCTCGCCGAGCTCGAAATGCTCTGCGACCGCACCCTCCTTCTCGACGGGGGGAAGATCGTCGGCGAAGTGGCGCTCACGGGCAGTCCCGCGCGGCTGTATCGCATGCGCTTTGCAACTGCCGCCCGCGCCGAGGAGCTTGAAGGGCTTCTTGCCGAAAAGGGAGCGACCCGCAGCGGGACGGAGCTCACCGTGTTTTGGACGGCGGAGGAATTCCGCGCCGCCTGCATGCGTCTCCCGCTCGATTTCATCGACCTGAGGGTGGGCGGCGAACTCGAATATCGATTTTTGGGAGAGGACCGATGAATTTTTACCGTTTGGAACTGAAAAAGTTTTTCCGCTCCCCTCTTTGCCTCCTTTTGGGCGGGATCTTCCTGCTTGCGGCGATCGTCTATCTGAGTTACGCCGTCGCCGCGGAGCCACCCGAAGAGAGCGGCACGGTTTACGGCGTCTTGCCCAACCGTCCCTATGCGGAACAGCTCGAGGAGGTCGAGGCGCAACTTGCCGAGGTGGAGAGAGAGTTCGAACTCTATGCGGGAGACCTCTCCGTCCCCGAGAGTCTGCTTCCCGCCCTGCGGCATCAAAAAAAGGAGCTGATGCGCACGCGCAACACCCTGCTCCTCTTGGAAAAAGACGGTGCGGAGCTCGCGGGAACGGCGGAATATCCGGCGCTGCTCCCGCCCGACGATCCGAAGTCGCCCACGGCGGGGCTCCTCTTTCTGCTCTCCGTCTTGGGAGGCGTCTGTGCCCTCGTCTTTTCCGCGCGCACCGCGTGGCGTCTTCCCGCCGAACAGCAAAACGGGCAGAGCAAGCTCACCATGCTGCTGCCCTGCGGACGGACGGGATATTGCCTTCGGCGCCTGCTTGCCGACCTGCTGTGCGCGGCTTGCCTGTTTTCTCTCTCGGCGGTCGTCTGCGCCCTCCTCACCCTCTGCTTTTTGGGCGGAACGGGCAACGTCGTCGCCGCGACCGAACACACGGCGGTCCGCCTGAATTCCTTCGGCGGGCTGGGCGTGGGACTTGCGCTCGGGCTGTGCACCCTGTTCGTCCACCTCGTGATGGGCTTCTGCCTCTCGCTTTGCTTCCGAAAACCCCTCGCTCCCCTGCTTTTCAGCCTGCTACTTACTTTTCTCGGTCTGTTGCCGCTGCCGCTCGGTGCGCTCGGGGGAACGGGAAACGCGCTTCTCTGCTCCTTCTTCTTTGAATTTGCTTTTCTGTATCCGGAGTACCGCGCGGGGCTCTCCCTCCTCTTTGCCCTCCTGCTCCTGCCGTGCGCGGCGGGCGGACTGCTCTTTCGGGCAAAACGTGATGTTTAACCTCCCTCCTTCCCCGTTTTCGGCGGCAAAACCGTATCCGCGGGTCTCTCGCAGGCGGTATAGAGTTCTTCCGCAATCTGTTCCCCCTTGCCCGTCGTGGCGCGCACCGCGCCCGCTTTGAGGAGCAGGCGGAGCTGTTCCGCGTTCTCCACCCCGGATACCTCCACCTGCACCTTGCCCGCACTCTCCTCCGTGGCGCGCAGCACGAGATCGGTCTCCCCGCGCACACAAACGGCGTCGGCTCTTCCCGCGCATGCCGCGCGCACCCCGAGCGCCACCTCCTCTTCGTCGAGCGAGTGGTCTTCGAGCGAGAGAACGAGGGTCCCCTTCCGCACCACCCGCCGAACCCGCTTTACCTCCCGTTTGAGATAGGCGAGCCCTCCGCCGACGAGTTGGGAGTAGCAGAGCACGAGGCGGATCTCCTTCGCACCCTGACGGACGGCACACTTCGCCTCCGTTTTTTTGATACCCATCAGGCTCTCCCCCGTTCCGCCAACCAGACAGCAGATGGGCAGATTTTTCTTTCCGAGCAATTTCTTTGCCGCCGACACATGCACGGGCGCAACGAGCAAGGCGCTTGCGTTTACGCGGAGCGCCGTCTCGCACGCCTTTTTGAGGGCGGCACGGTCGGTCTCCCTGCGGGAAGCGTCGATCACGAGTTTGCGGAGCGTGAAGGCGATCTCCGTCTCCCTGCGCGCGCGTTTGAATTCCCCGAACTCCGCAGCCTCCGCCGCGGACAAGATCATTTCCTCTGCCATACCAAGAGTTTTTTCCAAAAATTTCCAAAGTATTCAAAAATGAAACCTATTGTGACAGCACAAAGTATGCTACAATGCCGGCATGTCGCTCCTCTCCGTACAATGGCAAGGCTTCGGATGGTGTATGATGCTCTGTCTTATCGTCTTCCTCCTCGTATGCCTCGGAAAACTGCTTGCCGCAGGGTATCGGACCCTCTTCAAAAAGTTGCCGCCCGAACCGCCGTCGATCCCGGAAAAGAAGGCGGAGCCCGTGTACTATCTTGTCGAACGCAAGAAAAAACGCCCGAAAAGGACGTATGCGGAGCCGAAAGAGATCAACTTCCGATAACTTCTTTCCTTATAACGAGAAAGGGACGCCGACGGCGCCCCTTTCTCTTGTCCGATCCCGGATCATTCCTCATACTTCGTAACGTTCTGCCCGCTGTCCCAAAGGCGTTCGAGATAGTAAAACAGTCGGCTCTCTTCGTTGAAGATATGCACGACGACATCGCCGTAATCGAGCACGCCCCAGCGCCCCTCGCGCAACCCTTCCGTGCGCACGGGATACAGATCGAAATTCTTTTTGAGCACTTCCTCCACATTGTCGCCGAGAGCGCGTACCTGCGTGGTGCTCTTGCCGCTTGCGATGACAAAGTAAGAGCACACCACCGTCTGTTCGCTCACATCGAGAATGACGATATCCTCGCCCTTCTTTGCCGACAGGGCTTTACAACATTCAAGCGCCAAGTCCTTACTTTCCATAAAAGTTCCTCCTGTTTTTTGCTTATTATGTCACACATAGTACCGATATTTTAACGATTATGTCAGATATAATACTATGCAAACATCAATTTTTTGCGTTTTGCAACGCAGAATAATATGCTTCTGCCCGCAATGTGAGCGGATACAGCGGTTTTCCCGTGCCGACGAGATACTCCACCTGTTCTTTCAGGGAACGGGCGAGGCAGGCGTCGAGATCGCGCCAGAACAGCGCCCGCAATGCATCCACGCCCGCAAACGTTCTCCCCTCTTCCAACAGATCGGCAAGATAGAGCAACTTTTCGAGCGTGCCCATGTTTTCCCGCCCGCTCGTGTGATAGCGGATCGCACGTAGGATCTCCTCGTCCCGAATGCCGAATTCATGCTCGGCAAGATAGGCGCCGGTGTACTGATGCAGGACGGGCGCAGGCACCTCGGGAGGCGGTTCAAACCCCGCCAAAAGCGGGCTCGACAGAGGCACGTACTTTCCGCAGTCATGCAGCATGGCGGCAAGCAGCGCCTGCTCGAAGGGAATCCGGAGCGACGGTGCGCGCGCCGTCGCAAGCAGCGCAACGCGGTAGCTGTGTTCGACGCGCTCCTCTTTTTCCAGCTCGAGCGCCCGTGCGGCGTCATAGCGGTAGAGCCCCTCCTTTCGGATGTATCCGAGAACCTCTTTCTGCAAGCCCTGCGGCTCTTTTCCGAATGCGAGCGCCACCCGCGCCGCGGTGGAGGAGACCTTCTCGCCGCAGAAGGAAAGCTCCCGAAAATCGGTATGGAAGCGCTCCGCGAAACGCTCCCTGAGCCCACCGACCTTGCCGTCCCCCCGCCCGCAGGCGACCAAAGTGACGTTATTCAAGATGTCGTCCGGTTCCCGCCACGAGAAAAAGTTTTCGAGCATGTCTGCGCCGACGAGAAAATACCGTTCCGCGTCGGGAAAACATTCCCTCAATTTCCGGCAAGTGAGGTAGGAATAACTCGTGCCCTCGGCATTGAGTTCGAAATCGCTCACGGTGGCGCGGTCGACGGAGGAGAAGGCGATGCGGCACATTTCGAGCCGATCCCGCCCGCTTGCGACGGCGCCGGCAGATTTATGGGGCGCGCGGTAAGAAGGTACGATAAAAACGCGGTCGAGCCCGAGTTCCCCGATCGCAGCGCGCACCAACCGAACGTGTTCCGAATGTACCGGATCGAACGACCCGCCGAACAGCGCGACCTTCATACCGATATCATACCATACTTTTCCGCGGTTTGCAAGACTAAAAACAAAAATCGGTGTCAAAAATCATGACATGAAAAAATTCCGTTTCGCCTTTTTCGCCGATCTCCTCTTCTACGGCGCGTGTGCGTTTCTGTTTTCGCTCGTGCTTTTGCGCTTTTACGGCGTGCCGCTGTGGCTCTCGCTGCTCACGGCGGGCATGCTCGCGATCGCGGTGGACGGGGTCGCCTTCCTTCTCATGTACCGCGCCGACCGCAAAAAATACCTCGGAAAGAAGGAACGGGAGGAGCGGGACGCGCTCTTGCTGCATCTTGCGCTCGAAAGACCCGAGCGGGTACGCGCGGCTCTCCTCTCCGCCTTTCTCGCCGACGGCAAGAACGCCCACTGCGAAGGAGACGATCTCTCGGCGGACGGCTTGCCGCTCGTGCCCCTCTTCACCATGGAACCCGTGGGGGCAGACGAGATCGCGCGGCTCCTGCGCGCCTATGGCAAAACTCCCTTCTCCCTCGCCTGCAACGCGCTCACGGCGGATGCCGAAAAGTTATGCCTCGCATTCGGGATCGCCGTCTACCGCAAAGACGAGATCTATGCCCTCTTTTCGCGCACGGGCACGACGCCCTCGCCCCTCATCTGCGGCGAGATCCCGCGAAAGACGGTCAAACAAAAATTGCGGCGCTCTTTTTCCAAAAACAACGCGCGCCCCTTCTTTGTGAGCGGCGCGCTGCTTCTCATCATGAGTCTTTTTACCTTCTTTCCCCTCTACTATGTGATCTCGGGCGGCATCCTTCTCTTCTGCTCGGTCGCCCTGCGGCTGTTCGGCTATGCTTAAAGGGACAAAACGGCTTTGGGAAGGAGCCCGATGACGTCGCTCGGCGTCGCGCAATAGCGACCGAACTCCCGTTCCGCGAGCTCGCCCGCCCTTCCGAGCAGATAACAGGCGGCACAGGCGGCTTCGAAGGGGTCCGCGCCCCGCGCACAGGTGCCTGCAAGAAAGCCGGAAAGCACGTCACCGCTGCCACCCTTGGCGAGCGCGGGAGAGCCCGTCGGGTTGATCGCCGTCCTCCTTCCGTCCGTAATGACGGTGCGGTTGTTTTTGAGCACGACGGTAACGCCGTACTCCTTCGCGAACGTGCGGGCGAGCCCGACGCTGTCCGCCAAAACTTCCCCGACCGTCTTTTCCGTCAGGCGGGAAAATTCCTTGATGTGCGGGGTGATGACGACCCGACACTGCTTTGTTTTCAACGCTTCCTTGCCGCACATCGCGAGGGTGTCGAGCGCGTCCGCGTCGAGCACGAGGGTCCCGCGGTAGGTGGAAAGGAGCTCGCTTACGATCGTGCGCGTCCTCTCTCCCACGCCCGCTCCCATGCCGAAGGCGACCGCATCGGTGAAGATGGGTTCGCCGTCGTAAAAGCAAAAGCGGCAGTCGGGATATTTCGCGGCGCACAGCACGCGGTGAAGTTCGTCCGCCGTCTGAAATGCCGCAAGCCTCGTCTCGTCCCCGCAAGGAAGGGAGGAAGAAGTCAGATAAATATCGGTGTAGCCTGCGCCTGACCTGAGGGCGGCGCCCACCGCGAGCAGGGGTGCGCCGAGAATGTTGCATGTGGAGAGAATGGCAACACTGCCGCGATCTCCCTTGTTGGTGTGCGACTTCCCCGCGGGAAAGAGCGCCTTGACGTCCGCATCCTCCCACACTTCGGCGCCGCCTTGAAGGGAGAGCCCGATGTCGATAAACCCGATCTCCCCCGCAACGTCCGCCCCGTCGGCGAGCAGAAGGGCGTTTTTCATGCCCCCGACCGTCAACGTGCGGTTCGCCCGCACACAGGGCGAAAGGGCAACGCCGCCCTCCGAGAGCCCGCTCGGAAGGTCGCAGGAGACGACATAGGCGCCGCTGTCGTTGATAAAACCGATGAGCGCGGCGGCATCCCCCGCGGGGGCGGATTTCAGCCCCGTGCCGAAGATACAATCCACGATGAGCGCATAGCGCCTGCGCGGGATCCTGCCGAACAACACGCCGGGATACTTTCTTGCCGCTTCGGCGGAGTCATGGGAAAACTTCCCCGCAAGGCAGAGCACCGCAACGTCCACACCCTGCGATTCGAGGAAGCGCGCCGCCGCAAATCCGTCGCCGCCGTTATTCCCCCCGCCGCAGACGAAGAGCACGTCGGGGATGTTTTTCTCCTTCATGAGGCGGAGCACCTCGCCCGCAAGCGCCTTGCCCACCCGTTCCATGAGCTCGTAGGAAGAGACGCCTCCCTCTTTTGCCCGTTCGTCCGCCGCGCGGATCTCCGCATTCGAATAAGAATATTTCATCGTTTTCCTCCTATCCCGATCGAAATTTCCGCGGAAGAGAGGGCGCGCAGCTCCCCTTCCGCTTCGATGAGCAGACGCCCGTCGGGCAAGATCTCCCGCGCCGTCGCAATATATCGCTTCTCTCCCTCCGTCACCCGGATCTTCTTTCCCAAACAACCGACATAGCCGAGATAGTCCGAAAAGTCGGAGGGCACGGAAAGCGCTTCGATGAGGGCATCGCGCACTTCCTCGGCGGAGGGCGGCGAAGCGGAGAATTCCCCCATGCCGACGGCGATGTCCCCGAGCCCCGGAAGCGGATTGACGACATTCAGCCCGATCCCGACCACGCTCGCGCGCACCTGCCCGCGGGAGAGGGTGTTCTCGATGAGGATCCCCGCGATCTTTTTCCCGCCGACGAGCACATCGTTGCTCCACTTGATCTCGGGGGAGAGCCCGTAGCACTCCAGCGTTTTGCAGACCGCGACCGCCGCATGCGCCATGATGAGAAAGGCGTGTTCGGCGGGAAAGTTTTCGTAAAAAGAGAGCGCCGAAAGGTAGACGCCTCCCTCTTCGGAGACAAAGCTGCGCCCTTTTGTCCCCCGACCTCCCGTCTGCCGTCCGGCGCAGACGATGACGTCCTCCCCGCCCGCGAGAAATCGTTTGATATATACGTTCGTCGAGGAAGTCTCCTCGAGAAAGATGCGCTTCATCCTTCCTCCTCCGCAAGAGAGCCGAGCGCGGCGCGCGCCGTGTCATGGTCGAAGCCCTTGCCGATGAGATAGGCGTACGCCTTTTGCAGCGTCTTTCTGTCCTGCGGTTTGCCCCGAAGATATTTTTCGAGGACGGTCTTTGCGCTCTCCGTCTCTCCCGACAAATTGCGGAGCGCCTCCTCGATGTCTCCGTCGGCAACCCCCTTGCGTTTGAGTTCGGCGGCGATCAGCCGTCTTCCCTTCCGCTTTCCCGCGTGTTCCGCATAGGAGAGGGCATAGGCGCCGTCGTCCAAAAATCCGTACTCCTTCATCTTCTCCGCAACGTAGTCGCAAACGTCGTCGAGATACCCCTTCTTTTTGAGGTAGTCCCGTACTTCCTTCTCCGTTTTCATCGTCGCGGTGATGTGAGAGAGCGCTTTATCGAGCGCGGTCGCCTTCTCGCTCTCGAGCTGCATCCGTGCAAGTTCCTCCGCATCGATATGCATCCCGACCTTCAAACGGTTCGAGATCACCGTTTCGAGTTTCATGCCGCAGTAGAATCTGCCGTCCGCTTCGATGTTGCACCTCGTCTTGTCCTTCACCTGCGGGGTGATCGCCGTAATTTCCATAGTTTGATTATACCACCTTTTTCCCCTCTTTGCAAGAGGAAAAGGAAAAACGAAGCAAATGAGACAAGTGTTTGAAAAACGCAGCAATTGCCGACGATAATGATAATGAAAAAGAGAATGAAAATGAGAATGAAAATAAAAATGAGAATGAGAATGAGAATGGGCGGCGCGAAGCAAATGTTTTTTTGCTTCGCGCCGCCCTCAAAGGCTTATCTCAACACAAGCCCCTCCTCCCCTCTGTCGAGGGTGAGGACGGTCCCCGCGGGCGGGTCCTTCTCGATGAGATATTTTGCGATGGGTGTTTCGGCGTGCGTCTGCAAAAAGCGCTTCAAAGGACGCGCACCGAACACGCTGTCATAACCGAAATCGGCAATATACTGCTTGGCGGCATTCGTCACTTCGAGTGTGATGTGCTCCGCTTCGAGCCGCCCTTTGAGCTTCTGCAACATGATGCCCACGATCTCCGTGACATTCTCCCGCGAGAGCGGTTTGAAGAGAATGATCTCGTCGAGTCGGTTCAGAAATTCGGGGCGGAAGGAGCGCTTCAGAAGGGCGTTTACCTTTTCGCGCGCCGCCGCCGTCACTTCCCCCTCCTCGATACCCTCGGAGATGATATCCGAACCCAAATTGGAGGTGAGGATGATGACGGTATTCCTGAAATCCACCGTCCTGCCCTGCGAGTCGGTGATCCTGCCGTCGTCGAGCATTTGCAGGAGGAGGTTGAAAACATCCGGGTGCGCCTTTTCGATCTCGTCGAAGAGGACGATCGAATAGGGACGGCGGCGGACCGCCTCGGTGAGCGTGCCTCCCTCCTCATAGCCCACGTATCCGGGAGGGGCGCCGACCAGGCGGGAGACGGAGAACTTTTCCATGTACTCGCTCATGTCGATGCGCACGATATTTTTCTCGTCGTCGAAGAGCGCCTCGGCGAGCGATTTGCAGAGCTCGGTCTTGCCGACGCCGGTAGGACCGAGGAACAAAAAGGAACCGATCGGGCGGTTGGGATCGGAGATCCCCGCTCTTGCCCGCAAAATCGCCTCCGAGACCTTCGTAACAGCCTCTTCCTGCCCCACGAGCCGTTTGTGTATCTCTTCGGGCAGGCGCAAAAGTTTGGCTTTCTCGCCCTCTTTTAAGCGCGTAACAGGGATGCCCGTCCAGCGCGCCACGATCTGGTCGATCTGCTCCTCCGTCACTTCGTCCTGCAAGAGCGCGTTGTCCCGCTGGGCTGCCTTTGCGGCGGAAAGTTTCTTTTCGAGTTCGGGGATCTCGCCGTATTCGAGCCGCCCCGCCGTACTGTAATCGCCGCGCTGCTTGGCGTTGTCGAGTTCGCCGCGCAACCGGTCGAGTTTCTCTTTGAGCTCCTTCTCGGCGCGGATCTCGGCTTTCTCGTCCTCCCACTTCGCCTTCATGCCGTCGAACTTCTCCTTGCAGTCGGCGAGCTCCTTTTTCAGCGTTTCGAGGCGGGCGAGAGAGAGATTGTCCCGCTCCTTTCCGAGCGCGTTCTCCTCCACCTCGAGCTGAACGATCTTGCGGTGGAGCGCGTCCATTTCGGTCGGCATGGAGTCGATCTCCGTGCGGATCATTGCCGCGGCTTCGTCCACGAGGTCGATCGCCTTGTCGGGCAGGAAGCGGTCGGTGATGTAGCGGCTCGAAAGGGTAGCCGCCGCAACGAGCGCGTCGTCGTGGATGCGCACGCCGTGGAAAATTTCGAACCGCTCTTTGAGCCCCCTCAGAATGGAGACGGTGTCCTCCACGGTCGGCTCGCCCACGAGCACGGGCTGAAAGCGCCGTTCGAGCGCCGCGTCCTTTTCGATGTATTTGCGGTATTCGTCGAGGGTGGTCGCGCCGATGCAGTGCAACTCCCCCCGTGCGAGTAGCGGCTTTAAGAGGTTGCCCGCGTCCATCGCCCCCTCCGTCTTTCCCGCGCCGACGACGGTGTGCAGTTCGTCGATGAAGAGAAGAATATTCCCCTCCGACTTTGTCACCTCGCGCAGCACGGCTTTCAGGCGCTCTTCGAATTCGCCGCGGTACTTTGCGCCCGCGACGAGCGCGCCCATATCGAGCGAAAAGAGGGTCCTGTGTTTGAGCCCCTCGGGCACATCCCCCTTCACGATGCGCTGTGCGAGCCCCTCCGCGATCGCTGTCTTCCCCACGCCCGGTTCGCCGATGAGCACGGGGTTGTTCTTCGTCTTGCGGGAGAGGATGCGGATGACGTTGCGGATCTCCTCGTCCCTGCCGATGACGGGCTCGAGCTTGTGTTCGCGCGCCCGCTTCGTGAGGTCGGTGCCGTACTTTTCGAGCGCCTCGTAGGAATCCTCGGGGTTGTCGCTCTTCACGTTCTGGTTGCCGCGCACCTCCTTCATCCCTTTGAGGAAGGCGTCCTTGGTGACGCCGAAGCGCTGGAACACCTCTTTGAGCCTGCCCTCCGCGTTGTCGAAGAGGCACAGGAAGAGATGCTCCACCGACACATAGTCGTCCTTCATGTCGGAGGCGAGTTTTTCCGCCTCGGCAAGGGTGCGGGCAAGCGCGGGGGTCGCATACGTCTGCCCCGCTCCGCTTCCCGACACGCGCGGCAGCCGCTCCACCTCCTCCTTGACGGCGCGGGAGAGCCCGCCCACGTCCGTCCCCGCACGGCTCAGGATCCGAAAGACGAGCCCGTCGCTTGTGAGGAGCGCGAGGCAGAGATGCAGGGTATCGAGTTCGGCATTGCCGTATTCGAGCGCGGTATTTTGCGCCTCTTGGATCGCCGCAAGAGATTTTTGCGTGTATTTGTTTGCGTCCATATGTCCCTCCTTCCGCGTCCTCGGAAAAGGCGTTTCCGCCCTTCGCGGACGCAACCGATCTTTTTCTCACGCTATATATACCCCTTCGCGGCGAGGACAAAACGGCGGCGGCGAAAAACGGGCGAAAAAGTGCGCTTTTTTCCGCGATCTCGTATCTTTTTCGCTCGTTTTTGATACACTTAGTGTATCAATATTCTTTCGAAATATACACAGAGTGTATCATAATGTCAAATATTTTAGAGAATTATGAACGAATTGAAGGAACGCGTCGGCGAAAAGTTAAAAGATCGCCGGGAACAACTACGGCTGACGCAACGGGAAGTCGCCGCCTCGATCGGCGTGGCGCAGCCTGTCTATCAACGTTTTGAGAAGGGTATTTACGAATGCAGCTATGCCCAACTCTATGCTCTCTGCAAGCTGCTCGACATTTCCGCCGACTATCTTTTGGGGCTGATCGAATACTGAGGACTTGCATTCCGCCGGAAAGTGTGGTATAATCCGAAAAAAACGATGGTGCTTTCCGATGAAATTTTTAGATGGACTTTTGGTTGCGGCTTTTCTCTTTATCGTAGGCAGCATGCTCGGTTGGGTGCTCGAAGTGTTCTTTCGCCGCTTTTTTTCGGCGAAGAAGTGGATCAACCCCGGCTTTCTGACGGGACCCTACATTCCGCTCTACGGCTTCGGGCTCTCTTTGATGTTTGCGATCTCCCTCATCCCCATCCATACGGGATATGAGTGGCTCGACGCCCTTCTTATCATCCTCATCATGGGCGCGATGATGACGGTCATCGAGTACATCGCAGGGCTCATCTTCATCAAGGGGATGAAGATCAAGCTGTGGGACTACTCCAAACAATGGGGCAACGTTCAGGGCATCATCTGTCCCCTCTTCTCCTTCTTGTGGCTGCTCGTCGCGGCGGGGTTCTACTTCCTCATGAACGACCCCGTGCTCGAAGCGGTGAAGTGGTTCGTGAACAACATGTGGTTCTCCTTCTTTGTGGGGCTCGTGATGGGCGTGTTCCTCGTCGACCTCGGACATTCGCTGGGGCTCGCGACGAAGATACGCAAATTCGCCAAGGACAAGCAGATCGTGGTGCACTTCGAACGCTTGAAGGAGAGCATCAAGGAGCATGCGGAGAACTTCGAAGAAAAACACGCGAGCTTCTGCTTTCCCTTCAAGTCGGCGCGGAAGTTTGCGGAAGAACTCGAAGGCTATGCCGAAAAGACGCTCTCCGAACTCAAAGAACGCAAGAAAAAATAAGCGCATAAGATATGGGCGGCGCCCCGCAACTCGTTGCGGGGCGCCGCCTGTTTTTGTTCGTTTTTAATGGGTTCATTCGGTTCGTTTGGGCAACCGCCCTCGGAGCCCATTGCCTTAAAAAGATTGTCTTAAAAATAAAAGAGTTCCTCGAATTTTTTGTCGAGCGCGATGCAGAGGACGAGGGCGAGCTTCGCCGTGGGGCAGAACTGTCCCGTCTCGATGGAGGAGATGGTGTTGCGTGAAACGCCCACGAGCCGCGCCAAGTCTTCCTGCGATAAGTTTTTTGCCGCGCGCACCTCTTTCAGGCGGTTGCGCAGAACTAATTTTTCGTCCATCTTTTTGTTTTGCTTGTTCTACTTCCCCGCAAGTTGCAACCCGAATTGCACCCAATACAGGATCGCCACGCCGACCGACAAAACCGCCACAAAGATCGCGAGCCACTTCACTTTCTTGTTCGCGGTGAAGAACGCCTCGGCGGCATTCTGCGCCGCAGCTCCCGTAAAGATGACCGCCGGCAGGTCGTAAGCGAGATCTCCCATACACGCCCGAACGATGATGGCAACGCCGCAGGCGATCATGCAGGCGGCAAATCCGAGGTATTTTGCCCGCAACCTATGATTCTGTTCCCGCTCGTCGCCGTTCTTTTCGTTCTCCTTGCGGCTCCGCTGTAAAATTTCCTCTTTGGAGAGAACGGGCTCTTCGCTGCTTTGCTCTACGTTGTTGAAATTCTCTTCCATGATAAACTCCTCAAAGTTCGATGCCGGCAAGGGAGAGGGCGAACAGCACCCACAGAGCGATCGTTACCGCGATGAGCAGGACGGCGCAGACAATGGAGATCGTCTTGCCCCTCCCCTTCTTCATGACGACCGCCTGACAGGTGGTCTGTGCGCTCATGGACGTGCCCAACAGAACGTAGATCGGATAGAAAAACGCCTCGCCCCGGTGGAGCAGGATATAACAAAATTCGATGACGACGACGGTGATGATCATGGCGAGATAGCCGCTGTATGTCACCCACTTCCACTTTGCCTGTTCGCGCTCATCGCCCGATTTTGCGTTCTCCTTGCGGCTGCGCGCCAAAACTTCCTCTTTGGAGAGGGTCCGTTCGCCTTCAACGCCCTCCCGCTGTTCTTGCAGTTCGTCCATATGCGTCTCCTTTGCCAAGTAAACTTGGTATGTCTATCATAGCATTGCCAAGTACACTTGTCAAGCGTTTGCGCAAAAAAAGTCGAAAAAATTTTTTTCCGACTTATAGGCGCCTCCTTAGGAGGGGGCACTCTCTTGCCCACCCCTTGAGGGGTGGTTGCCGACGAAGGAGGCGGAAGGGGTGTCATAAAAAACACCCCCTCAGTCACTCGCATGCGTTCGTGACAGCTCCCCCTCAATGGGCAGCCAAGGGGCTGGCACGGCAAAAAAACGCGTGAACTTAAAACGGATAAAAGTATTTCTTTCCGCTTGAAAGCGTCACTTTCCCGTTGAAAAAGTCGCGGGCACGGGAAGAAAAGTCCTCTTCCGCGCTCTCCTTCACCATCACGGTAAAGCGCGCCTTGTCGGAAAACTCCCGCGAAAGGACGATCTCCACCTCCAAAAACCGCAGTGCGGCGTTCACGTCGGGATAGTCCACCTCGAGCGACACTTCCACGCCCGTCGTGTACACCCGCTTTTCGGCTTGTTCCACTCCCTCGGCGGCACCGCCCGCGTATGCCCGCGTGAGCCCTCCCGCACCGAGCTTGATCCCGCCGAAATAGCGCACCACGGCGATTGCCGTCTCTCTCAGCATCTGCGCTTTGATGACCCCCAAAATGGGCATGCCCGCCGTTCCCTGCGGCTCGCCGTCGTCCGAAAAGCGCTGTTCGTTGCCGATCTTATCGGCGATATAGCCGTAACAGACATGGGTCGCCGTGGGGTGAAGCGCGCGGATACGGGCAAGAAAGGCTTTCGCCTCCTCCTCGCCCTCCGTGTGCGAAACATAGGTCAAAAATCTGCTCTTTTCGATGATCTTCTCGGTGACCGTCTCCCCGACGACGCTTTTATATTCCATTTACTTGCGCACGACCTTGACGTGCACCTTCTTTCCCTTGTGAAGGATAAAGTCGCCCGCGGGAAGGGGCATGTTGACGTCCGTCGCCTTCACGTCCCCCACCGAGACGCCGCCCTGCTCCACGAGCCGCCGCGCCTCGCCGTTGCTTTTGCAAAGCCCCGTCGCAACGAGTGCGCCGAGGAGGGTCGCAGTCTCCGCGGGGATCTCCTTTGCGGGCATCTCGCCCTCGCCGCCGAACGCCGCCCGCGCCTGCGACTGCGCAAGTGCAGCCGCCTCTTCTCCGTGCACCATTTTCGTGAGTTCGAAGGCGAGCCGCTCCTTTGCGGCATTCATGCGTTCGTCGCGGTGGGCGCAGAGCTCCTTGATCTCTTCGAGGGGCACGAACGTCAACAGGCAGAAGCACTTTTCCACGTCGTCGTCCGCCGTGTTCCGCCAATATTGATAAAATTCGTAGGGACTCGTCTTGTTCGCGTCGAGCCAGACGGCGCCCTTTTGCGTCTTGCCCATCTTCTTGCCCTCGCTCGTGGTGAGGAGCTGAAAGGTCATGGCATAGGCGGGCTTCCGCTCCTTCCTTCTGATGAGGTCGGCGCCCGCGAGGATATTGCTCCACTGGTCGTCTCCGCCGAGTTCGAGCGAGCAGCCGTATTTTTGGTGAAGAACGAGGAAGTCGTACGCCTGCATGAGCATGTAGTTGAATTCGAGGAAGGAAAGTCCCCGCTCCATGCGCGCTTTGAAGCACTCCGCCGTGAGCATCTTATTGACGGAGAAGTGGACGCCGATGTCCCGCAAAAAGTCGATATAGTTGAGGTTCAAGAGCCAATCGGCGTTATTTACGATGACCGCGGCGTTCTCGCCCTCGAAGGAGATGAACTTTGACATCTGCTTTTTGAAGCACTCCACATGGTAGGCGATCGTCTCCTTCGTCATCATGGAGCGCATGTCCGTTCTGCCCGAGGGGTCCCCCACCATGGCGGTGCCTCCGCCGATGAGGATGATGGGCTTGTGCCCCGCGAGCTGCATGTGCCGCATGGCGACGAGTTGCATAAAGTGCCCCACATGCAGGCTGTCCGCCGTGGGGTCGAAGCCGATGTAGAAGGGCACGCTCTCCTTTCCCAAGAGCTCGTAAAGTTCGTCTTCATAGACGGTCTGTTTGATAAATCCCCGCGCGCGCAGGGTGTCCATTACGTTTTTCATCAGAATACTCCCGATCGATGTTCTGTTTCCATTGTACACTCGGGAGGGCGCTTTGTCAAGAAATCAACGCATATTCGCGCGATTTTCCGCTCTTTCCCGCGGGCACGCGCTCCGCCTCGGAGAGTAGCCTCAACACGCGGCGCCGCTCGGCGATCCGCTTTGCGACCCGCTCCCGCAGTTCGGCATTCCGCCGCTCCGCGATCTCTTTTCTGCCTCGCTGTAATACTTCTTCGATTTCTCTGTCCGTCATTTTTGTTTCCTTCCGAGAAAAATTATAGCCGAGATACTTGACATATATTGTCAAGTATGATAAAATTTTTTTGGAAAAAACAATTTTTTTCGGAGAATACGGATGAAATACCAGATCATGCTCGGGATCCTCTTCACTTTGCTTGCCCGCCGCAAGATAAGCGCGGGCGAACTTGCCGCAAAATACGACGTCTCCGTGCGGTCCATCTATCGCTATGTGGACGAGATGACGATCGCGGGCGTCCCCATCGACATCGCGCGCGGGCAGAACGGAGGCATCTACATCTCCGACGCATTCAAACTCCCCAAGGGAATGATGACGAAGGAGGAATACACCCACGCGGTGGACGCCATGCTCGCGATGAACGCCCAACTCTCCGACCCCGCGCTCGCCTCGGCGATCCAAAAGCTCACGGCGCAGATGAAATCGGAGAAGTTCGACACCATGCTTTCGGGCAATATCCTCGTGGACAGCGGCAACTGGGGGGACGAGCGCAGGTTTTCCGAAAAGCTCTCCCTCGTGGAAAACGCGATCGAGACGCGGGAGGCGCTTGAGATCGACTACTGCTCCCGCGAACGCGAACACACCCGCCGCAAGATCTATCCGCACCTGCTCGTTTTGAAGCAAAACCTGTGGTACGTCTTTGCCTTCTGCACGACGCGGAACGCCTTTCGTCTCTTTAAGCTCGGGCGGATGCGGATGATCATGAAAACGGGCGAGACTTTCGAACGCATCCCCTTCAAGGAGGAGGACGTTCCCCTCAACTTCTGGCACGACGACGACAGCACGGTAAACGCCCGTTTCGAGATCCTGCCCGAATCCATCACCTATGCCGAGGAATGGCTCGGCATCGAGAATGTCACCCGCCACGGGGAAAAATACATCGCCGAGATCACACTGCACGACGACGAATCCCTCGTAAAGACCATTCTTGCCGCGGGCGGAGGGTTTCGGGTGCTCTCCCCCACCTCCCTCGCCGAGCGGGTGCAGGCGGAGGCGCAGCGCATCTGCAACATTTATCGGAACGACGGGTGAAAAAAAACGCCCCTCCTGCATATACTGTAAGACGGGCATGAAATATTTTCTCTTTTGCGGCGGCGGAAGCGCGGGGCACGTCGTGCCCAACCTTGCCGTGATGAACGAACTCAAATATTCCCATCGGCTCGCCTATATGGGCACGGGCGGCATCGAAAAGACGCTTGTCACCGAGGCGGGCTATCCTTTTTTCGAGGTGGACTGTCCCAAGCTCGTGCGCGCCTTTACGGCGGAAAATCTCAAAATCCCCACGCGGTTGCATGCGGCGAAGCGGGAAGCGCTCGAAATTCTGAGGCGCGACCCGCCCGACCTCGTGTTCTCCAAGGGCGGTTTTGCGAGCTACCCCGCGGTTTGGGCGGCACATCGGCTCAACATCCCCGCGCTGACGCACGAGAGCGACTTTACCCCCGGACTTGCGACCAAGCTCCTCGCAAAAAAGTGCAACTATGTGCTCACCTCCTTCCCCGAGACGGCGAACCTCTTTGCAAACGGCAAATACATCGGTTCCCCCATGCGCAAGGAACTCTTCCGCGGCGACAGGCAGCGGGCATTGAAAAAGTACTCCTTTGCGGACGGAAAGCCCGTCCTTCTCGTGCTCGGCGGCGGGAGCGGCAGCAGAGCCCTCAACGAAGCGATCGCAAGGCACGCGTCGGCGCTTTTGAAGGAGTGGCAGATCCTTCACCTCACGGGAAAGAGCGAGCCCGTGCGGGAAAGGAGCGGATATGTGCGGCGGGAATTCGAGAGCGA
>CANQRP010000020.1 GCA_947626305.1 uncultured Clostridia bacterium | reverse complement strand
CCCTACAGCTGGGGCACGGCGGTCAACGTGCAGATGATGGCGTTCGGCAACATGGGCGACAACTGCGGCACGGGCGTTGCGTTCACCCGCAATCCCGCTACGGGCGAAAAGGGCCTCATGGGCGAATTCCTCACCAACGCACAGGGCGAGGACGTCGTGGCGGGCGTACGCACCCCCATGCCCATCTCCCAGATGGCGCAGGTCTTCCCCGACGTCTATAAGCAGTTCCAGGAAGTGTGCACCACCCTCGAAAATCACTATCACGACATGCAGGATATGGAGTTCACCGTGGAGAACGAAAAGCTCTACATGCTCCAGACCCGTAACGGCAAGCGTACGGCGGCGGCTGCCATCAAGATCGCCTGCGACCTCATCGACGAGGGCATGATCACCGAGCAGGAAGCGCTCATGCAGATCGACGCGAAGTCTCTGGACATGCTCCTGCACCCTCAGTTCGACCCCAAGGCTCTGAAAGAGGCGGACAAGAACAACGTCGTCGGCAAGGGCATTGCGGCTTCTCCCGGCGCGGCTGCGGGCACCATCGTGTTCACCGCAGAGGACGCCGTGAAAGAGGGCAAGAAGGGCAAGAAAGTCGTGCTCGTGCGGCTTGAGACCTCTCCCGAGGACATCGAGGGCATGAAGTACGCGCAGGGCATCCTCACCGTTCGCGGCGGGCAGACCTCCCACGCGGCGGTCGTGGCGCGCGGCATGGGTACCTGCTGCGTCTCCGGCTGCGGCGACATCAAGATGGACGAGGAGAACAAGTGCTTCACCCTTGCCGGCAAGACCTATCACGAAGGCGACGGCATCTCCCTCGACGGCTCCACCGGCAACATCTACAACTGCCTCATTCCCACCGTTCCCGCAGACCCCAACAGCGGCTACTTCGGAAGAATTATGGAGCTCGCCGATAAATACAAGGCGCTCGGCGTTCGCACCAATGCGGATACTCCCAAGGACGCGAAGCAGGCGGCGGCGTTCGGCGCGCAGGGCATCGGGCTTTGCCGTACCGAGCACATGTTCTTCGACCCCGCAAGGATCGGCGCATTCCGCGAAATGATCTGCTCCGACACCGTGGAAGAGAGAGAGGCGGCTCTTGCCAAGATCGAGCCCATGCAGCAGGCGGACTTCGAGGGCCTCTTCGAAGCGCTCGGCGGCTATCCCGTCACCATCCGCTTCCTCGATCCTCCGCTCCATGAGTTCGTTCCCACCGAGGAAGAGGACATCAAGGCGCTCGCAAAGGCGCAGGGCAAGACGGTCGCGCAGATCAAGCAGATCATTTCCGACCTCCACGAATTCAACCCCATGATGGGTCATCGCGGATGCCGTCTCTGTGTCACCTATCCCGAGATCGCCGTCATGCAGACGAAAGCGGTCATCAAGGCAGCCATCGCGGTCGAGAAGAAGCATCCCGATTGGAAAGTGGTGCCCGAGATCATGATCCCGCTCACGGGCGAAGTAAAGGAGATGAAGTTCGTCAAAGACATCGTGGTCAAGACGGCGAACGAAGTCATCAAGGAAGCGGGCGTGCAGCTCAAATACGAAGTCGGCACGATGATCGAGATCCCCCGTGCGGCGCTCACCGCGGACGAGATCGCAAAAGAGGCGGAGTTCTTCTGCTTCGGCACCAACGACCTCACGCAGATGACCTTCGGCTTCTCCCGTGACGACGCAGGCAAGTTCCTGCCCGCATACTATGCGAACAAGATCTACGAGAGCGATCCGTTTGCGAGATTGGATACGGTCGGCGTCGGCAAGTTGATGAAGATGGCGGTCGACCTCGGCAAGAGCACCCGTCCCGAACTGCATTGCGGCATCTGCGGCGAACACGGCGGCGATCCTTCGTCCATCGAATTTTGCCACAACATCGGTCTCACCTATGTTTCCTGCTCGCCGTTCAGAGTTCCGATCGCGCGCCTTGCGGCTGCGCAGGCAAATATTCGCAACCCGAGAAAGTAATTTCTGCCGCAAGGCGAAGCGTACCGCCGAACGACAATGACGGAAATTGCGAACGCCCTCCCATTTGGGAGGGCGTAGCTTTTATGAGGCGGTCCCGCTTGCGCCTTCTTCTTGCCCTCCCCCGCGCATTCGCGCGGGGGAGGGGTAGGGGAGGGGGCACCTTATTTTCTTACGTAGTGCACCGTCCCCCCCTTCGGCCCTGCGGCTTTTATACTTATAGCGTTACGGTCATCTTCAAACATTTTGTTTCAAGTTGTATAAGACGGAAAGGACGGTTTACTTCTTTCAAAGCGCGGCGCAAAGTGGTAGCGGTTTCTTTTGTAAGTTTCCCGTGCGATGCCTTGCGCGCCACGAAGAGGGCGAACGCTACACTCATCCATAGCCAAAGCCGCACATGCTTGTATTGCAAACAGACTTTCATTCCACCCACATTTCCATGGTAAGACCGTTCTCCGCTTCGATCTCCACGAGCTTCCCGATCACACCTTTCTTGACAAGAGAGACGATCTGTTTGAGATCGATCTCTTTCAATGCTTCGATTAGGATGAGCCCGCTCGAAAGGACGACATCCGCAACGGAGAGGGGAAGATTGACGTTGATCTTCGTCTTTCCGAGGTCCTGTGGACCCTCATCGCTTGTTTGAAAATTGCCGCACACGCGCAATTTCAAAATCGTTTGGGTCAGGTCGATCGTCTCGGGGTCAACGGTGATCACCGTCTTGCGCTCCACGCCGAGCAGTTCGTCGCACGTGCATCGGAAAAGCTCCGCAAGGCGGGGGAGAAGAGTGATGTCTGGTGCGGTGAGATCGTTTTCCCATTTGCTCACGGCTTGTGCGGAGACGGAACACTTTTCGGCAAGTTGCTCCTGCGTCATTTGGTTTTGTTTGCGGTAACAAGCGATCCGTCCGCCTAAAGTTTGTAACATATCGTTTCCTCCGATATTTGATGATCTCATTATAACATCAACTCCCCGCCGTGTCCCAAGACGAGGAGTTGATTTTCACACTCATTCGTTGAGTTTTTCTCAACCGTCGGTTGTTATGGCGTACGCTCTGCCTTGCTGTCCCTCGCGGAGCGGGTGGTGGGGGTTGCTGTCCCTCGCGAAGCGGGGTGGAGCCTTGCATTCTGCCAACGGTTGATAACCGTTGGCGCAAGGCGACATGAGTGAGCGCATTTGTAGCGCGAACGGTGCCCGAACACGGGGTTCTACCCGTGTGAGACGAGTGGCACGCAGTGCCGAAGGGGGGATGGTGTACCATACAAAAACAAGGTCCCCCCTCCTTACCCCCCCCGCTGACGCGAGGGCGGGCGAGAATCGTTGTTTTTCCGTAAGCGCACTCAATTTGTTGCATACTTACGGCTACCCCCACCCGTCATGGCTGTGCCATGCCACCGTTTTGGCGGCAGGGACCGCCAAAACCCCGTCGGCGGTGCCACGCCTCCTGTCGCGGCGCCCCTCACAGCCCGCAGGGCTGCTGAGGAGAATGGCGCCGCTCCACCCCCAAGCGAGTTGGGGTAGGGTCGCTTAGCCTACCCCTTTCCAAGGGGGAGGCTCCCGCGGAGCGGGTGGTGGGGGTCGTTCCTCCATTACTTGCGCGAGAAGAACCATGCTTCTTCGCTGCGCGACTCAATTTGCCGCACACTTACGGCTTAGTGTTCAAGCCGAGCGAAGAAGAGGATAACCTCGTTGATGCAGGAGGAAGGTTTCCTCGCACAATTCTTTTCCGAGGCGCGGTGCGCTTAAAACCATGGGGATACACTCCACTCGGCGCAAGCGCCTCGGTCGGTATGACAGAAAGGCAAAGAATTGTGCGAAATTAAAATTACGTGCGCGAGCAAAACCACGCTTTTGCGCTGCGCGCCTCAATTTGGCAAAACCTTTTGCCTTTTTGTTTTTACGAAGCAACTTGCGGGTGGGCGAATCGCTCCAATGAAATAAAAAAATTAACCCCTCACGGAAAAAGATTGCGAAGCAAGCTTTTTCGTGAACTAGTCGCTGTTCATCAAATCGCAGGCGGCGGTGAGCCAACCCGAGGTGGGGAACGCCGCAAGAATAATGACGAGGATGTACAGGATCTGCGGAAGCGTGAACTCCACCTCCTCCCAGCCGGGATAGACGAAATTCCCCAAAGTCGGCACGGAGAGCGCAATGATGCACACGGCAAGGCATCCGCCGTAGAGCACCGAACGCAGCACGTTGAGCGGTTTCAAGATGCGGTAGAGCATCACCACGCCGCCGAAGGTGACGACCACCACGAGCATGGGATAGAGCATGTTCGAAAAACCGTACCCGTGGATGTATTCCCCGCCGAAGTACACCGCGAGCACGCACAAAATGAGGGTGATCGCCCCCGGGATACTTCGCGACAGCACGTATAGGATAAATTTGCCCTTTACGCGGCTCGAATTCGGTTGCAGGGAGATGACAAAGGAGGGCAGCGCCGCAACAAAGAATTCGAACAGGATAAAATTGTTCGTCTTGAAGAAGTACTTTTCGCCCATGATGACGCAGATCACGGCGAGCAGAGTGATGAACAAGGTCTTCATGATGTAGAGGGAGGCGCTGTTCTTGATGTTGTTGATGACCCGCCGCCCCTCGTTGACGACCGCGTTGAGGTTCATGAAGTTGTTGTTCATGAGCACCAGATGGCTCACGTTCCGCGCCGCTTCGCTGCCCGAGGCGACCGAAATGGCGCAGTCTGCCTCCTTTAAGGCGAGGATGTCGTTGACGCCGTCGCCCGTCATCGCAACGGTGTTGCCCGCCCGCTTGATGGTGCGCACCAAAATCGCCTTCTGCTCGGGCGTCACCCGCCCGAACACCGTGTATTCGTTGGCAACATTCTCCACTTCGATGTCGGTAAGCCCGTCGAGCGAGATATATTTATTGGCATTCGCCACCCCCACGCGGCGCGCCACCTCCGACACCGTGACGGGATTGTCCCCCGAGATGATGCGGATATCCACGTCGTTTTCGCGGAAGGACTTGATCGTCTCCACCGCCTCGGGACGGATGTTGTCGGCAAGGGTGATGAGCGCCATGGGACGGAAGGGACCGGGCAAACGTTCTCCCTCTATCTGCCCCTGCGCGTGGGCGAGCAGAAGCACGCGCAACCCCATCTGCGCATATTGTTTTACGATGCGTTCGATGCGCGGCGACATGGGGCGAAGCACGAATTCGGGTGCGCCGAACACGAAAGTCCCCTCGTCGCCGAAGCTCACCGCCGACAGTTTCCGTTTGGAGGAGAAGGGGATGATCGCCGTCGCCTGCATCGAATTGGTGTGTCCGAAGCGGTCTTGCAGGGCAATGGAGGTCTGATTGTTGTCGTCGAGCGCCGTGAGCATGCTGCCCATGATCTCTTCCACGGAGTGTTCGGTGTAGTTGGCGATGATCATGCAGTCGCTCACCACCATTCTGCCGTCGGTGATGGTGCCCGTCTTGTCGAGGCACAGAACGTTCACGCGGGCGAGCATCTCGAGTGAGTTCATATCCTGCACGAGGGTCTGTTTTTTCGCAAGCCGCCTTACGCCCACCGCCATTGCAAGCGAGGTGAGAAGGAGCAGCCCCGAAGGGATCATGCCGATGACGACGGCGCCCGTCGTCTGGATGTTTTCACTCAGCGATTCGCCCGAATTGTAAGCCGTCCAAAAGGTGAGCGCCGCCACGATGGGGATCAGAACGCCGATCACGCGGATAAAGAGGCGGATGGAGTTGATGATCTCCGATTTCGGGCGCTTGTACTTTTTCGCGCGGGAAGTGAGTTGGTTGAGGTAGGTGTTTTTGCCCACTTTGTCGGCGCGCACGTAGCAGCTGCCGCTCGAGACGAAGGACCCCGCATACAGCGTATCGCCGATCTGTTTTTTGACGGCGGCGGATTCCCCCGTCAAAAGGCTCTCGTTGAGTTCCGCATTCCCCTCGGCGAGGATGCAGTCCGCGGGGACCTGCTGCCCCGTTTCGAGCAGGAGCACGTCGTCGAGAACGATCTCACGGACGGGGATCTCCTTCTTCACCCCGCCCCGGATCGCCGTCACCGTTGTGGAAATGAGCACGGCGAGTTTATCGATCTGCCGCTTGGCGAGGATCTCCTGCGCGATGCCGATCACGAGGTTGGCGGTGAAGATGATGACGAAGAGGAATTGCGAAAGGTTTGCGTGCGCGATGGCAAGCGCCACGGCGACCGCGATGCACAAAAAGTTGAATCCCGTGCACAGGTTGCCGATGAAGATCGCGGTATAGGACTTGGAATATTTTTTGTTGACGTCGTTGAAGAGGAATTGACTGTTGCGCAGTTTTACCTGCTCCTCGGTGAGCCCCTCGTCCACGGCGGGGGAAAAGCGCTCGGTCTCCGCCGCGGAAGGAAGATCCTTGGCACGGCGATATTTGCGCATGAGTTTACGGTGTTCTTTTTTGGAACGGAGGTCTTCCGAAGCGTTTCTGTCGAGAATGCGCGAGAAAAAGGAGCGCGCGGGGGGCGCCGCAGTCTGCTTTCGGGGCGTCTTCGCGGCGGGCGCCTGGGAGGGAGTTGCGGAATTCTTGCGGGCGGCGGTTTCCGTCCGCCTGTTGTCCGCCGTTTGTGTCGTCTTGTCGGGACGCTCGTCGATCGGGTTACTCATGATCCACCTCGTGCTTGGAGAGCCGGTCCGCTCGTTTCCTATATTATACACGCGCGCGCGGGAAATGTCAATCGATCGGAAATGGTTTGAAATTTCCTTGCATTCGCGGACAAAATGATGTATAATGAGAGACGGAAAACGCAAGAGGTATTTTTATGATCGATATCAATCTCATTCGCAACGACCCCGACCTGGTGCGGGAAAATATCAAAAAGAAATTTCAGGACAGAAAGCTCCCTTTGGTCGACGAGGCGATCGCCCTCGATAAAAAGAAACGGGAATTGCAACAGGAGGGAGACCTTCTCCGCGCTTCCCGCAACACGCTGAGCAAGCAGATCGGTCAGCTCATGCGGGAGAAGAAGACGGCGGAAGCGGAAGCCGTCAAGGCACAGGTGAGCGAAAACGCCGCCCGCCTTGCGGAGATCGAGAAGGAGGAGCCCGAAGTTTCCGAACAGCTCAAAAAGGTGATGATGAGCATTCCCAACATCATCTCGCCCGATACGCCCATCGGCAAGGACGATTCGGAGAACGTGGAACGCAAGCGCTTTTTGGAGCCGAAGGTGCCCGAGTTCGAAATTCCCTATCATCTCGACATTTTGGAGAAGCTCGACGGCATCGACATCGACAGCGCGCGCCGCACGAGCGGGCAGGGCTTTTACTATCTCACGGGAGACGTCGCCCGCCTGCACTCCGCCATTTTGAGCTACGCGCGCGATTTCATGATCGGCAAGGGGTTCACCTACTGCATCCCGCCGTTTATGATCCGTTCCTCCGTCGTCACGGGCGTGATGAGCTTTGAGGAAATGGACGGCATGATGTACAAGATCGAGGGAGAGGACCTCTACCTCATCGGCACGAGCGAACACTCCATGATCGGAAGATTCATGGGGCAGACCCTCGACGAGAGCAAGCTGCCTCTGACCCTCACGAGCTATTCTCCCTGCTTCCGCAAGGAAAAGGGCGCCCACGGCATCGAAGAACGGGGCATCTACCGCATCCATCAGTTCGAGAAGCAGGAGATGATCGTCATCTGTAAGCCGGAAGACAGCTGCATGTGGTACGAGAGGATGTGGAATTACACGGTGGAGCTGTTCGTCTCCATGGGGATCCCCGTCCGCCAGCTCGAATGCTGCTCGGGCGACCTTGCCGACCTCAAATTCCGCAGCTGCGACGTGGAGGCATGGTCTCCCCGTCAGAAGAAGTATTTCGAAGTGGGCTCTTGCTCCAACTTGACGGACGCGCAGGCGCGCCGCCTCGGCATCCGCTACAAGACGGAGAAGGGGAGCGAATTTGCGCACACCCTCAACAATACGGTCGTCGCGCCGCCGCGCATGCTCATCGCCTTCCTCGAAAATCATCTCCGCGCCGACGGCAGTGTGGAGATCCCCGAAGTCCTTTGGTCCTACATGGGCGGAACGAAAGAGATCCGCGTCAAATAACGTGTGCCGTAATTGTTCATGAAGTATCTGTTTTTCGACATCGAATGTGCGTGCGTCTACAAGAACGTTGCCAAAATGTGCGCGTTCGGGTATGTCGTCACGGATGAAAATTTTCGGGTGCTCGCCCGGGAGGACATTCTCCTCAATCCGCGCGGGAAATTTCATCTCACCGACCGCAAGGGGCACGAGGGACTCGTGCTTCCCTATGAGTACGAAGATTTCAAAAAGTATCCCACGTTTCCCACGGAGTATCCCCGCATCAAGGCGCTCCTCGAAGATAAGGACAGCGTGGTGTGCGGGCATGCCACCATCAACGACGTCAACTACCTCAATTTGGAGACCAAGCGCTATAAGCTCCCGTCCTTCCGCTTTCAATTCCACGATACGCAGTTCTTCTTTATGAACGCGCAAAAGAACTTTACGCGGCAATACGGGTTGCAGGCGATGGCGGAGGAGCTCGGCGTGGAATTCACCCCGCACCGCGCCGTGGACGACGCCTATGCCACCATGCGGGTGTGCGAGCGGCTGTGCGAACGCGAGGGAACGGACGTGAAGGGGCTCGCCGAAAAGTACGGCGTGCGCGCCGGCAGGATCGCGGGCTACAAGATCCAGTCGCTCTCCTCGGCGGGGCTGAGAAGTTACTATGCCGAGCGGGAGGAGGAGCGCGAGAAGCACATTAAAGCGCACGAGGAATTTTACCGCTACGTCAACAAACATATGCACCGCCGCAAGAAGGGCGGGTCGCTCGAGGGCAAGATCTTTTGCTTTTCGCGGGACATCGAGGACGACGTGCCCGTCTCCCGCAAACTTGTGGAAGCCATCTTCGATTCGGGCGGACAGTACACCTCCCATCCCACCGAGTGCAATGTGTACATCGCCCGCGGGGAGGGCGGGGAGCGCTGCCGGAATGCGATCACGGCGGGCGCGGCGTTTATCTCTCTGGAACAGCTCGAATCCGCGCTTGAAACGGTTTAGAAAGGCAGGATGCAAACGTTACCCGAACAATTTTTGAAAAGAATGCAGGAAAGGCTGGGAAGTGATTTCCCCGCCTTTTTGCGCTCTTACGAAAAGCCGCCCGAAAAGGGGCTGCGCGTCAACACGCTGAAACTTTCCGCCGAGGAATTTGCGGCGCGCGCGCCCTTCCCGCTCGGCGAAACCATTCCGTGGGAGAAAGACGCGTTCTATCTCTCCGAGGAAAAGACGGGTGCCGACGTCTATCACTTTGCGGGGCTGTATTATTTGCAGGAGCCGTCCGCCATGGCGGTAGGGGAGCCGGCGGCGGGCTGTTCCAAAAAGAGGGTGCTCGACCTCTGCGCCGCGCCGGGCGGCAAAACGACGCAGATCGCCGCGCAGATGAAGGGGGAGGGGATCCTCATCGCGAACGAGGTCAACTATGCGCGGGCGAAGGCGCTTTCGCAGAATGTCGAGCGCATGGGGATCACGAACTGCGCCGTCACGAGCGCGCTCCCCGAGAACCTTGCCGCGCTCTTTCCCGCGTTTTTCGATCTGGTCTTGGTCGACGCGCCCTGCTCGGGCGAGGGAATGTTCAAAAAAGAGCCGAACGCAATTCCAGAATGGAGCGAGGAAAACGTCGCGATGTGCGCCGCGCGGCAAAAGGACATTTTAGATCGCGCCGCGGAGATGACGGCGACCGAAGGGCGTCTCCTCTATTCCACCTGCACCTTTGCGGAGGAGGAGGACGAGTGGCAGATCGAAGATTTTTTGAAACGCCACCCCGAATTCTCGCTCGTTGAAATGCGCAAGCTCTATCCCCACATTTGCCGCGGCGAGGGGCACTTCTGCGCCCTTTTGGAGAAGAAGGATGGTGAAACGCGGCGTTCGCGGACCTTTGCCGCCATTCGCAACGCGCAGGCGGAAAATGCCTACCGTACATTCGAAGCGGACTTCTTTGCAGAGCCCTTAACGGGTTTGCTTCATACCCTCGGGGACGGGAGGATGTATCTCGTGCCCGAAGGGATGCCCGATCTGTCGGGGCTCAACCTGCTGCGGCTCGGCGTGGAGCTCGGGGAATTCGACGGAAAAATTTTCAAACCCGCCCATGCGCTCGCCATGGCGTTCGGCGGGCGGGCAAAGCGGAGGCTGTCTCTCTCCCGGGAGGAGAGCGAACGCTATCTCCGCGGAGAGACGCTCCCGACCGACCTTCCCAACGGTTGGTGCGCCGTCTGCGTGGAGGGATACCCGCTCGGGCTCGGAAAATGCGTGAACGGGACCCTGAAAAATCATCTTCCGAAAGGTTTGAGAAAAATCAAATAGCTCCCTCCGTATCGGAGGGAGCCGCTCTTTTTTTGGGGGTTACGCTTCTTCGTTCCGCAACGTTTCCTGTTGCGTTTTGCGCAGACGCAGCCAATTCGTCAGCCCGTAGATGTCGTTGACAAAGAACACCACAAAGCAGACGACCATGGCGATATACGTTTGCTCCCGCACGGACATCAGCGTCCAGAGCACGATGAGCACGAGGTCGTTCACGCAGTAGGCGCAGGCGTAGAAGGGGCTTCTCCGCACGCAGAGGAGCATCGCCATGCAACTCGTGAGCACGGAGACGGTGCTCCACCAAAGGTTGGGCGTGTCGAGCGCGCGCAGGATAAAGAAGAACGCCACGGACACGATGAGAGAGATCGCGAAGATCACGGGGTATTCCTGCCAGCGGAGGTGGTTGACCGTCACCTCGCTTCGGTTTCCGCGGAAGGGGTTTTTCAGCCAGGAGATCACGGCGAGCACCGCGACGGGCGCCGACATGCCGAGATAGGTGATGATCTCCCCGTAATAGCCGCAGAAGTAGGAGATCACCCCGTAGAAGACGGAGAAGATGACGGAGAGGATCTGCCCGATCACGTTCCCCTTTGCCACGAGGATGAGCGCCAGCGCGCCGATGAGGGAAGCCGTGAGCTGCAAATAGTCGGTATTTTTCGTCAGCACGAAGGAGAGCACGATCGCCGCGATCGAACCGAAGAAGATGACATATTCGATTGGACGTACATTGCGGAAGAACTCCTTTAAGACGCGCATCCTTCTCCTTTTTCCGAAAAAAGCATCCCGCTCTGCGTTTACCTGAGACCGAAGTCAAAGACCTATCAACGCAAATCGGAATGCTCACGCATTCACCGCACCCGGTGGCACAATTCAGTTCTCTTACAGTATACCACAACAGAGCCTTTTTTGCAACAAAAAACCCGACAAAAATGTCGGGTTTTTCCGATTTACGTCATTTTTTACGCTTCATTGCCGTCCTCGGGCGCGGGAGCGTCGGAAGGCTTTGCGGGTCTTACGCGCTTATCCTTCTGCGCCTTGATGCGGGTGCGTTTAGACCTGTTTTTCAGGATGCGGCGCACGATCACCGCGGCAATCGCAAATACCAGCACGATCGCAAGGCTTCCGGAGGCGATAAGGAGCCAGATGTTCGTTGCCTCGGTCCCCGTGTCGTGGGTATGGTCGGTATCGGTGTCGGTATCGTCGCTGTCGGTGTCGGGATATTCCCGTTCCACCGTCACATCGCTTGCGGAATAGTCGAGATAGAAGGAGTAACGTGCGGACTGACCTTTTGCCGCCGCTTCTTCATAGCGGAGCCATACCACCTGTTCCTCGTTGGAAGATTGCACGTAGGAGTAGTAGGGATCGCCCAACTCTTCTTCATCCGTCGTTTCGTCATAGCGGAGATAGTCCTTCGAATCGAAGAAGGTGAAGGTGTAGTAGCCCGCGTACGCTTCGGGAAGGAGATCGTCGTTGCCGAGGTATCCTTCGCTGCCCATTTCCTTGCCTTCGTTGAGCTTCTCTTTCAAACCCTTGATCGCGTCGTCGCGGAGGGTGTCGAAATCGGAGGTCGCGTCGGAAGAGGAATAATTGTCGAAGAACACGTAGGAGTTGGCGGGGTTCTTCGTCGCACCGTCGCGGCTGCCGCTCCAAACTTCGAGGCGGTAGCTCTTTTCCTCGTCGCCCGTGTGCAGGTAGAAGCTCATGGTCATCCATTCGCCCGTACCGGTGAGCTCGATGCGCGCTTCGGCGCTCTTGGTCGCGGAGGTATTGTCGTAGCGCAGGTTCTCCGCGGGGAGCTCGGTGACAACGGTGTTGTAGGTGTACACGCCCGTCTTGGCGTCTTCCTCGCGGTATGCGTAGAACTGCTTATCTACCACATTATAGAAGTAAGCGATGGTCCCGTCCTTCGTCACGAGGTTGCCTTCGTCGTCCTTGTCGAAGTTGCGGAGGTTGGCATAGAACTTGCCGTCGTCTTCCGCCTTCTTGTAGAGCCCGTTGGGTTGCAGCTCAAAGAGCACTTCGCCCTTCGTCTTGTAATCGTCCGCGGAGGGGTCCATATTCACGATGTTGCCCTCGTCGTCATACCAATAGGTGTAGGCGGGAAGGTCGGGGCGGAGAAGAGTGCCCGTCTCGTCCGCCGTCGTGTCGATGAGGTAGAGGTTGACCTTTGCGTCTTTGGAAGCCTTCACGCGCATGGAGATCCTGCGGTAGGAGGACGCGGAGACGCTCTCGGTCTCGGCATAGAAGCCGTAAGCCGCCGCTTCGCCATTGACGATCACGAGGGGCTGGCGGGAATTTCCGAAGAGATTTGTCCACCACTCCGTCTCGTTTGCGGCGTCGCCCGCTGCGGGAGCGAGCACTTGCTTCCAGCTCTCATCGCCCTTGAAGTAGTTTTCCGCATACTTGGAGCTCACGAGCCCGGCGGAAACGTTTGCGGGTTTGACGTTGGGGACGCTCGTGTCGTTCTTCTGCACAAAGTCGCTGCCGCCGAGCGCACCGCGGAAGTTTGCGGGAAGCGCGGGACCGGTTTTGAGATCCTCTTCCGCCGTTGCGGAAACGGAGTCGAACCGCTTGGTCTCCTCCACTTCGCCGGTGAGGGAAACCTTCTTTGCGCGGTCGCCCGTGGAGGCGTAGCCGTATTCGGTCTTGGTGAGCGGCTTCACTTCAAAGCCCGTAAATGCCGCATAGCCTTCGCCGTAGCTGAATTTGTTGGTGCCGACGATGGTGGTGGGACCGTAGGAGAATTCGAGCGAGAAGACCTTGTCCGTCTCGGTGTCGTTCTCTACGAAGAAGAAGCACTGCGTCCAACCCTTGTAGATGTCTTTGAGACTCTCGTCGTCGCTCTTGGAGTCGATGTCCACCGCCGCGAGGGTGGTCGAATCGAAGGGGGAGATGTACGTCTTGTTTTCGCCGTCCACGAGCGCGGCGCTTGCGCCCGTCAGCCCGCTGCGGATCTTGCTCGTTTTCACGAAGAAGGAGATCAGGATGCGGGAGTCGGGTGCGAGTTTGAAGAGGCTTTCGTCCGTTGCGGGGTCCTTGCCTTCGGGCATGGCGAGCTTGGCGGTGTACGCCGCGCCGTTTGCCGACATCAGCATGATGACCTTGCTGCTTTCCTCGTCGAAGGGGAACTTGTTCTCAAAGTCGTTGGTATAGATGTTTCGGAGATATTTGTTGGAGGTGTTATTCTTGATCTCGTCGAAGGTGATGAGCCCCTTCACGTTCTCTTCGCTGTCCCCGCGGGAAGCGTCGATCTTTTCGGAGGTGTAGGTGTTGCTGCCGGAGACTTCTTCGGTCAGGGCAACGGTGGCGTTTTGGGTGAGTTCCTCAACGGCGGTGCCGTCGATGGGGGCATAGAGGTCGAGGGCGAACGTCTTGAAGTCCGCATAGGGATAGACGTCGGAGTCGAACTGCTTTTCCGCTTTGAGAGAGTCGACGGTGCATTCCTTCACTCCCTCTTTCACGCCGTTTTCGGTATGGACCGCTTCGTCGTAGGCTTCCCGGGAGATGAGCTTGCAGGTCACGTCGTCGAAGAAGGCATAGCCGTCCACCGCGTAATACTTATCGTCGGAAGAGCCCTGCCCCAGCCCGAGCACGATGCGGAAGGTGCTCGTCGCAAAGGTGCTGGCGCGCACATAGATGGTGTACTTCTGCCACTTGCCGTCGGTATGGATGTTGTAGATCTGCATCTGGTCGAGCGTGCTGCCGCCCACGGTGTTGGTCACGCCGATGTAGGCGCCGCCGCGTTGGGTGAGCTCGGTGTCCTTGTAGTGGTAGAGCGCGTCGGTCCGCACCCATACGGAAACTTCGGCAGCCGTGCCCGCGGAGAGGGTGACGGTCGTGCTCGACGTGTAATACTGCGCCGTGCCGCGCACACCGTCGTCGGCGGTGCGCTGGTTGTGGATCATGAGCACGCTCGTGTTGTTCTCGTTTCCTTCGCCGTCGGTCGCGCCGTCATGGAGTTCAAAGACATTGCCGCTCGTGCCGAGGCTCACGCCTTCGTCTTCGTCGTTGAACTTTTCCACATCCTCGAAGTCGACGGAATAGCTGTATTTGGAGAACAGCTTCGCCTGTTCCGAAGTGTCGGCAAGGTCGTCTATTTCGTCGGAGAAGATGTCGAGGAATTTGAGGCGGTCGTATGCGGAGACGTTCGCGTCCTCCCAATGGGCGTACGCTTCTTCGATGGTTTCGAAGGTCGTCACTTCCTTGGCGTCGTCCCCCTCGCCCTTTGTGAAGGTCTTAAAGGAATAGCCGCCCGTCTTGGTGAAGTAATTCCAGTCGGCGGTATCGATGACGCCGGACTTGGTGTTCGAGGAGGGAGACCCCGAGGTGAACGACCAACTGTCGGGCGTGGAGATGATGTTGTGCTTGTCGAGCGGCTTGCCGTTGTCGTCGGGATCGACGAGCTTGTCCGAATAAAATTCGAAGTTGCCGTTCTTGATGAGCTGCGTATCGGTCGGAGCGACTTTGCTCTCCGTTTCTTCCTCGGGTTCCGTTGTCGTGCAGGCGGAAAACACCCCCAACGAAAGGGTCCCCGCGAGCACGACGGAGAGAGCCGTCAGCGTCTTTTTCTTCCATTTTCCGTTTTCAAAGATTTTTGCCATATAACACCTTTTGTTTTTTTTGGGCGCAAAGCAAAAACAAGTCGCGCACGCGCCCGCAATCTATTTCTTAGCAATATGCTTCTATTTTAGCCGAAATCGCTTCGCAAAGCAAGCAATTATACGTGCAATCGCAGAAAAAAATGAGAAAAAATTTTGAAATGTCGCAATCTAAAGTCGGAACGAAGAGGAGGGAGCGGCATGAAACGGGCAAATATCGGGGCGAGGCTTGCGGGCGGAGCGCTCATCGGCGCGATCAACGGAATGTTGGGCGGGGGAGGCGGCATGCTCGCCGTTCCTCTGCTCAAAGCGGGCGGTCTGCCCGCGCGGCGGGCGCACGCGACGGCGATCGCGGTCATTCTGCCCGCGTCGGCGGTGAGCGGGGCGGTCTATTTCTTTTCGGGGCAGGTGCCGCTCTTTGCGCTCGTGCCGACGTTGCTCGGCGTTGCTGCGGGGGGATATTTGGGGGCGAAGCTGTTGAACGTTCTGCCTGTCCGTCTCGTCACCTTCGTCTTCGGCGCGCTCATGCTGCTCGCAGGGTGGAGGATGCTCGTCTGAATGTCCTTTTATCTGTTCTTTTCGGGAGGATTCGCTGGCGGGGTGCTCGGCGGGATGGGAATGGGAGGCGGCACGCTCCTGATCCCTCTTTTGACGCTCGTGCTCGGCTTGCCGCAGGCGGCGGCGCAGGGAGTCAACCTGCTCTCCTTTTTGCCCATGTCCCTTCTCGCGCTCTCGGTCCACGCAAAAAACGGGCTGCTCGCGAAGGAGGGACTGTGGCAGTTCGTTCTGCCCGCGCTTCTCTTTTCGGCGCTCGGGGCGGGGGTCGCGGTCGTTCTGCCCGCAAAACTGCTCGGGAAGGGGTTCGGGCTCTTTCTCATCCTGCTCTCCGCCGTCCCGCTCTCCTCCGCATTCCGCGGCGAGCGTGAAAACTGAAAAAAAGTGTCCGAAAAGGAAAAAATTTTCAAAAAGGGTATGGACAAACCCTCTTTCGTGTGCTAAAATAACACCATAGAGTATTATGGGCAAAATCGTTTGTTTGCTCTTTCAGAGGGTCCGATAAAATCCATAGGCAAGTTTGAGGACGAAAAGAATGGCTAAAATAGGGATCATCGATTTGGGTTCCAATTCCGCACGTCTGGTCATCGTCAACCTCTTTCAGGAGGGGTATTTCATGGTCGAGGACGAGCTCAAAGAGAGCGTCCGGTTGGGACAGGACATGGACAGGGACGGCTTCCTGAAGCCGCAGCGCGTGGCGGAAACGATCAAAACGTTAAAAATGTTCAAACGCCTCTGCGAAGCGTCGGGGGTGGAACGGATCATCGCGGTCGCGACCGCGGCGGTCCGCCGCGCCAAAAATCAGCGCTCCTTCCTCGACGAGATCCAGGCGACCTGCGGGCTGAGAATGACCGTTCTCTCCGAAGAGGAGGAGGCTACCCTCGTCTATCGGGGGGTCATCAACTCCATGGATGTCCCCAAAGGCATCATCCTCGAGATCGGCGGAGGCAGCTCCAAGATCGTATATTATAACCGTCGCTGCATCTTGCAATATATCACCCTGCCCTTCGGCGCCGTCACCCTCACCGACCTCTTTGCGGAAGAGGGCGTCTCTCCCGAGGAACAGACCGAAAAGATCGAGGAGTTCTTCACCGAACAATTCAAAAAGATCGAGTGGCTTTCGGAAGTCGACCCCGACGTGCAAATGATCGGCGTGGGCGGCTCTTTCCGCAACCTCTACAAGATGAACCGCATGGTGCGGAAGTACCCCCTGAATATCGTACACAACTATACGTTCGCGGTGGAAGATTTCCGCTCCGTCTACGAGATGGTGCGCGTTCTGGACGTGGAAAAGCGCAAGCGCATCCGCGGGCTTTCTCCCGCCCGTGCGGACATCATGCCCGCCGCGCTCGCCATAATCAAGGCGTTTACCGACTATCTGCACATCGAATCCTTCCAGATCAGCGGCTGCGGGCTGCGCGAGGGCATCATGTTCAACCAGGCGGTGCCCATGACGGAGGAGCGCCCTCTTTCGGACGTGCTCGGCTATTCGCTCAACACGCTTGTGAAATATTATCATTGCGACGAGCGGCATGTGGAGCATGTGGTGCATCTCGCCATTCAGCTCTTCAAGCAGTTGCGGGTGCTGCACAAATTCCCCCGCGTCTATCTGAAAGTACTCAAAGTGGCGGCGAGCTTGCACGACTGCGGGCTCTGCGTGCGCTACTACAACAATCAGAAGCACAGCCGCTACATGATCCTGAATTCCGCCATTTACGGCGTCACCCATCGGGAGATCGTGCTCGCCGCGTTTGTGGCGGGCTGCCACCGCAAGGAGGACCTCCTTCCCTCCGATTGGGCGCGCTATAAGGACATCGTGACCGACGAGGATATGGACGTCGTGAGAAAGCTCGGCGTGCTCCTGCGCATCGCGGAGAGCCTCGACAGGAGCGGGCTCGGCATGGTGACGGGGGTCAACTGCGACGTGCTCGGCGATTCCGTCATCATGAAGACGGAACTTGCGGGCGACGCAACGCTCGAACTCGCGCAGGCGGCAAAGGCGAATCCCGAATTCAAACGCACCTTCAAGAAGAACTTGGAGATCCTTTGATGCAACTCATTCTGGCGAGCAATTCTCCGCGCAGGCGGGAGTTGCTCGCGCAATTTCATCTTCCCTTCGAGGTGGTACCCTCCCGCTTTGAGGAGATCGCGGAAGGACTTCCCGCAAGGGAGACGGCGCTCGCCTTCGCCGAAGGCAAGGCGAGGGAAGTTTTTCTTCGCTATCCTTCGGCGTATGTGCTCGGCGCGGACACCGTTGTCTCGCTCGACGGCGAGATCTTGGGAAAGCCCGCGGACGGAGAGGACGCAAAGCGGATGCTCCGCCTGTTGAGCGGCAGAACGCACTCGGTATTCACGGGCGTGTGCCTCGTGGGGCGGGGCGTGTGCCTCAAAGACGTCGCGGAGACGAAGGTCTCCTTTTTCCCTTTGAGCGAAGCGTTCATCGAACAATATGTGGCGAGCGGCTCCCCGCTCGACAAAGCGGGCGCTTACGGCATTCAGGACGGCGGGCTCGCCGCCGATTTTCAAGGCAGTTATACCAACGTGATCGGGCTCCCCACGGAGACCGTGAAATCGTTTTTAGAGGAAGTACATTTATGCTGAAACTTGCGATCGACTTCGGGACCTCGGTCACGAAAATCTACCGTCTCGGCAGCGGGATCGTGCTCGCCGAGGCAACCTGCATCACCGTGCAGAAGGATACGGGCGAGATCCGCGCCTACGGCAATGACGCCAAGCGGCTCTTGGGCAAGACCGCCGATCAAACGGACGTCTGCTTCCCCGTGTATGAAGGGGAGATCGTCTCCGAAAAGCTGGCGGCTGCTCTTCTCGAATACTTTTTGAAGAAGGCGGCGGGCAGAGCGCTTTCGATCGAGGCGCTCTTCTGCGTTCCCTGCGGTTTCAGATCCGAATCCCGCGAAAAGATCTATCGGGTGGCGAAGTCCGCAGGCATCTCCCGTGTGGACTTTGCCGAAGCGCCCTTTTTGAGCGCCCTCGGGCAAGACGTGCCTTTAAGCGAGAGCAACCCCGTGTTCGCCATCGACATCGGCGCCGGCGTCACCTCCATCGCCACCTTCTCGCTCGACGGAATCATCGCGGGCATCTCGATGAACGTCGGCGGGAACAACATGGATATCCACATCATCGACCATATCGCCGACAAGTTCAACCTCAAAATCGGTTCGCTCACCAGCGAAAAACTCAAAAACACGGTGGGGAGCCTCATCGAGGACGACAATCAGTCCACCATCATCAACGGGCGGGACATCTCCACGGGCAAACCGCGGTCCGTTTCCGTCTCGTCGTCCGACATCGAGTTCCCCGTCCGCATCTATGTGGATAAGATCATCGAATATGCGGAGATGGTGCTCAAAAAGCTGCCCGCGGAAGTGTCTGCGGCGGTGGGCAAAAACGGGGTATATCTCTCGGGCGGAGTGGCGGCGCTCGCAGGACTTGCCGATCACGTCGCGGATAAATTACAAATGGAAGCGCATATCTCGAACGACCCTCAGATGTCCGTCGTGCTCGGCGGCGGCAGGGCGGCGGGAAATCCCGCGCTTTTAAGGAGGATCCGTCTTGAATAAACACAAAAACAGGTTATTCGGCATCGTTTTGCCCGCAGTGCTGTTGCTGTGCTTTCTGTTCGCGTTCGGTGCCTGCAAGTCCCAGGAACCGGAGAAAGAGGAAGAAACCGAACCCAACTGGGTGGAGATCTACTCGGGAACTTACTACGTCGACAGTGCGGTCGTGGATCTTTTGGGTCACGGAACGGTCAAACTCAATGTGGGGGACAGTTTCTTGATCAATCTGATCTTCAAGAAGGAGAGCGTCACGCTTACCCTCTCGAAGGACGGCAGCATGACCTTCCATGCGAATATCTTCGACCTTTTGACGTTCGACCTCACGGGTACGTGGGACATCGACGAAAAGGACGTGACGAAAGTCAATCTCCGCATCGAAGGGGAGCCAATACCTCATCACGACCTGCAAAGACGATCATATTTCGGTGTCATATCAAGGCAACTCCTTTGAAATGAGTAAGTAACCGCCGAAAATCGTTTGACTTTGCGGAAAAATTCGCTTATAATGTCGGAAAAGGCGTTTGAAGCGGAAGAGACGCTGCCCATCGCTTTCCTTGCAGAGAGAAAGACCCGCGGCTGAGAGGTCTTTTGGGAAAGGGGCGGCGGTATTCCCCCGCGAGCCGCTCCCCCGAACCGAACTTTAAGGAGAGCCGTTTCCCGCGTCAAGGGGCAATGAGGCGCGCCTTTTCGCGCGCAAAGACAGGTGGTACCGCGTAAATTTGTCACGCCCTGTCAACCGAAAAACGGTTGACAGGGCGTTTATTTTTTGAAAAAAAGAGGTAGACCATGGAAGAAGATCATCTGTTACGGGAGGCGACCGAGGAAGCGGAGGCGGCGGAGGACAGCCGCGCGCTCTACGAGGTCAAAATGAAGTTTTTGGGGCGGACGGGCAAGGTGACGGCGCTCCTCAAAAGCATGAAAGAGCTCGCGCAGGAGGCGCGTCCCGCGTTCGGCAAAAAGGTGAACGCGCTGCGGGAGGCGCTCGAAGCAAAGTTTGCCGCGCGCGAAGAAACTCTCAGGAAAAAAGAGCTCGAAGCCAAGCTCTCGGGCGAGCAGATCGACGTCACCATGCCGGGGCGTCATACCAGGGCGGGGGCGCTGCACCCCGTCACGCGAGTGAAGGATCGGCTCATCGACCTCTTTTCGGGCATGGGATTCGAAGTGTTCGAAGGTCCCGAGATCGAGAACGATTACTACAATTTCACCGCCCTCAAC